>CAZIJE010000043.1:0-13947 GCA_964539435.1 uncultured Desulfovibrio sp.
CATGATGCCCCCCGGACCCCCCCGAAAGGGGAGTCGGAGGAAACCGTGGAGGAATTGTCATGTCTGAAGTGATAGCCGTCAGCAGCGAAGGTCCGACCCTGGACGACGCCGTGGACCCGCGTTTCGGCCGGGCCGCCGGCTTCGTCATCGTCGATGCCGCCGGCCAGGTCCGGTATCTCGACAACGGCGGGTCCCAGGCCATGGCCCACGGCGCGGGCATCGAGGCCACCCGGCGCATCGCCGCGGCCGGGGCCAGGGTCCTTCTGTCCGGCGTGGTCGGCCCCAAGGCGGCCGGCGCCCTGGCCGCCGCCGGCGTGGCCGTGGTCGAAGGCATGGAAGGCCTGACCGTGGGCCAGGCCGTGGCCCGGTACCGGGCCGCCAAGGAGGCCTAGGGCCATGATCGCGGCCATTGCCAGCGGCAAGGGCGGCACGGGCAAGACCACCGTGTCCGCTTCCCTGGCCTCGGTCTGGGCCGAAGCCTGCGGCCGGCCGGTCCTGGCCGTGGACCTGGACGTGGAGGAGCCCAATCTCCACCTGTTCCTGCGGCCCCGGATCGAAACCGTCCGGCCCGCCTGCCTGGAGGTCCCGGTGGTCGATGCCGTCGCCTGCACGGGCTGCGGCCAGTGTCACGACCTCTGCCAGTTCGGCGCCGTCGCCGTCCTCGGCGACACCGCCACGGTCTTTGCCGACATGTGCCACGGCTGCGGCGGCTGCCTGGCCGTCTGTCCCGCCGGGGCCATTTTCCCGGGCGCGCGCGAGCTCGGCCGCATCGAGGAAGGGGCGGCCGGGGCGATCGGCTTTTTGTCCGGCCGGCTGCGCGTGGGCGAGGCCATGAGCCCGCCGCTGATCCGGGCCGTGACCCGCCGGGTGGCGGAACGCCTGGCCCGGGAGGCCGTCCCGGACGTCCTGTGCGACGCGCCGCCGGGCGTGAGCTGTCCGGCCACGGCCGCCGTGGACTGGGCCGACTGCATCGTCCTGGTGGCCGAGCCCACGCCGTTTGGCCTCCACGACTTCACCCTCGCCGTGGAGGCGTTCGCCCCCCTGGGAAAACCCATGGCCGTGGTGGTCAACCGGGCCGGCAGCGACAACAGCGAACTCCGCGACATCTGCCGCAAGCATCGTCTTCCCGTGCTGGCCGCAATCCCGGACGACCGGGCCATTGCCGCGACCTACGCCCGGGGCGGCCTGGTCGCGGACGCGGACCCGGCCCTGCGCCGCCTGTTTCTGGAATTGGCGGCGGCCGTGGCCGGCCTGGCCGGGGAGGCTCGCCATGCGTGAGATCGTGGTCCTCTCCGGCAAGGGCGGGGCCGGCAAGACCTCCCTGACCGCCGCCTTCGCCGCCCTGGCCGCAGGCGCGGTGGTCTGCGACCTGGATGTGGACGCCCCGGACCTGCACATCCTTTTCGAGCCGGCCAATACCGTGTCCGAACCGTTCGTCTCCGGCCATCTGGCCGTTGTCGACCCGGACCGGTGCGACGGCTGCGGCCAATGCCTGGACCTGTGCCGGTTCGAGGCCGTGTCCGCCACGGACGCGGGGACCTGCGCCATCGACCCGCGCCGGTGCGAGGGGTGCAAGACCTGCGTGGTCCTCTGCCCGAGCCGGGCCATCGGGTTTTTGCCGTGCAGCTGCGGCTTCCACGCCGTGTCCGACACCCGCTTCGGCCCGTTCGTCCACGCCCGCCTCGATCCCGGCGCGGAAAACTCCGGCCGGCTGGTGGCGCTGCTCAAGAACCGGGCCCGGAGCCTGGCCAGGGACAGCGGCCGCGACCTCGTCCTGTGCGACGGCGCGCCCGGCATCGCCTGTCCGGTCATCAGCTCCCTGTCCGGGGCGACCCTGGCCGTGCTGGTGACCGAGCCGACGCCGTCGGGCTCCCACGACCTCGAGCGCGTGGCCGACCTGTGCGGCCGGTTCCGGGTTCCGGTCGGGGTCGTCATCAACAAGGCGGACCTCAACCCCCGGGAGGCCGCGGGCATCGAAGCCTTCTGCGCCTCGCGGGGCCACGCGCTGCTCGGACGCCTGCCCCACCACCCGGACGTGACCCGGGCCATGGTGCGCAAGCTGACCCTGCCCGAATACGGCGGCCCCCTGTCCGGCCTGGTGGCCGGGCTGTGGGAGGCCGTTTGCAACCTCGCCGGGGCGCAACCCCGGCCACTCTCATAAGGAATCAGCCATGGAAACCTACCGCATCGCCATTCCCGCAACCCTGCCCGGCGGCCTGGACTGCGTCCTGGGCGCGCACTTCGGCCACTGCGACTGCTACACCGTGGTGGACGTGTCCGGCGGCCAGGTCACCGCGATCGAGACCCTGCCCAACGTGCCCCACACCCAGGGCGGGTGCATGGCCCCGGTCAACCACCTGTCCCAAAACGGCGTGAACGTGCTGCTGGCCGGCGGCATGGGCCTGCGCCCGCTCATGGGATTCCGGCAGGTCGGCATCAAGGTCTACCACGGCGGCGACGCCGCCTCGGTCCGGGAAGCGGTGGACGCCTTCCTGGCCGGCGGCCTGGTCCCCTTTTCCCAAAACCAGACCTGCGGCGGCGGCCAGGCCTGAGCCGGGAAGGACGGAGGCAACGCATGCCGATCTACGATATCGCCTGCCCGGCCTGCGGCTATGAGGGCGAGGTGATCACCCGACGGGCCGGCGAGGGACTGGCCTGTCCGCAATGCGGACAGGCGGCGGAAAAGCGCGTGTCGCCCACCAGCACGCTGACGGGCAAGGCGGGAGCGCGCTTGCCCGGACCGGCCGATCACGGTTGCTGCGGGTCCCGGCCCGGGCAGGCCGGGTGCGCCGGGCCGGGGTCGTGCTGCGGCAAAAACGCATAGGAAGGCAGCGCATGGATATCCTCATCGTCACCGGCCGACCCGAGTCGTTTTACCACGTCGCCCCGGCCCTGGCCCGGGAGGAGGCGGACGTGTCCTTTGCCCCGGACGGACAGGCGGCCCTGGCCAGGGTCGGGGCGGAGCCGCCGACCCTGGTCGTGGTGGACCGGGAACTGCCGGACGCCGCCCCCTTCGCGTTGGTGGCCAGGCTCATGGAGGCCAATGCCGCCGTCCAGACGGCCGTGGTCAGCGACCTGCCGGCCGAGGCCTTTCACGAGGCCGGCGAGGGGCTCGGAATCCTGACGGCCCTGCCGTCCCGCCTGGCGGCGGAGGACGCCCGCGGCCTGCTGCAGGCGCTCCGGCGGACGGCCTGAGCCGTTTTGCAAGGCTTCGGAGGAGCGGATGCGGCTGTGCAGCCAGGAAAGACGGGCAGAGGCGCTGCCGTTCCGGAAAAGTGAAACCCTGTCGCGTCAGGCGTCCGCCCGGGTGTGCAGGCGGCCCTGGCCCGGCAATGCCCAAAGGAGGTCGCAACATGCCACGCGGTGATGGAACAGGTCCCATGGGAACGGGTCCGGGAGCGGGCCAGGGCTGGGGAAACCGTCCGAACGGACAGGCCACGGGATGGAGCGGCGGCCAGGGAGCGCGCCCCGGCGGCTGCATCCGGGGCATGGGCCGGGGCATGGGCAGCGGCCGGCGGCGCGGCCTCCTGGACACGGATTTGGCCGCCGCGCCCGTCGGCCCTGACGCCCCGGAGGCGCTGCAGCGCCAGGTCGCGGCCCTGGAGGCGTCCCTGGCGACGCTCAAGGCCCGCCTGGCCGGCCAGGAACAAAAGCCGGCCACCGAGTAGGGCCGCCCTGGCCGGGACTCCCGTCGCGCCTTCGGCGGCGGGAGTCTTGCGTCAAGGCCGCAGTGCCCCTTGGAAAAATCCTAGCCCGCGTCGGCAAATGGCGTGTCGGCCAGGCAGTGATTCATACCTTTGCGGTATACACCGCAGTAGTAGACACAATGCAAGTATAAACCTTGCAAGTATACTATAACTAATTCGCCTTGCTTTGAAATTGGGCTTTATTTTATCCGGATGATGATGTATCTCTTTTTCAGTCAACAAGGTGTGGGAATAAAGCGCTCTGTGTCGTAATTTCTCTTGAGCGCCGAAATAAGGAGGGGCGTGCATGAGCTCGCAATCTTCATGGGATTGGCAGCCGGGAAGCAGGCAGGTTGTCCGGTCTGTCGCTCCCCTGGACGGGCATGAGTGGCAGGAGGAAATCCAGGTTTCCCCCGACGGCGAGACCATGGCCGCCATCGTCCGTCTCGACGACGGGACCTTCAGCCTGCGCACCAACGACGACGTCTGGGAGACCACGTTCGACAAGGCCTGGTATCCCCGGTTCTCCCCGGACAACCGGCTGACGGTCCTCGGCCAGACCGACGGCGTCTGGACCCTGGCCGTGGACGGCGAACCGTGGCCCGAGACCTACGACTTCATCTGGAACACCATGTTTTCTCCCGACGGCAGCGTCATCGCCGCCGCCGTGCAGCAGGAGATGCGCTACGGCATGGCCGTGGACGGCGTGGCCTGGGAGGAGCTGTACGAGAACGCCACCGGCTTCGCCATGAGCGGGGACGGGCATTCCCTGGCCGCCATGGTCCAGACCGTGCCGCTTGGGCAGGCCGACCTGGAGACGTTTTCCGCCGGCGTCTACAGCATCGCGGTCAACGGCGCGGCCTGGCCGCAAAATTTCGTCAACTGCTGGACGCCGGTCCTGTCCGCCGACGGGACCCGGTCGGCCTGCCAGGTCCGGGTCGACCGCCTCAACTACACCGTGGCCGTGGACGGCAAGGCCTGGGACCGGACCTTCCCCTGCGTCTGGGAGCCGGTCTTCCATCCCGTCACCGGCGCGGTGGCCGCGCCGGTCCGGCTGGCCGGCAAGTGGGGCATGGCCCAGGACGGCGAGATCCTGTGGAAGCCGGTCTTCAGCCAGTGCTGGAGCCCGGTCTGGGGCGCGGACGGGCAGAGCCTCTATGCCGTCGTGGCCCCGTCCTACGGCCGCTTCACCGTGGCCCGGGACGCCAAGCCCTGGACCCCCTGGTTCCCGAGCGTCACGGACCTGGTGGTCTCGCCGGACGGCAAGCGGGCCGCCGCCCTCGGCAGCCAGGACAACCGGGATTTCAACATCATGGTGGACGGCGAGGTCTGGGACGGGACCTTCGACATGGCCTACAGGCCGGTTTTCAGCCCGGACAGCCGGCACGTGGCGGTGCGGATCCGGAAAAACGGCTCGTACATGATGCTCTACGACAACCGGGCCTACCGCGAAAGCTTCGACCAGCTCTTTGACCCGGTCTTTTCCCCCGACGGCACGAAACTGCTCATCCGCGCCGTGCAGCAGGGGGCCTGCCAGCGCATCGTCCTGCCGGTGGCCGACTAGCCGGCGCCTGGAGAAACGCCATGAGAGACCTCTACGCCTTCCTGATCGGACCCGGGGCCTGGATGGCCTTTATCCTCTGCATCGGGGGCGCCATCGTCCGCTGCGCCCAGTTGTACCGCCTGGCCCGGCAGCGCGACGCCGCCTCCACCGCCTACCTGGAGGTCGGCTACGGCCTGCGCTCCATTCTCCACTGGCTCCTGCCCTTCGGCTCCCTGGGCTGGCGGGAGAACCCGGGCATGACCGTGGCCACGTTCCTGTTCCACATCTGCCTGGTCCTCGGCGCGGTGTTCGCCTCGGCCCACGCCGTCCTGTGGAGCTACTCCTTCGGCCTGAACATCTGGAGCCTGCCCGAGACGGCGGCGGATGTCGTGTCCCTGGTCGTGGTGGGCTGCGCCCTCTATTTCGCGTTCCGCCGGCTGTTTCTGCCCGAGGTCCGCTACGTGACCACGCCCATGGACTGGCTGGTGCTGGCCGTGGCCGCCGCCCCCTTCGCCACCGGCTTCCTGGCCCGCCACCACATCGGCCCGGCCGAGCCCATGGCCGTGCTCCATGTCCTTTGCGGGGAGATATTCCTCGTCGCCATCCCCTTCACCCGGGTCAGCCACGCCCTGTTCGCGCCCCTGACCCGGGCCTACATGGGTTCCGAATTCGGCGCCGTGCGGCGCGCCAAAGACTGGTAGCCAAGGGAGAAGCCAATGCCCGTCACCGAAGAGACCCCTGTCGCCGCCCCGGACAAGCAGGCGCGCCGCCAGCGCGTGACCGCCGTCGCCGACCGGCGCATCGAGGACGCCAACCTCCGCCGCGTTCTGGACAAGCTCGACACCGACACCATCGCCAAGGTCGTGATGGGCGTCCTGGAAGGCGAGGTCGGGGCCAAGCTCAAGCTCTACAACCAGACCTGCATGCGCTGCGGCCTGTGCTCCAAGGCCTGCCACTACTACCTGTCCCACGACGGCGATCCCTCGTATTCCCCCGTGGGCAAGGCCACCCAGACCATCTGGAAGCTCATGGCCGCCAAGGGCCGGGTCACGCCCGAAGACATCTACGACATGGCCCAGATCGCCTACACCGAGTGCAACCTCTGCCGCCGCTGCGTGCACTACTGCCCCACGGGCGTGGACACCGGCTACATCATCTCGGTCATGCGCCGCATCCTGTTCAAGCTCGGGGCCACGCCGCTCTACATCACCGACACCGCCCACAGCCACTCCGGCACCTTCAACCAGATGTGGGTCAAGGAAGACGAGTGGGTGGACAGCCTGATGTGGCAGGAGGAGGAGGCCAGGGACGAGTTTCCGAAGCTGCGCATCCCCCTGGAAAAGGAGGGGGCCGACATCCTGTATTCGGTCATCGCCCCGGAGCCCAAGTTCCGCACCCAGCTCATCTACCAGGCCGCGGCCATCCTCCACGTGGCCGGGGTCGACTGGACCATGTGCGCCACGCCCGGCTGGGACAACAGCGACATGGCCATGTTCCTCGGCGACAGCGAGATCATGGGGCGCCTCAAGCGCATGCACTTCGAAACGGCCCAGCGGCTGCGCGTCAAGCGGATCGTCATGGGCGAGTGCGGCCACGCCTTCCGCTCGGTCTACGACACCGGCAACCGGTGGCTGGGCTGGCGCAACCATCCCGTGCCCGTGGTCCATTCCGTGGAGTTTTTCTGGGAGCTCCTGGAAACCGGCAAGATCCAGATCGCCCACAAGCTCGACGAGACCGTGACCATCCACGACCCCTGCAACATCGTGCGCGGCCGGGGCCTGACCGAAAAGCTGCGCGAGGTCACCAGGGCGCTTTGCCGCGACGTGGTGGAGATGCACCCCACGGGAGAGCACAACTACTGCTGCGCCGCCGGCGGCGGGGTCATCAACTGCGGCCCGCCGTTTAAAGGCGTGCGCCTGGCCGGCAACCGGATCAAGGCCGAGCAGCTCCAGGCCACCGGCGTCAAGACCGTGGTCGCGCCCTGCCACAACTGCCATGGCGGGCTGGAAGACATCATCAACCACTACGGCCTCGGCATGCACACCAAGTTCCTGGGCGACATCATCTACGAATGCATGGTCAAGCCCGAAGCCGAATGAGACCACGGAAGGAGACAGCGATGACCCGCACCTGGCGCACCCTGTTCCTGGCGACGCAACTGGCGGCCCTTCTGGTTGTCCCGGCGGTCCAGGCCCAGGAATCGATCAAGGAGCTCAAGGATCCGGCCTTCGCCGCCCACCGGCGGTCCCCGGCGGTCTTCGACCACGACGGCCACAACGAAAAGGCCGGCCTTGCGGACTGCGCCGCCTGCCACCACGGAGGCAAAAACGGCGTCATGGATAAAAACGCCACCAGCGAGGGCACGCCCTGCGCCGAATGCCACCCGGTCAGGGCCGTGGAAAAGGGCGTGACCCCCTTGGAGAGGGCCTGGCACCGCCAGTGCATCGGCTGCCACCGGCAGACGGGCAAGGGGCCGCTGGCCTGCGGCCAGTGCCACAGGCCGTCGTGAGGCGACATGGGCGACGTGCTGCTTGCCCCTGACGGGACCCTTGCCAGCCTCGACGGGCCGCCGGTGGCGGACCCCCTGGGCTGTCTGGGCCATGCCGTCCGCCTGGACGGCGGGTGCACGCTGCGCTCCTTTTTCGCCATGCTCCGGCGCTACGAGGTGCTGTTGCGGCTGGGGGACTTTTTCCCGGCCGCCCTGGCCGAGGCCGAGGCCTGCCCGGCCTCGGGCTGCGTCACGCCGCTGCTTTCCTTTCTGGAGCTGCGAAAGACGGTCAGCCTCATCGGCTACCCCGGCGAACCCCGCATCGAGGTCCAGACCGCCTTTCACGGCGTGGCCGGCGGGGAGCCTCAGGAACTGCGTTTCTACAGCTACGAGGCCCTGCTCGACCTGCCCCTCCGCCTGGGCAGGCTGCGGCACATGGTCCTTGGCGACGCGGTTTCCGTACTGGAATGCGAAACGGCTTACGGGCTGTTTGAAGTGATCGAGGGCGTGGCCTGGGAACTCGGGTTCCACCATGTGCCCAAACCGTGTACCCTAAGGAGGTAGCCATGTTTCGGAACATCCTTTTCGCCACGTCGGCTTCCCCGGCCAGCGACAACGCGGCCAAGGTGGCGTTCGACCTCGCGAAAAAGCACAAGGCCACGCTGCACGTCTTCCACGTGCTGGGGCTGCCCACCAGGGCCTTCAGTCTGGACGTGGACGACGTGCGCACCGGCGACCGGGAGAACATCTCCACCGACTATCACGAATGGGTGCTGGAGGAGCTGCGGACGACCTATGCGGAGCAGCTGGCCGAGGGGGCGGACCATGTGACCCTCAAGGCGGTGCCCGGGGTGCCGGCCACGGAGATCCTGCGCTACGCCCGCCAGGTGGGCGCGGACCTGATCATCATGGGCGCCAACACCCGGGACGAAAACGTCGGCTCGGCCCGGTCCCGGGGGTTCATCGGCAACACCATGCAGCGCGTCGCCAAGGCGGCCCGGTGCCCGGTCCTGATCATCAACCGTCCCTGCACCACCTGCTGGAACCTCTTTTCCAACATCGTCTTCTGCACGGACTTCTCCAAGGCCGCGGACGCGGCCTTCGCCTTCGCCCGCAACACGGCCGAGGAGATCGGGGCCAAGCTCTACCTCTTCCATGCCGTGGACCTGAGCTCCCAGCTGCTCGGGCTTTACTCCGGCCAGATCGAGATCGAGCGGCTCGTGGAGAAGGCCCGGGCCAAGATGCAGGAGAAATACATCGCCAAGCTCGGCGAGTTCGACAACTACGCCGTCGAGATCTGGGAGGGCACGCCCTACGTGGAGGTCCTCAAGTTCGCCCGCGAAAAGGAGGCCGATCTCATCGTCATGGCCCACCATGCCAAGGAGACGGTCGAGGAAGAGGCCGAAATCGGCTCCACCGTGGAGCAGGTGGTGTTGCGCTCGGCCTGCCCGGTGGCCAGCGTGACCCACATGGACAAGGTCGCCTAGGCCGGCGCTTTCGCCCCTTGCCCCGGGCCGGCCAAAAGGCCGGCCCGGGGAGGGGCGCGGCAACCGTGGCGGCGCGGGCGGGAGCGGACAGGATGCGGCCAAAACAGGTCCTCGTGGTGGACGACGAAATGAGCTTTCGGCTCTTTTTGAAGGCCTTGCTCGCGACCAACGGCCTTGTCCCGATCCTGGCCAGGGACGGCGCGGAAGGACTCAGGCTGGCCCGGGAGAAACGCCCGGACGCCATTGTCCTCGACGTGATGATGCCCCGGTCCGGCGGCGTGGACATGTACTGGCGCCTGGCCGCCGACCCCGACCTGGCCTCGATTCCGGTGATCATGCTTTCGGCCGTGCCCGGCATGACCTTCGAGCATGTGCTCGGCATGCTGGGGGCTGCCGGCGGGAATGTGCCAAAACCCTTCGCCTATGTGGAGAAGCCCCCCCAACCCGACCCCATGCTGGCCCTGGTCCGGGCGGCCGTCGAGGAGGCCGGGCGCCGCGGGAGGGGGGGACAGGAGGTGGATGTCCATGCCATACAAGATCCTGGTTGTTGACGACGATCCCTATGTCGTTAAATACATCGTCAGTCTGCTCGAAACCAACGGCTACCGGACCTGTTCGGCCTCGGACGGCCAGCAGGCCCTGGACGTGCTCAAGCGCGAGAAGCCGGACATGGTCACCCTGGACCTGGAAATGCCCCAGGAGTGGGGACCCCGGTTCTATCGCAAGATGACGCAGATCAAGGAGTTCGAAGAGATTCCCGTGGTGGTGATCAGCGGCCTGTCCGGCATCCACTATGCCATACGCAACGCCGTGGCCTCCATGCAGAAACCCTTTGACCCGGAAAAGCTGCTGGCCATCATCGGCGAAACCCTGGCCGGCCGGGAAACGGCGGGCGCGGTCTAGGGGCGCGCCCTTGAAATGCGCGTCCCTAGAATTTCAGGGGCGATAGACGCGGCTCCGTCTATTGCCCTTCAAGGTATCGCCGTGTTTTGAAGGGACGCCACGCTGGCGAGGCCGCGCCGGGAGGCGTCGGGACAGGCCGAAAGGGTCCGGAACCGGAGACAATGGCTGAAACCATTCTGCTCGTCGACGACGAGGAAGGCATCCGCACGGTGCTTGGCCTGACGCTGGCCGACGAGGGCTACGAGGTGGTCACGGCCGTGGACGGGGAGGACGCCTTGCGGGCCTTCGCCGCCCACGCCCCGTCCATCGTGCTGACCGACATCAAGATGCCGGGCATGAGCGGCCTTGAGCTCCTCAAGCGCCTCAAGGCCGCCGACCGCGACGTCGAGGTCATCATGCTGACCGGCCACGGCGACATGGAGCTGGCCGTCGAGAGCCTCAAAAACGACGCCACGGATTTCATCACCAAGCCCATCGGCGACGACGCCCTGGAGATCGCCCTCAAGCGGGCCCGGGAGCGGATCGCCATGCGGCGCACGCTGCGCGAGCACACCGAGGACCTGGAACGCCGGGTCCGGGAGCAGGCCGCCGCCCTGCTCGCGGCCGAGCGGGCCCTGGCCGCCCGGCAGGTGGCCGACGGCCTGTCGGCCGGCATGCGCACCCTGGTCGCCGCCCTGGGCGAGGAGGGGGGCGTTTTCGGCGAGATGCCGTGCTTTATCGCCATCACCGACACCGACGGCCGGATCGTGGCCGCCAACCAGCTCCACCGGGAGCGGTTCGGCAACCGCATCGGCCGCGACCACCGGGACCTCTACGTTGGCAGCGGCCCGACGCCGGCGGACACCGCCCTGGCCACGGGCCGGGGGCACCGGG
Source organism: uncultured Desulfovibrio sp. (assembly GCA_964539435.1). Lineage (GTDB taxonomy): Bacteria > Desulfobacterota > Desulfovibrionia > Desulfovibrionales > Desulfovibrionaceae > Solidesulfovibrio. Next base: position 10,981 of record CAZIJE010000043.1, read on the forward strand.
AGAACGCGGTGCTGGCCGACGGCCGGGGCCGGGAGATTCCGGTCCTGGTCCATACGGCCCCCATCCTCGACAACGACGGCGAGGTCGAGCTCGTGCTCGAGGTGGCCGTGGACGTGACCGAGGCCAGGCGGCTGCGGGACGAACTCAAATCGACCCAGGCCCGGTTCCGGCAACTTTTCGACGAGGCCCCCTGCTTCATCGCGGTCATCGACCGGGACATGCGCATCGCCGAGGCCAACCGTCTCTTCAAGCAGGGATTCGGCCCCAAGCCCCGGGCCCGGTGCCACGAGGCCTACAAGGGCCGCGACATGCCCTGCCGCGACTGTCCGGCGCAAAAGACCTTTGACGACGCCGCCCCCCACCACCAGGAGACCGTGGTCATGACCCGGGACGGCCAGCGCCGCAACGTGCTGGTCCGCACCGCCCCGATCCCGGACGAGACCGGCCGGGTGGACCTGGTCATGGAGATGTCCATGGACATCACGGAACTGCGCCGGTTGCAGGACCGGCTGAGTTCCCTCGGCATGCTCATCGGCTCCACGGCCCACGGCATCAAGGGACTGCTCACCGCCCTGGACGGCGGCATCTACCGCCTCGGCGTCGGCCTGGCCAGGGAGCGCCGGGACCTGTGCGAGGAGGGGTTCGCGGACGTGAAGCTCCTGGTGGGCCGGATCCGCAAGATGGTCCTGGACATCCTCTACTACGCCAAAAAGCGGGAGCTGGCCTGGAAACGGTGTTCGGTGGCGGCCTTCGCCGCCGAGGTGGCGGCCATTGCCGCGCCCAAGGCCGCGGCCCGGGGCATCGCCTTTGTCACGGACATCCCGCCGGACTGCGGGGAGTTCGAGGTCGATGCCGACGCCGTGTCCGCCGGGCTGGTCAATATCCTGGAAAACGCCGTGGACGCCTGCGCGGCCGAAAAGGAACGCGGCCCCGGCCGGATCGTCTTTGCCGTGCGTCCCGGACCGGCGGCCGTGGAGTTCGTGGTCACGGACACCGGGGTCGGCATGGACCGGGAGACCCGCGACAAGCTTTTTACCCTGTTTTTCTCCTCCAAGGGCTCAAGCGGCACGGGCATCGGCCTTTTCGTCAGCAATCAGGTGGTGCAGCAGCACGGCGGGGCCATCGAGGTCGCCTCGGAGGAGGGCGTGGGCTCCACGTTCACCGTGCGCCTGCCCCGGGAGCTGCCGCCCGAGGTCAAGGGGTGCCCGGACCAGGCGGCTGCGGCGGCCGTGGCCGAGGAAAACGCGGCAGACGCAGGCTGAACCGCGCCCCCTGGCCCGGTTGCGACGCCACCTCGATGGTCCCGCCCATGGCCTCGGCCAGCTTGCGGGCGCTCATGAGGCCAAGGCCGGTTCCCCGGCTGCCCTTGGTGGTGAAAAAGCCGGTGAAAAGCCGTTCCCCGACCTCCTCGGCCAGGCCGGGACCGTTGTCCGACACGGTGTAGGCCACCGTCTCCCCGTCGGTCCGGGTGGTCATGGTCACGCGCGGCCCGGGCCGGGAAAGGCCGTCAAAGGCCTCCACCGCGTTTTGCAGAAAGTTGACCAGGCAGGCGTGGACCGCCTCGGCGTCGAGCTCGGCCCGGCCTGGGTCCGGGTCCAGGTCCGCCTCCAGGGCCACCCCGGCCGCCGCCGCCGCCGCCCCGGCCAGGCGCAGGGCCTCCCGGGCCGGCTCGTTGGGGTCCAGGGGCCGCGGGCGCGCCACCGCCGGCCGGGCGTAGTCCAGGAGCTTCAGGGCCAGGTCCTTCAGGCGCCCCACGTCGCGCCGGATCAGTTCCCAGGCCCCGGCCATGTACTCCCGGTCGCCGGTCTCCAGCCCCTTTTCCATGACGAACATGGAGGCCTCCAGGCCGCCGGCCATGTTTTTCACGGCATGGGACATCTCGGCCACGGTCTGGCCCACCACGGCCAGGCGCTCGGCCGCGACCAGCCGCCGGGACTTCTCCGCGACCAGCTCTTCCAGGTGTCCGGTGTAGGCGGCCAGCCGCCGCCGCAGGGCAATGGTCTCCGAGGCCCGGGCCAGGGCGAAGCCGAGCAGCTCGTCGTCGATGGGCTTGGTCAGGAAGTCCGAGGCCCCCAGGCGCAGGCTTTTAATGGCCAGCTCCATGTCGCCGTGGCCCGTGGTCATGATGACCGGCACGTCCGGGGCCTGGGCCTTGAGGGCCTGGAGCAGGCCGATGCCGTCGAGTCCGGGCATCCGGATGTCCGTGACCACCATGGCCGGCCGGCGGCTCTGGAAAAGCTCCAGAGCCTCGTTGCCGTCGGCGGCCAGCAGGGGGGCGTAGCCGGCGTCGGCCAGGACAAGGGCCATGACCGTGCGGATGCCCGGCTCGTCGTCCACGAACAGCACGGTTTCAGGCATGGTTGTCCCCGGGGCCGGAGCCTGCGGCGGGCGGCGGGGCCGCGGGCAGGCGGATGGTGAAGATGGCCCCGCCCCCGGGCGCGCCGGTGATCTGGATGCCGCCGCCGAAGTCCTTGATCAGGCCGTAGCTGATGGAAAGCCCCAGTCCCGTGCCCTTGCCGACCTTTTTCGTGGTGAAAAAGGGTTCGAAGACCCGGCTGCGCAGGGCCGGCGGCACGCCGAAACCGGTGTCCGCCACCTCGATCTCCACGTAGCCGTCGCGGCACCGGGTGGCCAGGGTGATCCGCCTGGGGGCCTCGGGCTGGTGCTCGGCCCGCTCCTCGATGGCGTCCCGGGCGTTTAACAGCAGGTTGATGCAGACCTGCTCCAGCCGGTTGGGTTCGGCCATGATGTCGGGCAGGTCCGGGGCCAGGTCCCAGTCCACCTCGATCTGGCGCAGCACGAGCTGTTTGCCGAACAGGTCGAAGGTCTTTTGCAGCACCTCGTTGGGGCGCATCCGTTCCATGGTCAGGTCGGACTTGCGGCCGAACTCCCGCAGGTGGTCGATGATCTGGGTGGCCCGGTTGACCGAGGCGTCGATCTCGCGGGCCAGGGTGGCCAGGACGTCCC
>CAZIJE010000043.1:13957-26473 GCA_964539435.1 uncultured Desulfovibrio sp.
GCGCTCTTGATGACGGTCAGGGGCTGGTTGAGCTCGTGGGCCACGCCCGTGGCCATTTCGCCGAGCGTGGCCATCTTGCCGGCCTGGATGAGCTTTTGTTCCGTCTCCAGGCGTTTGGTGATGTCACTGGCCGAGACGAGCAGGACCTCGCGGCCAGGCCCGTGCTCGGACACGGCCAGGCGGATGTCCACGTAGAGCTTGCGGCCGTTCTTGCCCAGGTGCCGGGCCTGGTTGATGACCGTGAAGGCCCGCAGCTGGGAGGCGTACTGGTCGCGCTCCTTGGGGTCGAACAGGTCCAGGAACGAGGTTCCGATCAGGTCCTGGCCGGCGTGGCCGTACATGGCCTCCACGGTCTCGTTGCAGTCGATGATCCGCAGGGTGTCCCGGTCCAGGACGAAGATGGCGTTGGGAATGTTGCGGAAGATGGCGTGGTACTTCTTTTCGGTCCGCCGGAGCTTGTCCTCCAGCTCCTTGCGGGCGGTGATGTCCAGGCTCATCTCCATGGCGGCCACGATCTCGCCGTCCGGGCCGAAAATCGGCGAGGAGTGGACGATCCAGTGGGCCGGGGAGCCGTCCTTGTTGAACCCGCTCTCCTCGCTGATCTGGGGCTGGCCCGTGGCGAAGGTCGTTTCCACCGGACAGTTCTCGCACTTCTCGAACCGCCCCTTGTAGGCGTGGTAGCAGAAGTCCCCGGGCGTGGGATTGAACCGGTCCTTGAACTCCTGGTTGTAGCGCAGCAGGCGGTAGGAGCGGTCCTGGACCGTGATGCTGCACGGCACCCGGGCGAACAGCTGCTGGTATTCGTCCCGCTGCTTGTTGATCTCGGCCTGCTTGGCCGTGATCTCCCGGGACATGGCGTCGAGCGCCGTGGCCAGCTCGCCGATTTCGTCCTTCTGCTGGATGTCCAGGGGGGAAAAGAACATGCCCTTGCCGATGAGCCTGGCCCCCCGGGCCAGCCGCTTGAGGGGCTGGGTCAGGAACCGGGACAGGAAGAAGTAGTAGCCGGCGGAGGCCAGCAGGAAGGCGGCGGCGGCCAGGCCGATGACGTGGCGCTGGTAGTCGAGGAAGTCCCGTTCCGTGTCGTCGAGGTCCAGGACCACGTCCAGCGCGCCGAGGACCGTCTGGTCCGGGGGATGGACGTGGCAGGCGTCGTTGGCGCAGGCCGGCTCGTTGCCGATGGGGCTCAGGCTCGCCAGGACCCGGCGGCCGTCCGGGCCGGTGGTGACGCGGATGCGCTCGGACGCGGCCAGGGCGGGCCGGGGAGGGGAGGCGTTGTGGCAGAGGCGGCAGGCCTCGCTGTCCTTGGTGACCACCCTGTCCACCTCGCCCGGGTCGCTGGAGAACTTGATCGCCCCTTCCTTGTTGTAGATGCGGATGGAGAGGATCTCCTTCTGTCGGGACACGTTGCGGACGATCTGGGCGATCTCGTCGCGGGCGTTGTTGAGCATGGCGTAGTGGGTGCCGAGCAGGATGGTGTTGCTGAGCCGCTCGGCCCCGGAGGACAGCTCCTCCATGGCGTGCCGTTTCTGGTACTGGATGGTGAAATACGACAGGATGAAGCTGCACAGAAACAGGGTCAGGCCCATGGCGAGGAGGATTTTCGGCGCCAGGCGGCGTTGAATCCAGGCGAGGGGAGAGCGCATGGCGTCCGCATCCTTGTGAAAGGGAGCGCCGGCTCACCGGTGGGGCGGGCGCGGCAGTCGCTCAATCATCCGTCTTTTGTCCCTCCTTGTCGAGTTCGCCGCAGGCGGGGCAGAAGTCGCCGAACTTGATGCCCTGTTCGGCGTAGCGGATCAGTTCGGCAAAGGTGATCTGGTCGAATTTGCGGAACATGGCCTCGCTGCCTTCCCGCCAGATCATACGGGTGAGGCAGTGGGGCACGTTGGCGCAGACCTCCGGGCACTTGAGGCAGTCGACCAGGAAGGTGTCGCCTTCCAGGATGCGCACCACCTCGCCCACGGTCACCTCTTCCGGCGGCCTGGCCAGCATGTGGCCGCCCTTGGGGCCGCGCACGCTGACGATGATGCCGGCCTCCTTGAGCATCCGGATGATCTTTTCCAGGTATTTCTGGGAAATGTCCTGGTGCTTGGCGATCTCGCTCATCTGCACCGGTCCGACGCGCCCCCGTACGGCGATCTCCAGCACCATCCTGGTTCCGTAGCGGCTGTAGGTCAGAAGACGCATGAAAGTGTCCCTCGATCACGTTGCCATGTGAAACCACGTTGGGTCGCCGGTGCGACGGGTCGGAAAAAATGGAATGCCGCTTCTTGACTGAGCAGGAACCTTGTAAAACAGAAACAGGAGATTTTCAAGGGATATATCGTTGCCATTCAAACAGTCGCCACAAGGCGCTGCGGCCCCTGCGGCCGCCTGCCGCCGAAGAGGCGCGGCAGCGGGCGGCCGGACCGCAGGCCGCGTCGGTCCTCGGAACAGCGGTGCATGCCGGAAGGTGGCGTAACGCCGACACGCGTTCCGGGGAGCGGTACAAAAAATGAAACCGGCCGTCGGCGGCGCGTCCTCCCGGGGAGCGGGTCGGCCATTGCCGTGCCTCCCGGGCACGGCGCGCAAAAGGGATGCACGGCGGCTCTGTCCCCGGCGACAGGGCAGGCCGCAGGCCCAAAGCCCAAGCGGGGGGGAGAAAAGGACTGTCCGGCCGGCCCGACACCGTCGCCCGGAAGGGGCGTTCCGGACAAGCCTGCCCGGGGACGGGCGGCCCGGCCGCCGCTACCGGGGCAGTTGGAACAGGGACCGGCCGTTGACCACCAGGGCCTTGCCGTCCCAGTCCGCCGTGGCGGTCAGGCTCCCGGCTTCCCGGACCGCGAACCCCTGCAGGACCAGGCCGTCGATGACGGCCTCGGCCTGGCGCCTGGCCTCCGGCCCGGCCAGGGCGGGATTGCCGTTGCCGGCGGCGGCCAGGAGGTCGACCAGGGCCGCCTGGGCGGCCTTGGCCCGGACCGAGGCCGCAACAAGGCCCAGGCCGGCCAGGGTGTCGGCCGGCGGCGGCCCGTCCCCGGAATAGGCCACAAAACCCGTGGCCTCGATGGGTCCGGACGGCAGGGCCAGGGCGCACCGGTCCACGGCGAACCGGGGGTGTCTGGAAAAAATCGCCCCGGCCTGGGCGGCCAGGAGGGCCTGGACCTGGCGGGACTGGATTTCGGGCGCGTTGCGCTCCCGCTGGATGCGCCGCAGGTGGCCCACGGTGGCGTCCAGGGCGGCGGCATCGAGGTTTTCCACGGAAAAAGCGATGTCCAGCCCGGCCTTGGCCTGGGTCCGCAGGTCCGTGGCCGTGGCCCGGCCGGTCACGGTGACCGCGACCACGTCGTTTTGCTGGCCGCTTTTCACGGCCGCCTCCAGGTTGGTCAGGGCGAAGGACGGGGTGGCGGGCGCGGTGCTCTCCAGGCGCAGGCCGGTGAGGGCGACCGTGGTGTCGCCCAACAGGAGGTTCTGGCCGTGGAGGGTGGCCTGGCTGGCCAGGGACAGGCCCTGGGCGGTCAGGGTGCCGGTGGCGTCGGTCAGGACGAGCAGCGGGGCGGCCAGGGACAGGTCCACGGCCGTTGCGTCGGCCGCCAGGTCGAGGCTCCCGGTCGCGCCCTGCCACTGCACGCCGAGTTCCGCGCCGTCGGCCTGGCGCAGCGTCCCCTTGGCCGGGGGGATGTCGAGCCGGGTGTCGGTTTTCCCGGAGAAGCCGACGGTGGTGCGCACGGAACTGCGGCCCAGGTCGGGCAGGGCGGCCAGCAGGTCGGAAAGGGCCTGGGAGCGGCCCGGGTCGGCGGCGATGGTGGTGTCGACCACGGCCAGGGCCGGTTTCCACCCGCCCCTCGTCAGGGGAAAGGGGCCGTGATGGACCACGCCGGCCAGGTCCAGGGACAGGGACGCCGGGGCCGGGGCTCCCGGGGCCGCGGACCGGGGGACGTCATACGTCACGGCGTAGCGGTAGTCGCTCGTGAATATCCCCCGGCGCTTCTCCAGCGGGACGATGCGGAGCCCGTACTGTTCGGCCAGGTGCTGGCGCTGGGATTCGAGGACTTCCTCGGCCCGCAGGCCGAACCAGTACGAGGCGGCGGGCAGGCCGAGGACCAGGACGAGCAGGGCGAGCAGCGGCAGGGCCTTTTTCACGGACGCTCCCATGGGGTTGGTTGTTCCCGACCAAAGCGGCGCGCGTGGCGCCGCCCCGGGCCGGAGTCGCCGGGCGCTACTGCTTCACCCGCCGGTAGGTGACGTGGCCGGCCCTGGGATTGTCCCCGCCCGGCACCAGGAAATAAAAGGTGAAGACGTCAGGGCCGCCGAGGGCGCCCATGCGCAGGCCTTCGTCGTGGCCCACGAAGTAGAAGGTCTCGTTGTCCGTGTCCAGGACTCCGGAAAAGGTGTCCTTGCCCGGCGACTGGCTGCCCCAGTCCACGGTGCCGTGAAAGACCCGGCCGCGCTGCTCCTTGACCACCAGGGTCGCGGACTTGGGACCGGCGGCGACAAATCCGTTCTTTTTGTCGTGCATGGCGAAATCCGTGGCCTCCCAGGTGCCGACGAGGTTCGGGATCGGGTCCTTCTGGGCCAGGGCCGAAGCGGCGAACAGACTGGCGCAAAGACAGGCGAAGAGGACGGCAACGGCGCGGGGCATGGCGGGCTCCTTGGTTGGGGTTCCGTCGCGGGGCGGTACGCAGGGGCCTATATCGGTCCAATAAAACGCCCCAGCCCGCAAAAAGCAATGTGTTTTTTGATGCGACGCAGGACTAGAGCCGCTTGCCCAGGTCGCCCGAATGCTTGATGGCCCGCAGGAGCCGCCAGCCGAGCATGATCGAGGCCGTGGCTCCCAGGGCGCCGAAGACGGAGATGTCGCCGTAAAGCGGCGGCACACGGTGGGCCATGACCAGACAGGAGCCCAGGAACAGGGCGGCGCTCAGGACGCCGTAAACCAGCCGGTTGGCCACCACGTCCAGGCCCTTGTGGGTCAGGTGGACGTCCAGGCGGCCGTCCCTGGCCCGGCGCAGGATCTCGGACACGTCCCTGGGCAGGTCGCCGAGCAGTTCGCTCCAGTCCTTGGCGAACCGCTTGAGCCGGGGCCAGAGTTCGGCCGGCGAGAACCGGCGGGCCAGGATCTTGGTGGAGTAGGGCCGGATGACCTCGATGAAGGCGAAATCAGGGTTCAGGGCCTTGGACGCGCCTTCCAGGAGGGCGAAGACCTTGAGCAGGTGGGCCACGGCCGGCGGCAGCAGGATGCCGTGGCGGCGGACCAGGGCCGAGAGGTCGACAAACGCGCCCGTGACGTCGAATCCGACCAGGGACTGGCTGGCGTAGTCGGACACGAAATCCTCGACGTCGAGGCCGAGGGCCTGGCGGTCGAAGTCCGGCGGCAGGCGGCCCAGGCGCATGACCTGTTCGGTCAGGGTGGCGGAGTCGCCGTTGACCACGGCCAGGATGGCCTCTTCCAGGGCCCGGCGGTTGCCGTCGTCGATGCGGGCCACCATGCCGCAGTCGATCAGCCCCAGCCGGTCGCCGGGCAGGATGAGGATGTTGCCCGGGTGGGGATCGGCGTGGAAGAAGTTGTCCCGGAAGATCATCTCCAGGAAGATGTCGGCCGTGTTGCGGGACAGGACCTTGCGGCGCTCGGTCTCCTCGGGCGTGGGCGTGGCGGCCTCGATGTCGGCGATGGTCTCGCCGGACATGGACTCCATGGTCAGGACCCGGCGGGCGCAGAGCTCGGGATAGGTCTTCGGGAAGGCCACGCGGGGGTCGCCGGCGAAGTTCTCGGCGAAACGGCGGAGGTTTCGCTCCTCGCGGATGAAGTTCATCTCCCGCAAGATGGTGCGCCGGATCTCCTCGGCCACGGCCAGGGGCTGGTAGAGGCGCAGCTCCATGGCCCGGTGCTCGGCCATCTGGGCCAGGCCGATGAGGATGTCGAGGTCGGCCCGGACCTTCTCCTCCAGGTCCGCGTGCTGGACCTTGACCACCACCTCGGTGCCATCTTGCAGCGCGGCCCGGTGCACCTGGCCGATGGAGGCCGAGGCCATGGGTTCGACGTCGAAGCGGGCGAAAAGGGCCTCGGGAGGCGCGCCCAGGGCGTCGATGATGGTCTGGCGCACGGCCTCGGGCGGATCGGGGTCGGTGCTGTCGCGAAGCAGCGACAGCTCGGCCGCCAGTTCCGGGCCGACCAGGTCCGGACGGGTGCTCAGGATCTGGCCGAGCTTGATGCCCGTGCCCCCGATCTCGGACAGGGCCAGGCGCAGCCGCTCCTCCCGGCGCAGGTCGGTCAGGCGCTCGCCGGCCGGACTGCGCAGCCTAGCCCGCAGGATATGGGTGTCGGTGGTGGAAAGGAACTCGGCCAGCCCGTACTTGGCCAGCACCTGGGCCACTTCCCGAAAGCGCCGGGCGTTTCTGGCCAGGTGCGGGATGGAGGTCAGGGAGAACACGGCGTCCCGCCGGACCGCCGGCGGCCCGGCGGGATGGGCCGCCGATCGGGGGCGGTGGTGGAAAGGGGTGTTTTCGCCATGCGGCCTCGGTCGCTCCTGTCGCGGCTACTCCCTGGGGCAGGCCGGCTTTTCCAGCCGCCAGCGGTAGGCCTCCACGGTGTTGGCCATCAGGGTGGCGATGGTCATGGGGCCGACACCGCCGGGGACCGGGGTGATGGCCGACACTACATCCTTTACGCCGTCAAAGTCCACATCCCCGCACAGGGTTCCGTCGGAAAGCCGGTTCATGCCCACGTCCACGATGACCGCCCCGGGCTTGACCATGTCCCGGGTGATGAGCCGGGGCTTGCCGATGGCCGGCACGATCAGGTCGGCCTCGCGGCAGATGGCGGCCAGGTCCTGGGTCCGGGAGTGGCAGACGGTGACCGTGGCGTTGCCGAACGGCGTTGGCGCGGCCAGGAGCATGGCCATGGGCTTGCCCACGATGTTGCTGCGCCCGACCACCACGGCCCTTTTTCCGGCCGGCGACAGGCCGTAGTATTCCAGGAGCTTCATGACGCCGTAGGGCGTGCAGGGCTTGAGGCCGGGCAGGCCGATGGACAGGCGGCCGACGTTTTCCGGGTGGAAGCCGTCCACGTCCTTTTTGGGCTCGACCAGGGCCAGGCACCGGCTGGCGTCCAGGCCCCGGGGCAGGGGGAGCTGGAGCAGGATGCCGTCGATATCCTCGCTGCCGTTTAGGTCGGTCAGGAGCTTTTCCAACTGGCACTGGGTGGTGGCCGGGTCCAGCCGCCAGACCCGGGAGACGATGCCGACCTCCTCGCAGGCCTTTTCCTTGTACCGGACATAGACCTGGGAGGCCGGGTCGTCGCCGACCAGGACCACGGCCAGGTGCGGCGGCCGGCCGTTTTCCCGGATGATGGCGTCGATGTCGTCTTTGACGCGCTGTCGCAGTTCGGCCGCGACCTTCTTGCCGTCGATGATAAGCATGGATGGTGTCTCCTTGGCGGATCTGAAACCCGGAAGCCGCATCGCCACGGCTCCCGCCCCTCGCGGCCGCGCCGGGGCCTGCGCGACCTGTAGCCGGTCGGCCGGCGGTCCGTCCACCCAATTGAAGGAGCCCGGACGCGAAAGGGACCAGTCCCGCCGCGCCCAGGCTCCGTCGCAAAAGGACCGGAGGCCGCGCCCCCGGACAGCCGGCTACTCGGCTTCCTCTTCCTCGATGTCGTACCACTGGCCGGCCATGACCGGGCCGTAGAAGATGGCCATGTCCTCCAGCTCCTCCTCGATGCGCAGGAGCTGGTTGTACTTGGCCAGGCGGTCGGACCGGGACAGGGAACCGGACTTGATCTGGCCGGCGTTGACCGCCACGGACAGGTCGGCGATGAAGCTGTCCTCGGTCTCGCCCGAGCGGTGGGAGATGACCGTGGTGTAGGCGGCCTGCTTGGCCATCTCGATGGTGTCCAGGGTCTCGGTGACCGTGCCGATCTGGTTGAGCTTGATCAGGATCGAGTTGGCCACGCCCTGGTCGATGCCCTCGGCCAGGATGTCCGGGTTGGTGACGAAGATGTCGTCGCCCACGAGCTGGATCCGCTCGCCGAGGTTCATGGTCAGCTTCTTCCAGCCGTCCCAGTCGGATTCGGCCAGGCCGTCCTCGATGGAGATGATGGGGTAGCGGTCCACGAACCCGCCGAGATAGGCGACCATCTCGTCGGAGGTCATGCTCTTTTTCTCGCCGCCAAGCACGTACTTGCCGTTTTTATAGAACTCCGAGGCGGCCGCGTCGATGGCCAGGGAGATCTCGTCGCCGGGCCGGTAGCCGGCCTCCTCGATGGCCTTGATGATGTACTTGAAGGCTTCGTCGTGGTCCTTGAGGTTCGGGGCGAAGCCGCCCTCGTCGCCGATGGCCGTCATGTGGCCGTCGGCGGCCAGGATTTTTTTGAGGGTGTGGAAGGTCTCGGCGCCCATGCGCAGGGCGTCGGAAAAGGTCCGCGCGCCGAGCGGCACGATCATGAACTCCTGGATGTCCAGGTTGTTGGGGGCGTGGGCCCCGCCGTTGATGATGTTCATGAGCGGCACGGGCAGGACCTTGGCGTTGACGCCGCCGAGGTACTGGTAAAACGGCAGGCCGAGGAAGTTGGAGGCGGCCCGGGCCACGGCCATGGACACGCCGAGGATGGCGTTGGCCCCCAGGCGGGACTTGTTCTCCGTGCCGTCGGTGTCGATCATCAGGTTGTCGACGGCCACCTGCTGCAGGGCGTCCATGCCGATGACGGTCTCGGCCAGCTCGCCCTGGACGTTTTCCACGGCCTTGCCCACGCCCTTGCCGCCGTAGCGGGAGGCGTCCTGGTCGCGCAGCTCCAGGGCCTCGCGCGACCCGGTGGAGGCTCCGGAGGGGACGGCGGCCCGGCCGGACGCGCCGGATTCCAGGGTGACTTCCACCTCGACGGTGGGATTGCCGCGGGAATCGAGGATTTCCCTGGCCCAAACGGCGGCTATGGTGCTCATGACGGACTCCTTATTGGGATGTTGCGGGAAGATGCGTTGGGAACGACGGGCCAGGCGGCCCGTCTCCCGAGGCTTTAACGTACTTTTCGCTGATTTATAAGCCCCGTGGGGCGTGGTTTTTGGAGCGCGGACCGGTGGCGAAACCGTGGCGGGGTCACAGGCCGATGTCCGGAAAGCCTTCCGGGGTCGGCCGGTTCTGCCGGCGTTCGAGGTAGCGCAGGAACTTCTGGGCCTCGGCGAAGTCCGGGGCCATGGCCAGGGCCTGCTCCAGGGCCGTGCGGCTGCCGTCCAGGTCGCCCTTTTCAAAAAGGACCCGGGCCAGGTTGAAAAGGATCCGCTCGTCGCCCGGGGACAGCTCCAGGGCCGTGCGGTAGTAGGCGGCGGCGGTGTCGAAATTGCGCTGCTTGCGCAGGTGGATGCCGAAGGCGTTGATGGCCTGCTTCTGGGCGTCGCCGCCGTCCGGCCCGAAGCCGGCCCCGTCGAGCACGGCCAGGACCGCCGCGTCCTCGTCCTTTTCGCCGGCCATGGTCAGGGCCACCAGGAGCACCGTGAAAAGCGCCCGTTCGGCCTCGGGCAGGGCGGCCTGGTCCAGGTCGGCCGTCACGTCGCGCAGGAGCCGCTTGAGGACCAGGGCGGCCGGAGCCAGGCGCTCGTTGAAAAGCAGCGGGGCCGGCAGGAAGTGGGCCAGGAATTCCTGGGCCGTGACGGTCTTTTGCAGCGGCAGGGGCAGGCGCTTGTCGTCCAGGGGGAAAACGAGGATGCGGGCCGGGTCCAGGCGCAGGGCCAGCCAGTCGATGCGCTGGGTGAAATCGCGGCCCGAGGTCGCGCCCCTGCCCATTTTCTCCAGTTTTTGCGACTGGTAACAGCCGAGTATTTCCGGAAGCATGGGAAACCCTGCCCTGGTTGCCTGGTTGCCGCCACGGACACGCCGGCCACGGTTGCGGTTACCTGATCCTGCGGGCGATTCGCCCCCAGGACAAGCGGTTTTTTTACCGGCCCCGGCGCTGTTCCTGGCCGAGCCACAGCTGGCGCAGGCCGTCGAGGAGCAGTTCCGGCCGCACGTCGCGGATGACCGGACAGATCGGGGCCAGCTTCTCGGCGAACCCGCCCGTGGCCAGGACCTGCACGTCGCCCCCGAGGTGGGCCTTAAGGCGCGTGGTCACGCCCTGGACCATGTCGGCGAAGCCGAAGACAAAGCCCTGGTTGATGCACTCGGTGGTGGAGCGGCCGATGGACAGCGCCCCGTCGCCCGGATCCAGGGCCACGTGGGGCAGCTTGGCCGTCTTGCTGACCAGGCCCGAGAGCGAGGTCATGAGCCCCGGGCAGATCAGGCCGCCGAGAAAGGCGTCGTCGGTCACGCAGTCGAAATTGGTGGCCGTGCCGAAATCGACCACAATGACCGAGCGGGCCGTGGCCGCCTTCCGGCCGGCAAAGGCCGTGACCAGCCGGTCCGCGCCGACCTCGTGGGGCCGGCCGTAGAGGTTTTTGAGCGGCACGGGCACGTCGGCCGGCACGAATTTGAGCCGCACCCCGAGGTAGCGGGACACGGCCCGCTCCAGCACGGGATTAAGCGGCGGCACCACGCTCGAGGCCACGGCCGCTTCCACGTCCGCCGGCCGGCAGCCGTGAAAGGACAGGGCCGTGGCCAGGGCCAGGCCCAGGCTGTCGGGCGTGGCCGAGCGGTCGGTGGGCAGGGCGAAGGACATGGCCAGGCCGGCCCGTTCGGCCAGCCCGAACTTGATGTTGGTGTTGCCGACGTCGACAAGCAGGGCGGGCATGGATCACCCGCCGGCCGGGGCCGCGCCCAGGCCCTTCAAGAAGGTCTCCACGGTCGGCAGGATGCGCCTGACCACCTCGTCCACGCCCCGGGCGCTCGGGTGCAGGCCGTCGCGCAGGGTCATGCCGGGCTGTCCGGTCACGCCGTCCAGGAAAAACGGGTAGAGCACGGCGTCGTACTTTTTGGCCAGCTCGGGGTAGATGGCGTCAAAGGCCGCGGCGTAGTCGCTGCCGTAGTTTTTTGCCGAGCGCATGCCGCACAAGAGGATCGGGATGCCGGCGGCCTTGAGCCGCGACAGGATGGCGTCCAGGTTGGCCCGGGCCGCGTCCGGGTCCTGGCCGCGCAGCATGTCGTTGGCCCCGAGCTCCACGATGACCCCGTCGGGCTTCTCGGCCAGCACCCCGGCCAGGCGGGCCAGGCCGCCGGCGGTGGTGTCGCCCGAGACGCCGAAATTGGCGATGGAGACGCTGTAGCCCTTGGCGGCCAGGGCCGCCTCCAGGCGGGCCGGAAAGGCCTCGGCCGCGGCCAGACCCCAACCGGCGGTCAGGCTGTCGCCGAGGGCGGCCAACCGGACGGCGGCGGCGCGGGCGGATGCGGGCATCAGCAGGCCTCCAAGGAGCAGCAGGGCCGTGACGAGGACGCGGACCAGGGCCCGGGTTTGTCTTTTCCGGGCAAGCTGGTATCCTGACGGACGCGAAACGGCGGAGGATACGGTCGGTATGGAACAGACGGACGAATACATGATTGCGCTATCCGATGTGCGTTTGACGTTACAAAGCCAGGCGGGCCGGGTCAACATCCTGCGGGGCGTGGACCTGGCGGCCGCGCCGGGCGAGGTCCTGGCCGTCATGGGCCCGTCCGGGGCGGGCAAGACCACGCTTTTAATGCTCATGGCCGGCCTGGAGCGGGCCACGTCGGGCTCGGTCCGGGTGGCCGGGCAGGACCTCTCGGCCCTGGACGAGGACAGGCTCGCCGCCTTTCGCCGCGACAACGTAGGCATCGTCTTCCAGGGGTTCCACCTGGTGCCGGCCATGACCGCGCTCGAAAACGCGGCCCTGCCGCTCGAGTTCGCCGGCCGGGACGACGCCTTCGCCATGGCCGAGGAGGCCCTGGCCGCGGTCGGGCTGTCCGAACGCCTCGGCCACTATCCCTCGCAACTGTCCGGCGGCGAGCAGCAGCGCGTGGCCCTGGCCCGGGCCCTGGCCCCCCGGCCAAGGCTGATCCTGGCCGACGAGCCGACCGGCAACCTGGACGGCGAAACCGGCGAACGGGTCATGGAGCTGCTTTTTTCCCTGACCGCCGGAACCACCCTGGTCCTGGTCACCCACGACCCGGGTCTGGCCGCCCGGTGCGGCCGGGTGGTGCGGCTTCGGGACGGCAAGGTGGACGATCCCGGCAACGGACCCCGGTGAAGGCCTTTTTCGCTCCGCGCGGGCGCAGCCCCCTGGAGCGGCTCCTGCGGGCCGTGCTGCTCGGGGGCGTGTTCGCCCTGGTCATCGTGGCCTATCAGAAACATTTCCAGGATGTCATCGACAAAGCGGCGGCCAAGGGGACCGTGGCCGACAGCCTCGGGCTCCTGGCCCCGGACGACCGGGCCTGGATCATGGCCCAGGCCCAGGACCTGCGCCGGCGGTTCGGCCTGGAGCTGGCCGTGCGCCTGGGCGGCGATCCCGCCCCGCCCCGGCCCGACGACCCCAAGACCGTTTTCATCCATTACGCCCCCCAGTGCTCGGGAAGCCGCGTCGTCGTCCCGCCCCTGGCCGCCTCGGCCCTGCCCCGGGGCTTGACCGAGGATCTCGGCCGGGAGCACCTGGACGCGGCCTGCCGGGA
>CAZIJE010000044.1:0-26129 GCA_964539435.1 uncultured Desulfovibrio sp.
CCCCTTTTTGCAAAAAGGGGTTCCCTCCCCCAGATTCTTCCTCTCTCCACGAAAATGCCATGCCGCATGTGTTCGAGGTCAGCGAGCTGACGCGGTCCGTCAAGGACGTGATCGAGTCGGAGTTCCCGTTCGTCTGGGTGCGCGGGCAGGTGGTGAATTTGTCGCGCCCCGGGTCGGGGCATTTGTATTTTTCGCTGCGCGATCCGGACGCCTCGTTGGCCGTGGTTTGGTTCCGGGGGGCCCAGGGCGGCAAGGCGCTGGCCGGCGGCGGGCGCTACGATCCGCTGACCGGCGAGGTCTACGAGGCGTCGCTGGCCGAGGGTCTGGCCGACGGCATGGAGGTCATGGTGGCCGGCCGGCTGACGGTCTATCCGCCGCGCGGTTCCTACCAGCTCGTGGCCGAGGTGGTGCAGGAGGTCGGGGCCGGCCGGCTGTGGCTGGAGTTCGAGGCCCTCAAAAAGGATTTGGCCGCCAAGGGGTATTTCGACCAGGCCAGGAAGCGGCCGCTGCCGCGCCATCCGGCCCGGGTGGCGGTGGTGACCGCGCCGACCGGCGCGGCGGTGCGCGATTTCATCCGCATCGGCCGGGAGCGCGGCTGGGGCGCCAAGGTCCGGATCTACCCGACCCTGGTCCAGGGCGACGCCGCGCCGGTCGGCATCGTGCGGGCCATGATGCGGGCCGTGGCCGACGATTGGGCCCAGGTCCTGGTGCTCATCCGGGGCGGCGGGTCGCTTGAGGATTTGTGGGCGTTCAATACCGTGGAAGTGGCGGGGGCCATCTTCGCCTCGCCGCTTCCGGTTCTGACGGGAGTGGGCCACGAAGTGGACGTGACCATCGCCGACATGGTGGCCGATGTCCGGGCGGCCACGCCGTCCCACGCGGCCCAGCTCCTGTGGCCCGAGCGGGAGCAGCTGGCCCAGCGCCTGGACGATCTGGACATGGCGGTCCGGCGGGCGGCGGGACAGCTGGTGGCGGCCCGGGAGCGGGACCTGGCCGTGCTGGCCCGGGGCCTGTCCTGGCTTTCGCCGGCCCGGCGGCTGGACCGTCTGGACGAGGCTTTCGCCATGGCCGGCCGCCGGCTGGCCCGGGCCGGCGGACTGTGGCTGGACGGCCTGTCCAGGCGGCTGGAGCGGTTCGGGGAAACCGTTGCCGATCGGTTCGGCCCCCAGGCCCTTGCGGCGCGCCTGGAAGCTTTGGAGCGTCGGGCCCAGGCCCTTGCGGCCGCCCGGCGGTGGTATCTGGCGGACCGGGAGCAGCGGCTGGAGCTTGCGGCCGCCCGTCTGGCCGGCCTGGACCCCATGGGGCCGCTGGCCCGGGGCTACAGCCTGACCACGGTGGCGCGGACAGGCAAATTCTTGCGCCGTGGAGCGGACGCCAGGCCTGGGGACAAGCTCGACATCCTGGTGTATGAGGGCCGGGTCCGGGCGACGGTGGACGCGGCGGATGCGGACGCGTCCCGGACGCCGGCGGCGTCCGGGCATGGGGAGAAGCCATGAGCGCGGTGAAAGAGGAATCCTTTGAAAAGGCCCTGGAGCGTCTGGAGCGCATTGCCGCGCGTCTGGAGGCCGGGGACGTGCCCCTGGAAAAGGGGGTGGCCCTGTACAAGGAAGGCATGGGGCTTCTGGCCTCGTGCCGCAAACGCCTTGCCGCGGCCCGGCTGGAGATTTCGCTGGCCGGCGAGGACGGAGAGTTGCGTCCGTTTGAGGATGGGGCGGCCGTCGGTGACGACGCAGCCGGGGAGGAAGAGCGTGACGGTTAAAGAGCGTCTGGCCGCCCAGGCGGCCGAGGTCGAGGTCTATCTCAAGGAACGGTTTGGGGCCCGGATGCGCGAACGCGGCGTGCCGGAGAGCCTGCTTGCGGCCATGGAGTATTCTCTTCTGGCCGGCGGCAAGCGGCTGCGGCCGGCCCTGTGCCTGTCGTTTGCAGAACTTTTCGGCGCGAACCGGGCGCGGGTCATGCCCTTTGCCGCCGGATTCGAGATCATCCACACCTATTCGCTCATCCATGACGACCTGCCGGCCATGGACGACGACGACATGCGCCGGGGCCGGCCGTCCAACCACAAGGTGTTCGGCGAGGCCTGCGCCATCCTGGCCGGAGACGCGCTGCTGACCGAGGCTTTCGGCTGCATGGGCCGGGCCTGGCCCGGCATTGCCGCCGATCTGGTCCTGCCGGCCCTGGGCGAGGCGGCCCGGGCGGCCGGAGCCGCCGGCATGGTCGGCGGCCAGGCCCTGGATATGGACTACACCGCCCGCCAGGGCGTCACGCTGTCCGAACTGGCCCGCATGCAGGCCTTAAAGACCGGAGCGCTGATCACGGCCTCGTGCGTCTGCGGCGCGATCCTGGCCGGCGCGGGCGAGGAGGGCGTGGCCCGGGCCCGCGAATACGGCGAGGCCGTGGGCGCGGCCTTCCAGATCGTGGACGACATCCTCGACGAGGTGGGCGACGCCGCGACGCTTGGCAAACCGGTCGGCAGCGACCGGGAGCAGGGCAAGAACACCTACCCGAGCATGATCGGGCTTGACGAAAGCCGTCGCCTGGCCGAGGAACGCGTGGCCGCGGCCGTTGACGCCCTTTCGCCCTACAGCGGTCCGGCGGCGGACTTCCTGCGGGATCTGGCCCGCTACATCGTCGTTCGCGTGCAGTAACGGCCCCAGGCGACGCCAGGCGCGTCGGCACGGGCAAGGAAAGATGCGATGACTCCACTTTCGGACACGGCGCTTCGTGTCCTGACCCGGATCAGACACCCCCACGACGTGGCCGGTCTTTCGCCCGAGGAACGGACCGTGCTGGCCGAAGAGATCCGGCAGGTCATCATCGGCACGGTCTCCATGAACGGCGGCCACCTGGCCCCGTCCCTCGGCGTGGTCGAGCTGACCCTCGCCCTGCTGGCGGCCTTCGATCCCGGCCGGGACAAGCTGGTCTGGGACGTGGGGCACCAGGCCTACGCCTACAAGATCCTGACCGGCCGGCAGGAAGAGTTCCATACGTTGCGCACCATGGGCGGGATCAGCGGCTTTCCCCGTCCGGCCGAGAGCCCCTTCGACCATTTCGGGGTCGGCCATTCGAGCACTTCGATCTCGGCGGCCCTGGGCATGGCCATGGCCCGCGACCGCCAGGGCGGGAACCACAACGTGGTGGCCGTCATCGGCGACGGTTCCATGACCGCCGGCCTGGCCTACGAGGGCCTCAACCAGGCCGGGGGCTGGGGCGGGCGGCTCATTGTCGTTTTAAACGACAACGAGATGTCCATCTCGAAAAACGTGGGCGCGCTCTCGCTCTTTTTGAGCCGCAAGCTCAACCAGCGGTGGGTCAAGCGGCTCAAGAAGGACATGGAGAGCTGGATCGGGTCCCTTCCCTACGGCGGGGACCTCATGGGCTATGTCCGGCGGGGCGAGGAGTCTTTCAAGAGCTTTTTCACGCCCGGCATGCTCTTCGAGGCCTTTCGCTTCAATTACCTCGGTCCCATCGACGGGCATGACACCGAACGGCTGATCAAGGTTTTCGACGAGGTCAAGGAGATCGAAGGGCCGGTCCTGGTCCACGTGCTGACCAAAAAAGGGCGCGGCTATGCCCCGGCCGAGAGCAACCCCACCTATTTCCACGGCGTGGGCTGTTTCGAGCCTGAGACCGGGCTCGTGGAAAAGCCGGGCGTGTGCGCCCCGAGCTACACCCAGGTCTTCGGCCAGGCCCTGACGGCCATGGCCAAGGCCGATTCCCGGGTCATGGCCATCACGGCCGCCATGCCCGAGGGCACGGGCCTGGCCGCCTTTGCCTCCGAACTGCCGACCCGGTTCGTGGACGTCGGCATCTGCGAACAGCACGCCGTGACCTTTGCCGCCGGCCTGGCCATGGAAGGGTTCCGGCCGGTGGTGGCCATCTATTCCACTTTTCTGCAGCGGTCCTACGACCAGATCGTCCACGACGTCTGCCTGCAGAACCTGCCCGTGACCTTCTGTCTGGACCGGGCCGGCCTGGTCGGCGAGGACGGGGCCACCCACCACGGGGCCTTCGACCTGTCCTATCTGCGCCACGTCCCCAACCTCACGGTCATGGCCCCGGGCAACGAGGCCGAACTGCCGGCCATGCTGGCCACGGCCCTGGCCCTTCCCGGGCCGTCGGCCATCCGCTATCCGCGCGGGGCCGGCGAGGGCCTGCCCGTGCCGGAGCGGGCCGACCCCCTGCCCGTGGGCCGGGGCGCGCTCGTTCGGGAAGGGTCCGACGGCCTGGTCGTGGCCATCGGCAGCCGGGTCATGCCGGCCGTGGCCGCGGCCGAGGCCCTGGCCGCCGAAACCGGCAGGCAGGTGGCGGTCTTTAACGCCCGGTTCGTCAAGCCCCTGCCCATGGAGCAGCTCCTGGAGCTGGCCGGCCGGTATCCGCTGTGGCTGACGGTCGAGGAGAACGTGCTGGAGGGCGGGTTCGGCTCGGCCGTGATCGAAGGCCTGTCCGACGCCGGAGCCTTGGACGGCCTGACCGTGCGCCGCCTGGGCTTGCCCGACGAGTTCGTGGAGCACGGTTCGCAAAAGGCCCTGCGCGCCCTGTGCGGCATCGACCGGGACGGCATCAGGGCCGCGCTCAAAAGCCTGCTCGGTCTGTAGGTTCTCGCCGGGATTTCTGGAAGCGGAGGCCGCTGTTGCCGTCTTGCCGCCTGTCCGGTCCGGTCTGGACGGCGGCGCGGAGAGAGGATAGGTAAAAAACTTTCGCCTTGGGGAAATACAACGCTCTGCGGGGAACATCCCCCAAGCCCCAGGGCAACGCGCAGGAGCGGACGCCGAACATTCCTCTCCGCCCTGGCACAACCGAAGGAGTCACGATGTCTTCCATATCCCGTTTCATGGAAACCCATTTCCGCCACTTCAACGCCCGCGAGACCCTGGACGCGGCCCAGGCCTGGAACGACCTGCTCGGCAAGGGCGGCAAGATGTTTCTGACCATGGCCGGGGCCATGAGCACCTGCGAGCTGGGCATTTCCCTGGCCGAGATGATCCGCCAGGACAAGGTCCACGCCATCAGCTGCACCGCCGCCAACCTCGAAGAGGACCTGTTCAACCTCTTCAATCACAACGAATACAAGATGGTGCCCGAGTATCGGGACCTGTCCCCCGAGGCCGAGAAGGAGCTCTACGACGCCGGGTTCAACCGGGTGACCGACACCTGCATCCCCGAGGGCGTCCTGCGCCAGGTCCAGCGCCGCATTTCCAAGCTGTGGGCCGCGGCCGCCGAGGCCGGCACGCCGAAGTTCCCCTACGAATACATGTACGAACTGCTCGACCAGCCCGACATCGCCCAGTACTTCCAGGTGCCGGCCGAGCACTCCTGGGTCCTGGCCGCCAAGGAGAAGGGTCTGGTCATCTATTCGCCCGGCTTCGAGGACAGCACGCTCGGCAACATCTTCTGCTCCGAAGTCATGCGCGGCCATGTGAAAAGCCATGCCGCCTACCGCACAGGGACCGAGCAGATGGAGCTTCTGGCCAACTGGTACATCGAGCAGGCCAAGGCCAAGACCCCTGTGGGCTTTTTCCAGATCGGCGGCGGCATCGCGGCCGACTTCCCCATCTGCGTCGTGCCCATGCTGATCCAGGACATGGAGATGGAAGACACGCCGTTTTGGGCCTACTTCGCCCAGATCGGCGACTCCACCACTTCCTACGGATCGTATTCCGGCGCGGTGCCCAACGAGAAGATCACCTGGGGCAAGCTCGACATCGACACCCCGCGCTTCATGATCAACTCCGACGCCTCCATCGTGGCCCCGCTCATTTTCGCGTACGTGCTGGGCTGGTAGAAGAGGAGAAGAGCCGCAACCCCTTGGCATCCGAAAGGATTGGGCGTAGCCTGAAATCGACTTGCACGTATTTCGGCCCGCCCGGGCGGGTTTTAGCCACATGAAACCGTCAACCTGGAGGAGACGTGATCATGAGCAACTTCACCGAAGCCGAACTGCCGGTCAGCATTGACCACGAGCAGATGGTGACGCTTAACGACGGCACCACCATCCGTTTCGAGACCAACGGCGAAGCCAAGGATCTCTATGTCGGCGATGCGTTCACGCCCACCATGCAGCTGTTTCCGGGCAACGACTTCTGCATCGAATCCGGGGGCTGCACGTTCAAGATCGTGGCGGAATTCGAAGACGTGATCACGGTTTCCAAGGCCTAGCACCCCGTCATGCCAGATCGAAGGCCGGGAGCGACGACGCTCCCGGCCTTTTTGGTTTTTGCGGCAACGGAAGACGCGGGTCGCCTGGCTTGTGGCGCGGCAAGGCGCGTGTCCGTTTCAAGGGGCCGGATGTCCGGGTTGTCGCGATGCCGGCGTGGTCAGGGACGCGAGGGGCCGGCATGGGTTCTCGGGCGGGGATGCCCGACGGTGGCGGGGGAAACTAGGCCGGATCCGTTTCCGGTTCCTCGGGTGCAAGGGACAGACGGTCCAGGAGCAGGCCGAAAAAGCCGAAGTCGTCCTCGGTCTGGTGATGCCAGCCGAGATGGTAGCCGCACGCGGAGCAGATGCCCATCTGCCACTGCCCGTCGGTCGGCTTGCCGAAATCCATGGCAAAGTGGCCGAGCACGGTGCAGCCCGGGGCCAGGGCGAAGCACCCGATCTCCTGCTCCAGTCCGTAGGGGCTCGGGACCCTGTGGCGGTGGGAGCCGCCCACGGCGATCCGTTGGCTGGCCCGGGTGATGTCCGCGCCGCACTGGGAGCAGACGAACCGGTCGCCCTGGGCAAGATCGGGGTTGGTCAGGACCTGTTCGGTCTTGACCTTGTCCGAAGCGGTTTCGCCGTCTTCCCAGGCCAGGGTGAACGGGGGATCTGTCGCGAAAAAAGTCAGATGTCGTTCCATGGAGACCTCCACCGGGACGCCGCATACTGCTGTGTTTACGTTCCCGTTGGCTTTGCGAATGCTTTGATTTCCAGTTTGCATACTCCTCTCGTTAACATCATTATACGCATCATGGATCGCCGGGCAATCCAAAAGAGGAAAAAAGGCGGAACCGCGAGAAGCAAAGCCATGGTTAATGAAAGTGATGTGTTTGTAATCGATCGAGAATGAGCCCGAAAAAGAAATTTCCTTCGATCCTGTCGTAACGCCAGCCCAGGTGCAGGCCGCAGTCCACGCAGACCACGGTCTGCCAGGCCGTGCCGGCAAACCAGGAAAAATCCGTGCTAATCGGACCGATGCCCGCCACTCCCGGCGCGCCTTCAAAGCAGCCGATTTCAAAGACAAAGCCGTAGGGATTGGCAAAGACGTGCCGGTGGGAGCCGGAGACCGAACACCGCAGCTGTTCGGAGGTGACCGGGGCGAGGCAGTTGGCGCAGTAGAGGAGGGGATCGGCCTGGGGTTCTTCGTGCGTCGCGCCGGAAGCGTCCGGCGCGGCCGCGTCTCCCGGGCCCGAAGGGCCGGGCGGTTGCCTCGGTCCCCGGGGCGGCTGGCGCAGGAGCCCCAGGGCTGGCGGCGCGCCGGCCGGGCCAACGCCGGGCCGGAAAAAGGATAACGGCCGCAACGGCCGGGTTGGGGCTGAAAGCGGCGGCGGTGGGGCCGGCCGGAACGATGCAAGCGGCATATTGCCTCCCGCTGGCAAGGATTTACAGAGGATCACCCGGCGGAGTATGTGTTGGGGCGTCCCCCAACCAGGCCGGGTGTCAGTCCCGTCCCCAACCCGCACGGCCCGCGAAACACTTCCCCATGCGCCATTACCTCGGTCACCTCGCCGCCAACGACCCCTTGCACGCCTACCTGCGCGACGCCGTCCTGCCGCAGCTGGCTCCTGCCACCCGCGAGCCCCGGTGGCGGGTCTTCCGTGTGGCCGAGGCGAGCGACGTCTACCTCTACGAGGACAAGTGGACCGCAGCCAAGGTCGTCGGCAAGTTCTACGCCCGGACCAGGGGCTTAAACGGCAGCAACACGCCCCAGTCCGCCGCCAACGAATACCACAACCTGAAGTTTCTGCGAAGCCTTGGTTTCACGTTGCCGCCCGACTATGTGGCCAGGCCCCTGGGCGTCAATCCGGACCTCGGCGACCTCCTGGCCGTGGAGCACCTGGAAGGCGAGCAGCTCGACGCGATCATCGAGGCGGCCATCCGGGAAGGCGGGAGCGACCGGCTGTTTCGCAAACTGTCCGGCTTGGCCCGGTTCCTGGCCCGCATGCACAACGCCACGGCCGGCCCCGAGCGCGTGGATTTCGGCCGGACCCTGGCCTACTGCGACCGTATCCTGGACTACCTCGGCCGGGCCGGGGGCCTGGAACCGCATCGGGTGGAGCGGTTGCGCGCCCTGGGGCATGCCTACGCCGCCAGGCCCGCCCAGTGGGAGGACGTGCAGGTCCTGGTCCACGGCGACGCCACCCCGTCCAATTTCCTGTTCGGCCACGGCCGGGACGTCTGCGCCATAGACCTCGAACGGATGCACCGCGACGACCGGGTCTACGACGTGGGCCGGCTGTGCGGGGAACTCAAGCACTGTTTCCTGCGCGCAACCAACGATCCCGGCGCGGCGGAGCCCGCCATCGGCCATTTCCTGTGGGAGTATGCCGGCCACTTTCCCGACCGCGAGCGGACCTTTGCCGCCGTCACCGGCCGCCTGCCGTTCTACCTCGGCCTGACCCTCCTGCGCATCGCCCGAAACGCCTGGCTCGACGACGGCTACCGCCGCCGCCTCGTCCATGAGGCCAAAATCGTCCTGAGGGGAGGCTTATGAAGGTCCGGGGCATCATCTGCGACATCAACGGCACGCTGGTCGACATCAACACCGACGAGGGCAACGAGCAGATCTACCGTTCCATCAGCCATCTGCTCAAATACTACGGCATCCGCACCAATCGCGGCGACGTGCGCGAGGGCTATTACCAGATCCTCAAGGACCAGCGCCGGGCCAGGGGCGAAACCTATCCCGAGTTCGACGCCGTGGCCGTGTGGCGCGAGTTTCTGGCCACCCGGGCCGCCCGGTCGGGCGTGTCCCTGCCCAAGTGCAAGATGGCCACGCTGCCGCACTTCCTGGCCGAACTGTACCGGGGCATTTCGCTCAACCGCCTGGAGCTCTACCCCGAGGTCCGCGAGGTCCTGGACGCACTGCGGCCCAACTACCGCTTGGCCGCCCTGACCGACGCCCAGACCGCCTGGGCCCTGCCCGAGATGCGCATGGTCGGCCTGGACGGCTATTTTTTCCCCGTCGTGGTCTCCGGCGACCTGGGTTACCGCAAGCCCGATCCCCGCATCTTCGCCCTGACCCTGCGCCGTATGCACCTCCGGGCCGACGAGGTCGTCTTTGTCGGCAACGACATGTTCCGCGACATCCACGGCGCAAGGCAGGCGGGGCTTCGCACCGTGTTTTTCGCCACCGGCCAGGGTCAGCAGCAGATGGACGGGGTGGAGGCCCACTACAACATCTACCGCTTCGGCGAACTGCGAAACGCCATCCGGTTTTTCGAGGAACAGTAGCGGAGGGGAGGGGGACGCCTCCGGCGGCCGGGGCGTTGCCCCGGACCCCGCCAGGGCGCTGCCCTGGACCCGCCAGGGCGCCGCCCTGGACCCGCCGGGGGGAATGATTCCCCCCGGACCCCCTCGATGGGGGGCGGATGGGTTGGGAGGCGTGTCTATTGTTGATTCGGCATGAAGGAGCGGCCATGGCCGGTTATTGGGATAATACTTCAAGCGTTCCTTCAACCCTTGATCTGGACCCCAAGGTCAAAGCCTATCTGCGGCCGGACGACCGGATCGTGGACCTCGGCTGCGGTCCGGGACGGATGCTGGCCGCCCTGACCCGGGAAGGGCGGCGCGTCGTCGGCGTGGACCGCAACCTGTCGGCCCTGGGCGCGGCCCAGGGCCAGGGGCTGGCCGTGGCCCGGGCGGACCTGGCGCGGCTGCCGTTTGGGCCAAACGCCTTTGACGCCGCCATCCTCCACGCCGTCCTGACCACCGTGCCGACGCCGGCCGAGCGGCTGCAGGTCCTGGCTGAGGCGGTCCGGGTCGGCTGCCGGGTGTTGTGTCTGGCCGATTTCCTGCGCAACGACGATCTGCCTTACTACCAGGCCCGCTACGAGGCCGGCTTGGCCGAGACCGGGGAACCGGGAAGCTTTTGGGTCCGGGAGGCGGGGCGCATCCTGTACCAGGCCCACCACTTCACCGTGGACGAGCTTTCGGGCCTGCTCGGCCTGGCCGGCTGGACCGTGGCCCATCTGGCCACGCCCACGGTCCGGACCCGGTCCGGCAACCGCGTCACCGGGGTGGTCCTGGCCGCCGTGTCGCCCCTTTGCGATTGACTTTTGTCGATGGCAGAGACTAGTTTTTCCCTTTTTCGCATCCCACGAATGGTGGAGGTCCCATGACCGTCGCAACCGACATGGAAGCCATGGCGCAACGCGCCAGGGAGGCGTCGCGGGCCATGGCCGCCGCGTCCGGCGCGGCCAAGGACGCCTTTCTCGAAGCCCTGGCCGGCCTGCTGCAGACCCGCGCCGCGGCCGTTTTGGCCGCCAACGCCCTGGATCTGGAAGCGGCCCGGGCCGCCGGCATGGACGCGCCGCGCCTGGACCGGCTGACGCTCACCCCGGCCGGCATGGAGGCCATGGCCGCCGCCTGCCGCGAGATCGTGAACCTGCCCGATCCGGTCGGGGCCATCGAAGCCATGCGTCCGCGCCCCAACGGCCTGCTCGTCGGCCGCATGCGCGTGCCGCTCGGCGTCATCTGCATGATCTACGAATCGCGGCCCAATGTGACCGTTGACGCGGCCATCCTCTGTCTCAAGGCCGGGAACGCCGTGATCCTCAAGGGCGGCTCCGAGGCCCTGGCCTCGAACGCGGCCCTGGCCGGGCTGTTGCGCGAGGCCCTTGCCGCCGCCGGCCTGCCGTCCGACGCCGCCCAGCTCGTGGAGACGTCCGACCGGGCCGCCGTGGCGGCGCTTTGCAAGCTCGACCAGTACATCGACGTCATCATCCCGCGCGGCGGCGAGGGCCTCATCCGGGCCGTGGTTTCCCAGGCCACCATGCCGGTGCTCAAGCATTTCAAGGGCGTGTGCCACGCCTATGTGGACGCCGGGGCCGACGAGGCCAGGGCGGAAAAGGTGGTGGTCAACGCCAAGGCCCAGCGGCCGGGCGTCTGCAACGCCCTGGAGTGCCTGCTTGTCCACGCCGACGCCGCGCCCACGTTCCTGCCCCGGGTCGGCGCGGCCCTGCGCCGGGCCAAAGTGGCCCTGCGGGCCTGTCCCCGCGCCCTGCCGCTCCTGGGCGAAGGCGCGTCCCCGGCCGGGCCGGACGATTTCGGCCACGAGTTCCACGACCTGATCCTGGCGGTCAAGGTGGTGGATTCCATGGACGCGGCCCTGGACCACATCCACCGCTACGGCTCCAACCACACCGAAGTCATCCTGACCGAGAACCACGACCGGGCCATGGAATTTTTGCGCCAGGCCGACGCCTCCATGGTCGGGATCAACTGTTCCACCCGGTTCAACGACGGCGGAGAGCTTGGCCTGGGGGCCGAAATCGGCATCTCGACCTCCAAGCTCCATTCCTACGGCCCCATGGGGCTGACGGAATTGACCAGCGCCAAGTTCGTGGTCCTGGGCCAGGGCCAGGTCCGGGGCGGTTGACCGAGGCCATGGCCCGGACCCTGACCGGCATTTTCGGCGGCACGTTCAATCCCGTCCACGTGGGCCATGTCCGGGCCGCCATCGAGGTGGCCGAGACCCTCGGCCTGGCGGCCGTGGAATTCGTGCCCGCCGCCCGGCCGCCCCACAAGAGCGGCGAACCCATGCTCGATTTCGCCTTGCGCCTGCTCCTGTGCCAACGGGCCGTGGAGGGCGTCCCGGGACTGTCGGTCAACGCCATGGAGGCCGAGCGCCCGGGGCCGTCCTACACCTGCGAGACCCTGGCCGCCCTGGGCCGGACCCGGCTGACCGAGGATTTTTGCTTCATCATGGGCATGGGCGACCTGCTGAACCTCCCCCAGTGGAAGGAGGGGCTCGGCCTCGGCCGGCTGGCCCACTTGGCCGTCCACGCCCGGGAGGGCCTGGAGCTTGAGGCCTTCACCGGATTTTTGCGGGAAAACGCCTCGGCCATGGACGCCGCGCCCACGCCCGATCCGGCCGTCTGGACCCTGCCCGGCGGCCGGCGGTTGACCTATGTGCCCATCACCCGCCTTGACGTCTCGGCCTCGGACATCCGGGAGCGGTGGCGGCAGGGGAAACGCATCCACGGCCTTGTCAGCGAGGCCGTGCTGCGGGAACTCAAACAGCATGCGGCGGCGCTCGAAGCCGGTTGGGGCCGGCCCGACCCGAACGCCGTCCCCGGAACGCCGACTTGCAAAGCCACCTGACGTACGCCCGCCGCACGGTCTATCTCCTGTCCGCCCTGCTGTTCGTGACCCTGCTCGTCCTGCCCACGGCCGACAGGTTCCTGCAGTTCGCGCCAAAGACCCTGGTCATGGAAACCGACCAGACCAGGCTCGGCCTGCCCACCGGCGATCCGGCCGCCTGGGGCAAGTGGTTCAATACCCTGCGCCGGGGCTACCTGGAGCGGCACTACAACCTGCGCAGCCTGCTGATCACCTGGAACAGCTTCCTGGACACCTTTGTCCTGGCCTCCACCTCCTCGACCTCCCAGGTCGTGGCCGGCCGGGACCACTGGCTCTTCCTGGCCCAGGACGGCGCCCGCAACATCCTCGACGACGCCCGCTCGCCCGATTCCCTGCCCGCGGCGCCGGTGGACCTGGTGGTCCGGGAACTGGAACGCCGGCGGCAGTGGCTGGAGAAACGCGGCATCCGCTATCTCGTGATTCTGGCCCCCAACAAGAACACCGTGTACCCGGAAAAGCTGCCCGAGCCCCTGCGGCCGACCAGGGCCGTCGGCCACCTGCAACAGTTCGTGGACTATGCCCGGGCCCATACCAGGCTCGAGATCGTGGACGTGACCTCGGGACTGCTGGAGGAGAAAAAGACGGAGCAGGTCTTTTACACCACCGACAGCCACTGGAACGCCCACGGCGCCTTTGCGGCCTATCGCCGGATCATCGAGCCGCTGCGCAAGGATTTTCCGGCCATTGTGCCGCTTGAGAGGTCCCGGTTCGAAGTGGAGCGGTTCAACTGGCTGCCGGGCGACCTGGCCAACATGATGGGGCTTTCCGACCACCTCAAGGAAGACCGGATCATGTTCGTCAACAAGGACTGGTTCAAGGCTAGGGGCGTATCCTACGACGGTCCGGGCGATCCCCACTACTTCGAGCCGCCACAGTATTCAATGACAGGGGACAAGAAGTTGCCCAACGCCGTGGTCTTCCACGACTCCTTCTGGTGGGAGCTTTTGCCCTTCATGGCCGAAGCTTTCGACAAGGCCCTGTACGTCTGGCTGCTGCCGCAGACCGAGACCGAGTTCCGTTTCTTCGACACGGCCCTCATCGAGCGGGAAAAGCCGGACGTGGTCATCGACGAGTTCACGGAGCGCTACATCCTGCCGTCCCTGCGCGGCCGGTTCCGCATCAAGAACGACGCGGCCGCGGTCGCGCCGTAGCCAGGGAGCCCTGTCGGCAGGGAAGGAGCCGGTTTCGCGTCGGTCCCGTCTTTACAAAGGCCGGAAAATTCGTAATTGATGACTTGAAAACATAGCCAGATCGCGACGCCCCGCGCCGCGAGGAGTCTCACCTTTTCCATGGAACACGACCCAGCCCCCGCGCTTCCGACCGCAGACCACGATCCTCCCGTACAGCCTCCGTCGCCGCTGGCCCTCCGGCATCCGGAGGGACGACCATGGTGACCTTGCTTGTCTCCGTCGGCCTGGCGGTCGTTATCTCGGCTTTTTGCTCCATGAGCGAGGCCGCCCTCTATTCCGTGCCCTGGAGCTGGATCGAGCGCCTGCGCAAGGAAGGCCGCGCCTCGGGCGAACTGCTTTTTACCCTGCGCTCCAACGTCGAAAAGCCCATCACCGCCATCCTGACCCTCAACACCATCGCCAACACCGCCGGGGCCGCCGTGGCCGGGGCGGCCGGGGCGGCCGTGTTCGGGGCCGAGGACCTGTGGCTTTTCACCGCCGCCTTCACGGTCGTCATCCTGGCGTTCGGCGAAATCCTGCCCAAGACCATGGGCGTGGCCTACTGTCGCAAGCTCTCGGTCCTGATTGCCGCGCCCATGAAGTACCTGATCCTGGCCCTGCTGCCCATCATCTGGGCCGGCGGGCTCCTGGCCAGGCTGGTGTCGCGAAAACGCAAGGACCCCCTGTCCTCGGAGGAGGATCTCCGGGCCGTGGTCACCCTGACGCGGCGCGAGGGCATCATCAAGCCCATCGAGGAACTCTCCATCAAAAATATCCTGTCCCTGGACCAGAAGACCGTCAGCGACATCATGACCCCGCGAACGGTGGTCTTTTCCCTGCCGGCCCAGATGACCGTGGCCGAAGCCAGGGGCGAGCGGGGCAGGGTCTGGCCCCATAGCCGCATCCCGGTCTTTGACGCCGACGATCCCGAAAATATCGTGGGCGTCGTCTACCGCCGCGAAGTCCTCGAAGCCCTGGCCAACGACCAGGACGACGTGCGGATCGTGGACCTCATGAAGCCGGTCCGCTTCGTCCTCGACACCATGACCCTGGACCGGGTGCTGGTAAAATTCCTGGAATCGCGTATGCACCTGTTCGTCGTTCTCGACGAATACGGTGGAGTATCCGGCGTGGTCAGCCTGGAGGACGTGCTCGAGGAGATCCTCGGCAAGGAAATTGTTGACGAGACCGACCAGGTGGCCGATATGCGGGAACTCGCCCGCGCCCGGCGCGAGGAACTCCTGCGCCAGATGCACGACCGCGAGGACGCTCCGGTCACCCAACCATAACCCCACGGGTTTGCCATGGCGAAAAAAAGCAACGCCCCTGTCTACCTCGTCGCCCTGACCCTCTTCCTGGGCGGCCTGGGCTATCTGCTCTATTCGGGGCTTGGCGAAAACGCCTCCTATTTTCTGAACGTGTCCGAAGCCCTGGCCATGAAGCCCGCGGAGCTGGCCAAGGCCCGGCTCTTCGGCACCGTGGCCGAAGAGGGGATTTCCCGGCCCGAGGACGCCATGGGCGTCAGCTTCATGCTGGTGGACAAGGACCAGGCCGGCAAGACCATCCGGGTGGATTTCCGGGGCGCGGTGCCGGACACCTTCAAGCCCGGGGTCGAGGTCATCGTGGAAGGGGGGGTCAATCCCGCTTCCGGCGCGTTTGCCGCCAATACGCTCATGACCAAGTGCCCGTCGAAGTACCAGAAGGAAAATCGCGGCTAGCAGGCCGCGCCTGCGTTGCGTCGCCGCGTCCGGCCCTTGGCGGGACCGGCGGACGTTGTTTTTTCTTTTCCGCTGGCGCGCCGGAAGCCCTTGGGGCCGGATGCGCCTGGCAAGTGGCGGCAGATTTCCGGGTCTTGGCCGTTGCGGCGGCCCGAAAGCGATCGGCCTGTCCCCTCGATCTGTCCTGAAAAAGGAGTCTCGATGCACGTTACGGCGTATTTTGCCCTGCTCGTGGCCATGCTCGTCTGCCTGGCCGGCGCGGCCACGGCCCTCTACGGCCTGTGGCGCCAGGACTACGGCCGGCTGGTCCTCCTCGAACGCGGCCACCTCCTGTCCACCGGGGCCGTGGTGGCCGCCTCGGCCATCCTGACCGTGGCCCTGTGGCGGCGGGACTTTTCGTTCATCTACGTGGCTGAATACACGGACACCCTCCTGCCGCTTTTCTACGCCCTGACCGCTTTCTGGGCCGGACAGGCCGGATCGCTTTTGTTCTGGATGCTGGTGCTGGCCCTTTTCGGCGTCTGTTTCGCGGTCTCGCCCTCGTACCGGAGCCTGGCCCCGGCCACCCGCCACGCCTATTGGATGTTTTTCCTGTCCATTGAGGCCTTTTTCCTCCTGCTGTTGACCGGGCCGAGCAACCCGTTCCTGGAGGCCGTGCCGCCCCTGCCCGAGGGGCGCGGCCTCAATCCGCTGCTGCGCAACCCCGGCATGATCTTCCATCCGCCGCTGCTGTTTCTGGGCTACGCCGGATTCGCCATCCCGGCCTGTCTGGCCCTGGCCTCGTGGCTGGTCGGCGAGCCCCGTTCCTTTGCCGTGGCCGGCCGCAACACCGCCATCGTCTCCTGGCTCTTTCTGACCGCCGGCATCGTGCTCGGCGGCTGGTGGTCCTACATGGAGCTCGGCTGGGGCGGCTACTGGGCCTGGGACCCGGTGGAAAACGCTTCCCTCATTCCCTGGCTCGTGGCCACGGCCTCCCTCCACACCGCCATTGTCGAACGCCGCGCCAAGGCCCTGCCCAAGACCAACGTGGCCCTGGCGGTCGTCACCTTCGTCACCTGCATCCTCGGCACCTATCTGGTGCGCAGCGGGGTGGTCGAATCCCTGCACGCCTTCGGCGAGGGCGGGGTGGGCCAGCCGCTGTTGCTGTTCATGCTTTTCTCCCTGGCCCTGCTCGCGGCCGTGCTGGTCGCGGGCGCGCCGCACTTCGAGGGGCGCTTCAAGCCCCTGTCCGGGCTTTTCAGCGTGCCGGGCTTCCTCGTCATCCTGGCCTGGATCATGCTGGCCCTGTCGGCAGTGGTCCTGCTTGGCACCATGTGGCCGGTGGTGAGCCGGCTGTGGAGCGCCAATCCGGTCGGGCTCGACGCCGGGTTCTACAACCGGGTCTGTCTGCCGCTTTTTGCCCTGGTCGCCTTTCTGGTGGCCTTCTGTCCGCTCCTGTCCTGGTCCGAGGGCGTGCGCGACAAGGCCGGCCTTGGCGTGGCGCTTGGCGCCCTGGTCGGCGGGGGAGCGGTCCTGTACGCCGTGGGCCTGCGTCTGCCCGTGGCCCTTTTCGCGGGCGCGTCTTCGGTGGCGGCCATGGCCACGGTGGCCTATGTGCTGGTGCGCCAGCGCCATGCCCGAAGCCGGGCCGGGGCCCTCGGGGCCTATCTGGTCCACCTGGGCCTGGCCCTCATGACCCTTGGCGTGGCCTTTTCCGGTCCCTACCAGATCAACCAGGAGGCCGTGCTGACGCCCGGCCGGACCATGGAGATCGGCGGGTTCACCCTGACGTTTAAGGACCTGGAACAGGAGGCCGACCCGGCCGTGACCATCGTCCGGGCCGTCATCGACGTAACGCGGGACGGCAAGGCCGTGGGCCGGCTTTTGCCCGAGCGTCGGATCTACAAGGGATTCGAGCAGCCCTTTGCCGAGGTTGCGACCATTCCGTCCCTTGGGGACGAACTCTACGCCACCCTGCTGAGCGCCACCGAGAAAAAGGCCGCCAGCATCAAGATCAGCGTCAATCCGTTGGTCAACTGGGTCTGGATCGGCGGCACCATCATGTGCCTGGCGCCGCTCCTGAGCCTGCGCCGGCCCCGGGACGGAGCGCGGTAGGCAATGGCCGAACCGCTGGTGCGGCTGCGCCGGGTGAGCCGGTTTTTCGGCGAGCGCCCGGTCCTGCGCGACATCGACCTGGACATCGCTCCCGGGCAGGCGCTTTTGGTCGTCGGCCCGAACGGCGCGGGCAAGTCCACGCTCCTGCGGATCGTGGCCGGCCTCATGCCGCCGAGCGCGGGGGAGGTCGCGGCGTCCCTGGAGCCGGGCCAGATCGGCTATATCGGCCACCGCACCCTCATCTATCCGAAGCTCACGGCCCGGGCCAATCTGGCCTTCTGGCAGGCCATGGCCGGTCTTCCCCGCGACGCCGGGGCCGTGGACGCCGCCCTGGACCGCGTCGGCCTGTCCCGGTTCGCGGACGAGGAGGCCGGGGTCTTCTCGCGCGGCATGTCCCAGCGTCTGAGCCTGGCCCGGGTGTTTTTAACCGCGCCGCGCCTGCTCCTGCTCGACGAGCCGGCCTCGGGCCTCGACCCGGCCTCGGCCGGCATGCTGCGCCGCGAGATCCGCGCCGCCGCCGCCGCCGGCGCGGCCGTGGTCTGGGTCAGCCACCACATCCTGGCCGACCTGCCGGCCTGCGACCGGGTCCTTAGCCTGCGCAACCGCAAGGTGGCCTACGACGGGCCGGCCGCCGGTTTCGATCCGTCGGGCCTGGACCTGGAGGCGACATGCTGAGCGCCGCCCTGACCATCGCCAAAAAGGACCTGCGCCTGTCCCTGGCCGGAGCCCAGGGGCTGGTCCAGACCGTGCTCCTGGGGCTGCTGCTGATTTTCATCATGAGCCTGTCGCGCGAACCCGGGGAGATGTCGCCGCCGTTGGCCGCTGCCGCGGTCTTCTGGCTGGCCACGGCCTTTGGCCAGGTCCTGGTGTTTAACCACCTCTACGGCCTGGAAGAGGCCGAGGGGGCGCGCCTGGGCCTGCTGCTGTCCCCGGCGCCGGTCCAGGCCGTGTGGCTCGGCAAGGCGGCCGCCGGATGGGTGTTGCTTTTTTGCTGCCAGATGGTATTCGCCCCCGCAGCGGTGGCCTTTCTCGGGCAGCAGCCCGTCGGGTCGGTCTGGACGGGCCTTGGCGTGGTGGCGGCCGTGGACTGGGGCCTGTGCGCCCTGGGGTCGCTGCTCGGCGCGCTGTCGGTCGGCCGGTCGTCGCGGGAATCGCTTCTGACCGTGATCCTTTTCCCGCTCCTGGTGCCTGTCCTCCTGGCCGGCATCAGGCTCCTGGAGACCGTGATTTCCGGCCGTGGATACGAGGCCGTGGCCGCCTGGGCCGGAACGGTCGGAGCCTTTGACGCCGTGTTTACCGCCGCCGCCCTGGTCCTTTTTCCGTTTCTCTATACCGGCGAGGAATGACCGTTCCATGATCCGCATCTGCGCCCTGGCCGCCGCGGCCGCTTCCATCCTGGCCCAGTGGGCGATCTGGTTCTACGCCCCGGTGGAGCAGTCCATGGGGGTGGTCCAGAAGATCTTCTACACCCACCTGCCCATGGCCTGGTGGTCGTTTGTCAGCTTCTTCGTGGTCTTCGTGGCCTCGGTCCTCTATCTGGCCAAGCGGCGGGACGCCTACGCCCGCCTGGCCGGCGCGGCCGCCGAGCTGGGCGTTCTTTTTTCCGGCCTGGCCCTGGCCACGGGCATGTGCTGGGCCAGGCCCATCTGGAACGTCTGGTGGACCTGGGACCCCAGGCTCACCACCACGCTGGTCATGTGGTTCGTGTACGCCGCCTACCTGCTCCTGCGGTCCTCGGACGTGGGCGGGGCGCGCCGGGACGCGGTCCTGGCCGTGCTCGGGGTGGTGGCTTTTCTCGACGTGCCCCTGGTCTTTGTCTCCGCCCGGTACTGGCGCAGCATCCACCCGGCCGTGTTCGGGCCCCAGGGCGGCGGCATGGAACCGGAAATGTGGCAGGCCATGGCGCTCACCCTCGTGGCCATGGGCCTTTTGTGGCTGGCCCTGCTGCTGGCCCGGACCAGGCAGCTGGCCGCCAGGGACGCCGTGACCGCGCTGGTGCGCCACGGCGCCGTAAGGAACTGATATGGGAAAGGAACAGTATCTTTTTGCCGCCAACGTGATCGTCTGGGTCGGCATCGGCTGCTACGTGGCCTTCCTGGCCGCGGCCCAGAAGCGGCTGGAGCGCCGCCTCAAACGACTGGAGGTCCTTGGTGACGACGACTGAGCACGCTCCCGGACCCAACGCCTCGGGCCGGATGGTCCTGGCGTTTCTGGCTTTCGCCCTGATGGTGGTGTTTGTCGCCTCCTTTGTCTACCGGCTGGAGCGGCCGAGCCTGGAAGTCCGCCAGCAGGCCGGAAAGGGCGGCGGCATGCCCGAAGGCATGGGCCAGGCCATGAACGGCCCCATGAAGGAAGTCATGGAGCTCATGCAGAAGCTCCAGGAGGACCCCGACGACCCGGGCCTGCAGATGGCCATGGCCGAGCGGTTCATGGCCATGGGGGCCTATGACCGGGCCAAGGTCTTTCTGGACAAGGTGGCCAAGGTCCGGCCGGACGACCCGGACGTCCAGAACGCCCTGGGCGTGGTGCGCTACAACCTAAACGACCTCGAAGGGGCCAAGGCGGCCTTCGAGGGCCTGCTCGCCCGCGACGCCGAGGACTACCGCGCCCGGTTCAATCTGGGGCTGCTCTACAAGTACGCCCTGGGCCAGCCCGAGAAGGCGGTGGAGGCTTTCGACAAGGTCATCGCCTCGCCGAAGACCGATCCCGAAACCCGGGAGACGGCCCGGAAGGAGCGCGACAGCAAGCCCGGGTCCTAGGCCCTCGATTGCTTTTCATGACGATTTGGTGAATGTAGACGCAAATAGTGGGATAGACCGGCCGGGCGGCCCGGACAGGGCGCGGGGCCGTGGGTTTTCAGGATGTGTGACGCCAACCGCAACGGGAGGAAGTGTCGATGATGGGCAGGAAATGGGTGCGGGTCAGTTGTTTCGCGGCTGCCTTGGGTCTGACGCTTGGCCTTGGGGCCGGGACCGTCCGGGCCGAGGGAACGATCAAGATCGCCGTGCCGTCCCCGTACACCGGCAGTGCCGCCGGATACGGCGAAAACGTCAAGGCCGGCGTGGTCATGAAGATCGACGAGATCAACGCCGCCGGCGGCGTGAACGGCAAGAAGCTCGAAGCCGTCTATCTCGACGAGCAGTGCGAGCCCCGCGAGGCCGCCACCGTCTCCACCTCCATCGCCAATGATCCCGACATCGTCGGCATCGTCGGCCACCTGTGCTCCTCGGCCCACCTGGCCGCGCTGCCGACCTACGTGCGCGAAGGCGTTCCCGCCATTTCGCCGACCGCCACCAGCGTGGCCATCAGCGACAAGAACAAGGACGAAAAGGGCAAGGTCTGGGCCTTCCGCAACGTCTACCGCGACGACTTCCAGGGCAAGTTCCTGGCCGATTACGTGGACAAGGTGCTGGGGCTTAAAAAGGTCGCCGTTTTCTACGAGAACAACGACTACGGCATCGGCCTCAAGGAGGCCTTCGTCAAGGAAGGCAAGAAGCTCGGCCTGACCATTGTCGGCGAAGAGGCCTACAAGAAGGGCGACCAGGACTACACGCCCCAGCTGACCAAGCTCAAGGCCGCGGCTCCCCAGGCCATGTTCATCGCCGGCTACTATCCCGAGGGCGCGCTGATCGCGGACCAGGCGAAAAAGATCGGCCTGAGCGTGCCGAAGTTCGGAGCCGACGGGTTTGACAACGCCGACTACATGAAGCTCGGCGGCGCCGCCGTCGAGGACACCTACCTGACCGCGCCCTTCCTGGCCGAGACCGCCGGGGCCGACGCCAAGAAGTTCATCGAGGACTTCAAGGCCAAATACAAGCGCGACGTCGACTGGATGAGCGCCAACGCCTACGACGCCACCGGCATGCTTGCCGCCGCCATCGCCAAGGCCGGCGCGGACCGGACCAAGATCCGCGACTACCTGGCCGGCATGGACAGCCCCGAGAAGGGCTACAAGGGCGTCACCGGCGTCAACTACTTCGACGCCAGCGGCGATTGCCAAAAGCCGGCCAACGTCAAGATGGTCAAAGACGGCGCTTTTGTCCCCGCGCCCAAGCAGATGAACTAGCGCGGCGCCACGAAGGACACGCAACGCGAACAGGCTGGACCCGATCCAGCCTGTTCGCTTTAGGGCCTCCCCCCAAGCACCTCAACCGTTTCGGAGCGGACGTTGTTTGAACAGCAGCTCGTCAACGGGTTCACCCTGGGCCTGATCTATGCGCTGATCGCCGTGGGCTACACCATGGTCTACGGCGTCATCGAGCTCATCAATTTCGCTCACGGCGAAATCTACATGCTCGGGGCTTTTCTGACCCTGTCGTTTATCTCCATGGGCCTGCCGCTGCCCGTGGCCGTGCTTCTGGCCATGCTGGCCACGGCCGCCATCGGCGTCCTGCTCGACGTCATCGCCTACCGGCCCCTGCGAAGCGCTCCCCGCCTGGCGGCGCTCATTACGGCCATCGGCATGTCGATTTTCCTGCAGAACCTGGCCATGATCATCTGGGGAAGCAGGCCCTTGCCCTTTCCCAAGCAGGCCCTGCCGGCCTTTTTCGGCGACCCGGCCGTGAGCTTCGGCGATGTCACCATCTCCTGGATGCAGGTGTCCATCTATGTCGTGGCCCTGTTCCTGATGCTCGGCCTCAATCTCATCATCACCAAGACCCGGACCGGCACGGCCATGCGGGCCCTGGCCCAGAACCAGACGGCCGCCGCGCTCATGGGCATCAACGTCAACCGGGTCATCTCGTTCACCTTCGCCCTGGGCTCGGCCATGGGGGCCGTGGCCGGCATCATGGTCTCAATGTATTACAACACCATGTACCCGACCATGGGCTATCTGGCCGGGGTCAAGGCCTTTGCCGCGGCCGTGCTCGGCGGCATCGGCTCGGTGCCCGGGGCCATGCTCGGCGGGGTGGTGCTCGGCATCGCCGAAACCCTCGGCGCGGGCTATATTTCCTCTCCCTACCGCGACGGCGTGGCCTATGCGGTCATGATCCTGGTCATCATCTTCCGCCCCGCCGGCCTGCTCGGCCGGTCCGTGGTGGACAAGGCCTAACCCGGCCGGCCGGTCCGCCGGCCGCCTGAAACGACCGGAAAAACCATGCGTGGCTCGTTAAAAACCCTGTTGTACATCCTGGCGGCAGCGGCCCTGGCCTATCCCGCCATGCCGTTTCGCGACGTGTACGTCCTGCACGTCCTGGTCCTCATCATGGTCTACATGGTCCTGGCCATGGGGCTCAACATCCTGCCGGGATTTTGCGGCCTGCTCGACCTCGGGTTCGTCGGCTTCTACGGCATCGGGGCCTACACGGCCGGACTCCTCACCATCCACTACAACCTGTCGTTCTGGGTGATCGTGCCCCTGGCGGCCATAAACGGGGCCTTTTTCGGAGTCCTGCTCGGCGTGCCCACCCTGCGTCTGGTCGGCGACTACTTCGCCATCGTCACCTTCGGGTTTTCCGAGCTGGTGGTCCTTTTCCTGACCAACGAGATCTGGCTGACGCGCGGCCCCCTTGGCGTGCCCGGCATCGCGCCGGTGTCGCTCGACGTCACCTGGCTGGCGACGCTCCTTGGCGTCGACGAGCGGTGGCGCTACGCCTTCCGGGGCGAGACGCCGTACTACTACCTGGCTGTGGTCATGGTGGTCCTCGTTTACATCGGCATGCGCCGGCTCGAGGACTCGCGTCTGGGCCGGGCCTGGCTGGCCATCCGCGAGGATCCCATGGCCGCCGCGTCCACGGGCGTGAACCTCCTGACCTACAAGGTCATCGCCTTTGCCGTTTCCGCGGCCATCGGCGCCATGGCCGGAGCCTTTTTCGCCCGGTGGACGCTTTTCATTTCCCCGGACATGTTCAAGTTCTGGGAATCCTTCCTGGTGTTGTGCATGGTCGTCCTCGGGGGCCTTGGCAACATCAACGGCGCCCTGGTCGGCGCGGTCATCCTGATCGCCCTGGGCGAGCTCCTGCGGGTGGTCCTGCCCAAGCTCGGGCTGCCGGCGGAAACCCGTTTTCTGGCATACGGCCTCATCATGGTCCTCATCATGCGCTTCCGCCCGGGCGGCATCTTCACCCAGGTGGCCGAGTCGACCATGCAAAGCGGACTGATAAAGGAACTGCGCGCAAAGCTTGCCGCGCGGCGGACGGCGTAATATGGATGCGATCTTGAAAGTGGAAGGCGTCAGCAAACGGTTCGGCGGCCTCCTGGCCCTGGCCGACGTGTCCTTCGAGGTGGCGCGGGGCTCGATCCTGGGGCTGATCGGCCCCAACGGCGCGGGAAAGACCACCATGTTCAACTGCGTGGCCGGCATCTACAAGCCGACCGAGGGCCGCATCCTTTTCGGCGCGGACGAGGCGCAAAAAGACGTGGCCGGCAGCAAGCCCGAGCGCATGACCAGCCTCGGCGTGGCCCGGACGTTCCAGAACATCCGGCTTTTTTCCTCGCTCACCGTGCTGGACAACGTCCGCATCGGCCGGCACTGCCGGACCTCGTCCAATTTCTTCGGCGCGGTCCTGCGGACCCGGTCCCAGCGGGCCGAGGAGCGGCGGATCGTCGACGCGGCCATGGAATGCCTTGACTTCGTGGGCCTCGGGGAGCAGGCCCTGGCTCCGGCGGCCAGCCTGTCCTACGGCGACCAGCGGCGGCTCGAGATCGCCCGGGCCCTGGCCACCGAACCCAAGCTCCTGCTCCTGGACGAGCCGGCCGCCGGCATGAACCCCAAGGAGACCGAGGGGCTCGTGGACCTGATCCACGCCATCCTGGCCCGGGGCGTCACGGTGGTCCTCATCGAGCACGACATGAAGCTGGTCATGCGCATCTGCGCCCGCCTGGTGGTCCTGGACCACGGCGTCAAGATCGCGGACGGCTCCCCCAAGGAGGTCCGGTCCAATCCGGACGTCATCGAAGCCTACCTCGGCAAGGGAGCGGCCCATGCTTGAGATCACGGATATCCACACCTACTACGGCAACATCCAGGCCCTTCGCGGCCTGTCCCTGCGGATCGGGCAGGGCGAGATCGTGACCCTGATCGGCGCCAACGGCGCGGGCAAGACCACCACGCTCATGAGCATCTCCGGGGTCACCCCGCCGCGGCGCGGCGCGGTCACGTTCCTCGGCCAGGACGTGACCCGTCTTTCCACGGAAAAGATCGTGTCGCTTGGCATCACCCAGGTGCCCGAGGGCCGCATGATCTTCCCGCGCCTGACCGTGAAGGAGAACCTGCTCATGGGCGGGTACCTGCGCCGGGACAAGGCCGGCATCAAGGCCGACGAGGACAAGGTCTACGGCCTCTTCCCGGTCCTCTTCGAACGCCGGACCCAGATGGGCGGGACCCTGTCCGGCGGCGAACAGCAGATGCTGGCCATCGGCCGGGCCCTTCTGGCCCGGCCCAAGCTCCTGCTCCTGGACGAGCCCTCCCTTGGCCTGGCGCCGTTGGTGGTTGAAAATATCTTTGAAATCATTAAGCAGATAAACGCGGACGGCGTCACGGTCCTTCTGGTCGAACAGAACGCCCAGATGGCCCTGCACATCGCCCACCGCGGCTATGTCCTCGAAACCGGCCGGCTCACCCTGGAAGGGGCGGCCAGCGACCTCCTCAGCGATCCCAAGGTCCGTTCCGCCTATCTTGGCCTGGACTGATCAAGCCCCTGACAACCAGGAGAATTCTTCATGGAAAAAATCATCGAGACCGGGTTGACGTTCGATGACGTGCTGCTGTTGCCGAGTTATTCCGAAGTCCTGCCCGACGAGGCCGACGTCTCCTCGTGGCTGACCCCGGAGATCAAGCTCAATATCCCGCTGGTCAGCGCCGCCATGGACACGGTCACCGAATCGCGCATGGCCATCTCCCTGGCCCGCAGCGGCGGGGTGGGCGTGATCCACAAGAACATGACCATCGCCGAGCAGCGCCTCGAAGTGGAGAAGGTGAAGAAGTCCGAGTCCGGCATGATCATCTCGCCCATCACCGTGCCGCCCGAGATGACCGTGGAGCAGGCGCTGGTGGTCATGAGCGAGTACAGCATCTCCGGCCTGCCCGTGGTGGACAACGGCACCCTGGTCGGCATCGTCACCAACCGCGACGTCCGTTTCGTCAAGGATTCCGTGACCAAGGTCGGGGACGTGATGACGAAAAAGGACCTGGTGACCGTGCCGGTGGGGACCACCCTGGAGGAGGCCAAGCACCACCTGCACGAGAACCGGATCGAGAAGCTGCTGGTGGTCGACGCCAACAACAAGCTGCGGGGCCTCATCACCATCAAGGACATCGAGAAGATCCGCAAGTACCCGAATTCCTGCAAGGACGGCCACGGTCGGCTGCGGGTCGGCGCGGCCATCGGCGTCGGCGCGGACCGTGACGAGCGGACCGCCAGCCTCCTGGACGCCGGGGCCGATTTCCTGGTCCTGGATTCGGCCCACGGCCATTCCAAAAACATCCTGGACGCCATCCGGGCCATCAAGGGCAACCATCCTTCCTGCCAGCTCGTCGCCGGCAACGTCGGCACCTACGAAGGGGCCAAGGCGCTGCTCGCCGCCGGGGCCGACGCCGTGAAGGTCGGCATCGGGCCGGGCTCCATCTGCACCACCCGCGTGGTGGCCGGCGTCGGCGTGCCGCAGATCACGGCCATCATGGAGGCGGCCCGGGCCTGCCGCGAGGCCGGCAAGCGCCTGATCGCCGACGGCGGGGTCAAGTTCTCGGGCGACATCGTCAAGGCCCTCGCCGCCGGCGGCGACACGGTCATGATGGGCGGGCTTTTCGCCGGCACCGAGGAGAGCCCGGGCGAGACCGTGCTCTACCAGGGCCGCACCTACAAGA
>CAZIJE010000045.1:0-16137 GCA_964539435.1 uncultured Desulfovibrio sp.
GGCGCTGCGCCGCGGCCGCACCGTGGGGCCGGTTTCGCGGCCGGCGCTCCGCCGTCCGCGAATCCGGCCGCAACCGTCGGTTCCCCGCCGCCCGACGCTCCCGACCGCCCTGCCGCACGCCCCGCCGGGGAGGGTCCGGGAGGGGATCATCCCCTCCCGGCCGCCGGAGGCACTCCCCTCCCCCTATTCCCTCCCTCCGCCCCATCGCGCAAGGCCGCCTCGATGGCGGCGGCCAGGTCGCGGCGCAGGACGGGCTTGAGGAGCAGGTCGCGGATGCCGATGGCCCGGGCTCCTTCCTTGCTCATGGTCTCGCTGAAGCCGGTCAGCATGAGGATGGGCAGGCCGGGCCGCACGGCCAGGGCTTCCCGGGCCAGGTCCGCGCCGGTCATGCCGGGCATGTTCTGGTCCGTGATCATGAGGTCGAAGGCGGCGGGATGGGCTTGCAGCGTGGCCAGGGCCTGGCGGGGATCGGTTTCGGCCCGGGCATGGTAGCCCAGGGATTCCAGCAGTTCCCGGCCGATCTCGGCCAGAGCCGCCTCGTCGTCCACAAAGAGGATGCTTCCCCGCCCCATGGCCGGCCGGCTGTCCGGCGTGGGCGCGGCCTCGCCGGCCTCCGGGGCCAGGGGCAGGTAGACGTCGAAGCGCGCGCCCTGGCCGGGGCTGCTTTTGACCTTGATGTCGCCGTGGTACTTGCGCACCACGCCGTGGGCCACGGACAGGCCCATGCCCGTGCCCTCGCCGGGCTTTTTGGTGGTGAAGAAGGGATCGAAGATCCGCTCCAGAATGTCCGGCGGGATGCCCGGGCCGGTGTCGCCGACCCACAGCCGCAGACACGGACCGGGTTCGGCCTCGCCGGGCAACGGACACAGGCCGGCGGGCTGTTCCTCCAGCCCCACCTCGAGCACGCCGCCGGTCTCGCGCATGGCCTGGGCGGCGTTGGCGCACAGGTTCATGATGATCTGCTGGATCTGGGTCGGTTCGGCCAGGATGGTGTCGCGGCCGGGACGGACGGACTCCACGATGGAGATGGTGTTGGGCACCGTGGCCCGGATGAGCCTGAGGGTCTCCTTGACCAGCGGCCCGACGTGCAGCGGCGTGGCCTCCTGCTCGTTCTGGCGGCTGAAGGTCAGGATCTGGAGCACCAGGTCCCTGGCCCGCCGGCAGGCCGAGAGGATGTGGTCCACCCGGCGGGCCAGGCTGGTTTCGGGCGCGGCCTCGCCTTCGATCATCTCGGCAAAGCCCATGATGATGCCGAGGATGTTGTTGAAATCGTGGGCAATGCCGCCGGCCAGGGTGCCGATGGCCTCCATTTTCTGGCTCTGGCGCAGGCGCATCTCCAGGTTTTTGCGTTCCGTGACGTCGTGGGCCACGAAGACCGTGCCAAG
This sequence comes from uncultured Desulfovibrio sp., assembly GCA_964539435.1. Classification (GTDB taxonomy): domain Bacteria; phylum Desulfobacterota; class Desulfovibrionia; order Desulfovibrionales; family Desulfovibrionaceae; genus Solidesulfovibrio. Next base: position 1,386 of record CAZIJE010000045.1, read on the forward strand.
GGGCGCGTCGTCGTCATGGGTCAGCGGCGAGGCGGTGACGAGGAATTCGCCGCGCAGCCTGGGGAGGGAGATTTCCCGGGAGTGGTACCGGCCGTCGGTCATGGCCAGGATCTCTTCCGACCGTTCGCCGGGCCGGTCCGGCTGGTCGAACAGGAACGAGCACTCCCGGCCCACCACGTCCTTGGGCGACAGGCCCAGGCGGTGGGCCATGGCCAGGTTCAGGCGGCGGACCTTGCGCTGCCGGTCGATGACCACGATCATGTCCTGGACCGAGTCGAAGGTCCCTTCCCATTCGCGCTTGGCCGCGACAATGAGCTTGGTGACCCGCTCGCGCTCCTCCATCTCCCGGGTCAGCTTGCGGTTGGCGCTGGCCAGGGCGGCGGTCCGCTCCGAAACCCGGGTCTCCAGGCGGCTTTTGAGGGCCGTGAAATCCCGTTCCGCCCGCCATTTGGCGCAAAGCGAGGTGGCGAACTGGCGGATCTCCTGGGGGTGGAAGGGCTTTTGGATGTAGAGGAGCTTGTCCGCCGGCGGCACCCGGCTGGCGATGGTGGCCGGGTCCACGTCGGTGAAGGCCGTGACCACCACGATCTGGACCCAGGGGTCCAGGGCCCGGATCTCCTCGGCCGCCACCAGCCCGCCGCGTCCGGGCGGCATGCGCACGTCCAGGAAGGCGGCGGCAAAGGGCCGGTGCTCGCGGTTGGCCGCGGCCACGGCGGCCACGGCCTCCTCGCCCTGGCGGCACAGCGTCAGCTCGAAGCGCTGCTCCAAGGAGGCATCCCCGGCCGCGTCAGAGCCGCCCAGACCGTCCAGGCCGTCCAGAACGTCGTCCTCCGGGGCCAGGATCTCGGTAAAGAGGTCCAGGATGCGCGGTTCGTCGTCGGCCACGAGCAGGCGCATGGGGGCTTGGGTCTTGGCCTTGGCCGGCATGGCGCGTTCCTTGTCTTCAGGGGGCCGGTTACGGCATCTCGGACCGGTCGGACCGGTCGGCGGCCGAGGGGGTGACGACCGGAGCGGCGGCCTTGGGCTTGGCCGGCGGCGACGCCGGGACCGGCGCCTGGACCGGCTTCGGGGCCGGCCCGGCCTGGACCGGGGCCGGCTGGAACGGCTTCGGCTCGGGCGTCGCGGCCGCGGGCTGAACCTTGGCCGGCGAGGGCGCGGGGGCCGGAGTCGGCTGGGCCTTGGCCGGTTGCGTTTCCGACGCCGAGGCCGACGCGGCCGCGTTCGGAGCGGGCTGGACCGCGTTCGGAGCAGGCTGGGCCGGGGCCGGGACGGAAGGGGTCTGGGCAGGGGCCGGAGCCGGATGCGCCACGGCCGGCTTGGCAGGAGCGGAAGCGGCCGCCGGGGCCGGGGCAGGCTGGGCCGGGGCCGGGACGGACGCGGCCGGGGACGGCAGATTGACTTCCTCGACCGTGGACAGGCGGCTGAGGTTCTCCTGGGCCAGGGCATAGAACCGGGGGTTGGCGGCAATGGCCTTTTCGAAAAATTCCTGGGCCTTGGCCTTGTTGCCGGCCTCCATGTAGCACACGCCCACGTTGTTGAGGGCGGCCGATTCCGAGGACACGCCGGCAAAGACGGCATAGGCCTCGTCGTAGCGGCCGAGCTTGCACAGGGCCAGGCCGAGGTTGTTGGCGGTCTTGGGCGTCTTCCGGGCGGCCATGGCCTTGCGGAAGGCGGCGGCCGCCTCCTCGGTGCGGCCGAGGAGCATGAGCGAAATGCCCCGGTTGTTTTCCACGTCCGCGTCAAAGGCCACGGCCAGAAACCGGTCGTACACGGCCAGGGCCGCCTCGGGCCGGCCGTCCCGATTCTCGAGGGTTCCGAGCAGGGCGGCGGCCCGGGCCAGGGACGGATCGATGTCCAGGGCCCGGCCCAGGGCCTCGGCGGCCTCGGCCTTGGCCCCGCCGAGATAGAGGGCGAATCCCAGGCCCATCAGGGCGGGCGCGTATTTCGGATTGGCCTTCAGGGCATGCTGGTAGGCCGTTCTGGCCTGGGCGAAATCGCCGGCCCCGAGGGACAGGTCGCCGAGCCGGGTGTTGGCCAGGGCCGGATCGGCCCCGGCCTTGAGGGCCGCGATATACAGTCGGGCCGCCTCGCGCGGGTCACCGGCGGCCAGGGCCGCGTCGCCGCCGGCCACTTCCGCGCCGCCGGCCTTTCCGGTCAGATCGGCCTTGCCTCGGCCCTTGGACCCGCCGCAGCCGGACAGGCCGGCCAGGCAGACGGCCAACGCCAGTGCGGCGACCGCCGCGCGGAAGCTTCCTTTCACGACACCCCTCCCCTGTTCGCGGCAAACCATACCAGAGGCCGATGGGGCGGTAAACACGGCCTCCCGGATCCGCTTTCCACGTTTCGTGGACTACGGCGCCGCCGTTCCCTTGAAAAACGCTCCTCCCGAAGCGTTGTTCCACGATTTCTGGAAAGGGTACGGCAGAAACCCGCAGCGCCTAGGGGAAAACCCCTAAAATTTCATGGTCCCAAAGGTGGTTGCAACGCCTCCCGCAGTTCCGGAATGTTGCGTCTTTTCTGGCATGATTTTTCCAACCAGGGAAAAGTCCTTGAAAAAATTGTTTTCTCCAAGGGGCGGAAAAACGCCATGCAGCGAATCCACAACGACCAACGGGGGCTCGCGGCCGTGGAGCTGGCCATCGGCATGCTGCTCCTGGTCCCCCTGCTCCTGGTGCTCGTGGAGGCCACCAAGGCCCTCACCGAATACGCCCGGCTGCAAAACGCGGCCATGGAGGGGGCGCGCATGCTGGCCCGGCAAAACGGCGATGCCAGCGGCGTTGACGCCTACGTCCAGAACCTTCTCCGGAATGCCGACGGCAGTTCCGCCGTGGGCGGGGGCGCGCCGACCGTGAACATCACCCCGCGCGACAGCCAAAACAACGTAACAGTGCAGGTGCAGCATGTTTTCGAGCCGCTTTTCACCCCCCAGACCAACGCACAGGGCAAGCCTTCTCCTTTCAGCATTATGGGATCGACTCCGATCACGCTGTCCGCGTCAACCGTCATGGCCGTGCCTCCGGCCAACTAGCCGGGGCGACGCCCGGGGGGCGTCGAGCGTGGTCATTGCCGCGGCCCTGGCCGGCACCATGGCCGCCGCCGGCGTGGCCGTGGACCTCGGCCGCGTCTACGTGGCCCACAACAAGCTGCAAAACGCCGTGGACGCGGCCGCCCTGGCCGGCAGCCTCCAGCTGCCCGACGACCCGGACGTCAGCAACGGCAAGGTGGAGAAGGCGGTCAAATCCAACCTTGGCCTCAACGACCCCGACGCCACCGGCGTCACGGTCACTTCCGGCGGGGCCACCCGCAGCGTGTGCGTGGAGGCCCAGGCCCAGGTGGACATGACCCTGGCCAAGGTCGTCGGCATCGAGGACACGACCGTCACGGCCGACGCCTGCGCCGGCTACAACGACATCGAGCTGGTCCTGGTGCTCGACGCCACGGGCAGCATGAAGGGCGACCCCATCAACAACGCCAAGGACGCGGCCCGGGATCTGGTCGACCTGATCATGCCCTCCTCGTCCTCCTCGACCCGGTCCAAGATCGGCCTGGTCCCCTTCCAGGGCAAGGTCCGCATCGACGGCAACGACCCGGTGACGGCCGAACGCAATCCCGACGGCGTGGGCACGGGCTGCCGCAACGCCGACGGCTCCCTCAACAACGGCAAGCTCAAAACCGAGTACAGCCGGACCTCCACCAGTTCCAACATCTTCTACGGCTATACGATCAGCGGCGTGAGCACCACCACGGACAAGACCTGCGCCGGCATGTCGCCGATCCGGGCCCTGTCCTCGGACAAGAACACGATCCGCTCCAACATCGACGGCATCACCGCCGGGGCCGTCACCTCCGGCACGCTCATTTCCGAGGGCATCAAGTGGGGCCACAAGGTCCTGTCGCCCGCGGCCCCGTACGTGGAAGGCAGCACGGACAAGAAGGTCCGCAAGATCATGATCGTCCTGACCGACGGCGACACCGAGGACGGACGCTGCGGCGGCAGCTTCGCCTCGGCCTCCAAGACCATCAACACCTACTGGACCAACGCCTACTTCGGCATGGGGCTCAAGCCCGACACCACGACCTCGCCCTACGCCACCCAGACCACGGCCACGGCCACCCTGGCCCAGATCCCGGACTGCAAGGACGGCGGCAAGCTCAACCAGTTCGTGCTCGACGCGGCCAATGCCGCGAAAAACGACGCCAACTATCCGGTGGAGATCTTCTCGGTCCGCTTCGGCGACTCCGACACAACGGACAAGAACCTCATGAAGCAGATCGCCTCGTCCAAGGCCGGCACCGACGACCACTACTACGACGCGCCCAATGAAACCGGCATCAAGGACATGTTCAAGAAAATCGGCCAGCAGCTCGGACAGCGGCTCATGACCAAAAAGGAAGCCACCACGGGCACGCCGTAGCGGGGAAAATGGCCATGGCTATCATGCATCGCCCCAAGGGGCCGCGCGCCCCGGGCCAGGCAGGCGTCACCACCGTGGAAATGGCCCTGGTGCTGCCGGTGCTGTTCCTGATGCTGTTCGGGATCATCGAGATCGCCAACATCCTGCGCATCCAGATCACCCTCGACAGCGCCGTGACCGCCATCGCCCGGGACGCGGCCACCAAGCAGACCACCCAGAACGCGGCCGAACAGTACATGAACAGCAAGGGGCTCCTGCCGGCCGTCACCCAGGCCGCGGACCAGGGCGCGGTCCCGCCGGTCCTCACCCTGTCCCCGTCCACGACCACCACCTGCAAGGTCACGCCGTGCACGCCCTTCGAGGTCAAGCTGGCCTACACCTACAAGGCGGTCACGCCCATGATGCAGCCGTTTTTCGACGACCTGGTCCTCACGGCCTCGGCCAAGAGGGCGTCGGAACCCTGGTGAACGCGCAACCCGCCCGGCGGCCCGGCCCATTGCGGTCGGCCGCCCAGGAGGAACCGTCATGAAAAAATGCCGCCTCGCCGCCTTTTGCCTCGTTTTCCTGCTGGGGATGCCCTGCCCCGGCCTGGCCGGCACGGCCAAGGAGAACGTGGTCAAGTTCTACCAGGACTACCTCGCGCTGGTCAGCGCCAGCGATTACGTCCCGACCTCCCGGGACCGCCCCGAGGAATGGGAAGGCAGGTTCAACGCCATCGCCAAAGCCGCCGGCTTCGAGGACGCGGCCGCGGCCCTGGCCGCCAGCGAGGCCATGGGCGCGGACAGCGAGATCGCTGCCCTGCGCCAGGCCGTTGCGGACAAGATCCTGCTCCAGTACAAGCCGTACCGGGAGTGAGGTCCGAAAGGCCGCGGGCGCGCCGTCGCGCCGTGGCGTCCGGGGGCGCGGGGCGAGGGGGCCGCACGCCCCCTTTTTTGCGGGCTGCGGCCGTCTTGACGGGAAAAAGCGGTTTCCGGAGCGGGAATCAGAAAAAGCGCTTGAGGACGTCCAGGAACCCGGCCAGCCGGGTCGAGGCCAGGGCCAGGCCGGCGGCCGCCACCACCAGGAAGAGGATGAGGCGAAGGGCCAGGCGGCGGGCCAGGAAGGAGGCCAGGACGCCCCCGCCCTGCCGGCGGTAGGCCGGGATGATGTTTTCGGCCCGCAGCAGCGAATAGATGCCCAAAAGGGCCGTCAGGCACACGGCCAGGGCGAGCAGGTTGTCCGGCTTGTGGAAAAAGTCCGCCAACGCCGACACCGACTTGCCGGTCGCGGCCACCCCGCCCGACAGCGCGTCCAGGGCCTCGCTTGCCCCTTGCTGGGTCTCCCTGACGGAACGCGTCACATCGCCGACGCCGGCCATGCCAGTCCCCTCCCCGGCTTCCGCCTTCCGTCCGGCCCGAAACGCCGGAGGCCGCTCCCCGCTCCTGGCCGGCTCAATGCTTGACCCCCCCGAACATCTTGATGAGGCTGATGCCGGCCGGGCCCAGGATCACGATCAGGAGCGTTGGGAATATAAAGAAGATAAGTGGAAACAGGAGCTTGACCGGGAGCTTGGCCGCCAGTTCCTCGGCCAGCTGGAACCGCTTGGTCCGCATGGCGTCGGCGTAGACCCGAAGCGTCTGGGCGATGGAGGTGCCGAACATGTCGGTCTGGATCAGCATGGCCACCAGGCTGCCCATGTCCTCCAGGCCGATGCGGGCCGACAGGTTCTTGAGGGCCTCGCGCCGGGACTTGCCGGCCCGCAGCTCAAGGGTCAAAAGCCGCAGCTCGGAACTCAAGATCGGCTCCTTGTGCGCCATCTCCAGGCAGACCCGGTAGATGGCCCCGTCAAGGCCCATGCCCGCCTCCACGCAGACCACCAGCAGGTCCAGGGCGTCGGGCAGGCCGTGCTGGATGGCCTTTTGCCGCTTTTTCACCCTGGAATCGAGCAGCAGTCCGGGCAGGTAGAACCCGGCCGCCACGCAGGCCAGGGCCACGAACATCTTGTACTGGCCGGGCACCCGTCCGGACATGGCCAACAGCACGCCGAGCGTCAGGCCGACCAGCCCGGCTCCGGCCTTGATGCCCCAGTAGATCTCCACCGCTCCCGGCTGCCGGAATCCGGCGTGCACCAGGCTGTTGCGGGTCTTGGAGAGCTCCTTGGCCTCCTTGGGCTTGACCGCCTCGCCGAACCGGGTGGCCACGGAGCGGGCGAGCCCCGTCAGCCAGCCGACCATGCCCGGCCGGGCCAGGGGCTCGGGCGCGCCGGCCTGGAGCACGGCCAGGGCCCGGTCGGCGAACTCCCGCCGCCGGCGGCGGTCCTCCCGCAGGGAAGCGAGGCCGTAGGCGAAAAGGCCGACGCTTGCGGCCACGAGCAGGGATATCAGCAACAGGTCCATGGCCGTCGCTCCTAGACCTCGATCCGCACCATGTTGCGGATGACGAGGATGCCGCCGGTCATGAGGCCGGCGACGAGGTAGAGCAGGATCCGGCCCAGGGGCTCGGTGAACAGCTGCCCCATGTAGCCGGGATTGAGCATCTGCACGGTGCCGCACACGAAAAACGGCAGCAGGCACAGGACCCAGGCCGCCATGCGGCCCTCGGCCGACAGGACCCGGATGCGGCCCTTGAGCTTCAGGCGCTCGCGGATGAGCCAGGCGATGTTGCCCACGATTTCGGCCAGGTTGCCGCCGGTCTCGTTCTGGATCTTGACCGAGACCACGAAGAAGTTGAGGTCCGGGCAGTCCACCCGGTCCATGAGGTTGTCCAGCGCCACGGTCACGCCCATGCCGAAGTTGATCTCGTCCATGGTCTTCTGGAATTCGATCCGGATCGGATCGGCGAACTCGCTGACCACCATGCCCATGCCGCTGGAAAAGGTGTGCCCGGCCTTGAGCGCCCGGCCCACCAGCTCCAGGGCCTCGGGCAGCTGGCGCTCGAATTCGGCCATCCGCTTGGCCTTGCGCATGGCGATCCATTTGAACGGCAAAAGGCCCAGGGCCGCGCCCACGGCCAGCCGGACCAGGAAATTCGAGACATACAGGGAGGAAGCCAGATAGCCGGTGACCGCGAAGACCAGGGACAGGAGCACGAAGATGCCAAGGGGCGCCTCGATGTCGGCCTGGTCGAGCATCTTGTCCATGCGCCGGCTCCAGGCCTGGCGCGACAGGAACACGTCCAGCCACCGCAGGCCGCTCATCTCGTGCTTTTTCACGAGATCGCCGGCAAAGTCCGGGTCGATGGCCGCGCCCCGGGCCACCTGCTCGATGCGCCGGGCCAGTTCCTTGCCGCTTTTGTCGGTCAGCCGCCGGAACACGAAGACCGCGGCCACGAACAGGTAGACCAGCGACAGCAGCAGGGCCAGGGACAGGATGGACGGCATTCCCTCTGACATGGCGTTTTCCTAGGCGGCCGTCGCCGGGTTGCGCGCGGGCATGGCCGTTGCCCCGTCAGCTCTCGACCACGTTGCGCGGATCGAAAATCCCGTCCGGCAGGCGGATGCCCTTGGCCTCGAACTTGGCTGCGAACTTGGGCCGGATGCCCCTGGCCATGAACACGCCCTTGACCTTGCCGTCGGCCGTCACCCCGCGCTGCTCGAAGGCGAAAATCTCCTGCATGGTGATGACCTCCCCTTCCATGCCGGTCAGCTCCTGGAAGCTGACGAGCTTTCTGCTGCCGTCGGAGAACCGGGAGATCTGGATGATCACGTCCACGGCCGAGGCGATGTAGCGCTTGAGCGAGAGGGGCGAAATGGTCAGTCCGGCCATGGCCACCAGCGTCTCCAGGCGCATGAGCGCGTCGCGGGGGGTGTTGGCGTGCAGCGTGGCCAGGGACCCGTCGTGGCCGGTATTCATGGCCTGGAGCATGTCCAGGGCCTCGGCCCCGCGCACCTCGCCGACGATGATCCGGTCCGGCCGCATGCGCAGGCAGTTGCGGACCAGGTCGCGCTGGGTGACCTCGCCCCGGCCCTCGATGTTGGGCGGCCGGGACTCCAGGCGCACCACGTGGTCCTGCTTGAGCTGGAGTTCGGCCGCGTCCTCCACGGTCACGATCCGCTCGTCATGGGGAATGAAGCCCGACAGGCAGTTGAGCATGGTCGTCTTGCCCGTGCCCGTACCGCCGGAGATGAGGATGTTGAGCCGGGCCAGGACAATGCCCTGGAGCACGTCCGCAATGTCTCGGGTCATGGCCCTGTACCGGATCAGGTCCTCGATGGTCAGCTTTTCCTTGGCGAATTTCCGGATGGACAGGGCCGGCCCGTCAATGGCCAGGGGCGGGATGATGGCGTTGACGCGCGAGCCGTCGGGCAGGCGCGCGTCCACCATGGGCGAGGACTCGTCCACCCGCCGTCCCACCCTGGAGACGATCCGGTCGATGATCTTTTTTAAGTGGTCGTTGTCCTTGAACCGCGACTCGGTCAGGACCAGCTTGCCGGACCGCTCCACATAGATCTGGCGGAAGGAGTTGACCAGGATGTCGTTGACGCTTTGGTCCTTGAGAAAGGGCTCCAAGGGTCCAAGGCCGAGCATCTCGTCCTTGACCTCGGAAATGAGCCGCTCGCGCTCGAGCTGGTTGAGCGGGGTCTGGGCGAACTCCTCGCGCAACAGCCGCTCCACCAGCTTGCCGATTTCCGCGCCGAGCGAGACGCCGTCCAGGGTGTCGAGCAGCGACAGGTCGATCAGGTCGATGAGCCGGTCGTGGATGCGGGTCTTGATCTCGTAATACTCGTCCAGGGCCACGCCCGGATCCTTGCGCTCCTTTTCCGGAGAAACGCCCGGGCGCTGCATCTGGCGCATCAAAGGCGGCCGGCCGCGTTCCATGAATGACTGCTCCTTGTGCCTCCGGCGGCCAAGAGAGGCGCCGCCTCTCCTGGACCTCTCCGCCGGGGGGATCATCCCCCCCGGACCCCCTGGAAGGGAGAGAGGGGTCTCTCGCTCGTGGCGAATGGCGTTTCAATGAAGCAAATAAAGATGCAAGTATCGGGCCGGCGGCCGCATCCCCCTCTTTTCCCTCGGACCGGAACGGGCGGGCGGCGTTCCCGGTCAAAGCGCCGACAGGGCCGGACGCCGGTCAGCCGCTCCGGCCGGACAGGAGCTTGAGGCCGAAAAGGCCCTTTTTCCGCTCCGCCTCCGGGGGCGGGGCCAGGGCCCGGGCCAGGTCGCTGAGCGACCGGGTGACCGGGGCCTTGGGCGCGGTCTCGAGCAGGGGCTTGCCCTGGTTGATGGCCGAAAGCGTGGTCTTGTAGTCGTTGGGCACCCGCCAGAACACGGACAGGGCCAGGGCCTTTTCCATGTCCTCCACCACCAGGTCGCTTTCGTCGAGGTGGCGGTTGACCACGATTTTGAGCTTTTCCTCGAGCCCGGCCTCGGCGTGGCGGAGGTTGTCCAGGAAACGCCGGACATTGGCCAGGCAGGCCAGGTTCTGGACGCACACCAGCACGATGGCGTCGGAGATGTCCATGACCTTCAGCGTAATCTCGTCGAGGTACATGCCGAGGTCGATGACCACGGTGTCGAAGACCTGGCGCATCAGTTCGAGGAGCCGGGAGATGTTTTCCGGAGTGGCCATCTGGAGGTCGTCGAGCCGGCTCGGCGGGGCCAGCAGGTAGAGGCCCGAGGGGTGCCGCGACATGACGCTCATGAGGTAGGTGGCGTCCAGGCGGCTGATGTTCCCGAGCACCTCGCCCCAGTGGTACTTGGGCGCGATGTCCAGAAAGAGTTGGGCCTCGCCGAAGGGCAGGTTCATGTCCATGAGGGCCACCGTGGCCCCGGGCTTGTGGGTCAGGCAGGCGGCGGCCAGGTTGACGGCCACGGACGTGGTGCCGACCCCGCCCTTGGCCCCGAAGACGTTGAGGATGCGCCCCTGCTTGCTGCCGGCCGGCCCGAGCCGGCTCTCGCGCCGGGCCTTGAGCCGCCACAGGGCCATGCGCACTTCCTCGTGGCTGACCGGCTGGGGGAAAAATTCCCGCACGCCCTGGCGCATGAGCCGCATGAGGATCTCGGCGTCGTAAGCACCGGCCGTGAGGAAGACCTCGCGGTCGCCCCGGCGGGCCACGATCTCGGCCACGGCCTCGAGCTCCTCCTCGCCCCGGGAGGCGTCGAGCTCCCGCACGAGCAGGTCCGCGAACTCCTCGCCGTCGCCCAGGACCTCGAAATCGCCGTCCTCGGACAGGCACTCCTCGAACACCAGCCGGGCCGGCGAGGCGTCCAGGTCCAGGAAGACCGTCATCTTGTCCCGCATGCCCATAGGACCCTCCCGCACCGGCTACTTGTTGCCGAAAAGCATGATCGACTCGCCCTGCTTCTGTTCCTTGGGCGGTTCGGCCTTCTCGTACCGGTCGTAGGCCAGAACGGCCTTGCCGCCGGGCATGCCGGTCACCGGACTGCCGTCCCCGGCGGCCGGATCGAGCTTTTGGTTGTCGAACACGGCATGGTAGGAGCGGCCGTAGTCCCAGTTCAGGTCCTTTTCGGCCTGGCAGCCGGCCAGCAAGCCGGCCAGGGCCACGCCAAGGAGCCAGGGAACGCGTTTCATGCAAACCTCCCGCCCGCTGCGGTTCACTGTTCGCCCCGGCTCCGCACCGTGGCCACCTGGGGCACGGCGTGGCCGAAATCCCCGTCCAGGGCCGCGCCCGTGACGGCCAGGGGAGCCGCGGTCGGGTTCGCCTGGCCGCCGTCCCGGCGGATGCCCAGGAAAAACTCCAGATCGTCCGGCTCGTGGGCCGAATCCGTGGGCAGGGAAATGGCCTTCTTGTCCAGGGGCTTGGCCAGGTGGGCCGTGATGAGGATGACCAGCTCGGTCTGGTCCTTCTGGAACTGGGAACTCTTGAACAGGTTGCCGAGGACCGGGATGTCGCCGAGCACCGGATACTTTTCCATGTTGGTCCGGGCCTGCTGGGAGAGCATGCCGGCCACGGCGAAGGTCTGGCCGTTTTTGAGCTCGATGGTGGTGGAGGTGCGCCGGGTGTTGATGGCCGGAACGGTGGAGCCCTGGACCTGGATGGCGTTGCTGTAGTCGAGGTCCGACACCTCGGGGTGGACCTGCAGGTTGATCCGATCGCCGGCCACGATGTTGGGAGTGAATTTGAGGCCCACGCCGAAGTCCTTCCACTCGATGCTGGTGGTGCCGAGCCCCGAGGGCACGGGCACCGGAATCTGGCCGCCGGCCAGGAAGCTGGCGGTCTGGCCGTTCAGGCAGACCAGGTTCGGCTCGGCCAGGATCTTGACCATGCCGTTTTGCTTGAGCAGGTCGAGGACCGCGGTCATGGTCGTGTTGCCCGCGCCGCCCCAGTTGGTGTTCCAGCGGGCCACGGCCGTGCCCTGGTTGAGGGTGGCCGTGGCCTTGTTGGCGGGCTGGTTGAACTCCCGGTACCGCATCTGGACTGTGGACGATTCCGGAAAATTGCCGACCTGGTTCCCTTCGGCGTCCTTGAGCTCCCATCCCGGAACGCTGGCGTACTGGTACACGTTCTGGACGGCGTCCACGTTGAACATGTTCGACGTGATGCCCGTCAGGCCGCCGATCAGGGTGTAGGCGAAGTTGCCGTCGCCCATGGCGTTGAGGTTGATGCCCATGCGGTTGACCACGCTTTTGGACATCTCGGCCACCCGGACCTCGAGCATGACCTGCTGCACCCCGCCCACGGTCAGGAGGTTCACGACCTTTTTGGGCGCGTAGACCTCGGCCAGGGCCAGGGCCCGCTGCACGGTTTCGGCGTCGCGCACCGTGCCGGCCAGGGCGATGGCGTCCTGGCTCGACCGGACCTCGATGCCGGTTTCGCCGGGCATGACGTCGTGGAGCATCTTTTTAAGCCGCGAGACGTCCGGAGCCACGTCCAGGTCGTAGACCGCGCGGATCCGGTCGCTTTTGTCCCACAGGGTCAGGTTGGTCACGCCCGGGGCGCGTCCGGTGACATAGACCTGCCTGGGGGACAGGAGCACGAAATCGGCGATTTCGGGCTGGGCCACGGACACCCGGGCCACGTCCGCGTCGCTTTGCAGGATCACGGACTTGCCGATGGTCAGGCTGAGCTTGGGCGCGGAACGCACGGCCACGGGCGCGATGCCGGCCGGCGCGGCATGGCCCAGCGAGGTCATGCAGCCCACAAGGATCCAGGCCAGAAGGCGCGCGGCCAGTCGGAACGGTCTACGGCTTGGCATGGCTTTTCTCCTCGGGCTGCGCCGCGCCCAGGCTGTCGAGCTTGACCCGCTCCCGTTCCGTGCCGCGGATGGTCTCCACGCTGTAGCCGGCGTCTTCCGGGGCCGGCGCGCTTTCGGCCAGTTCCGGGACCGGGGCCGGAGCCAGGGCGTAGGCTTCCAGGCTCTTGGCCACGTCCGCGCCGGCCGTGGCCACCATGTCGTCGTCCCCGGGCTTGCGCAGGGCCAGGTGCATGCTGCCGAGGTCCGAGGCCAGGGCCAGGCGCTCGGCCTCCACCGGGGTTACCATGAGGGTGAAAAAGTCGGTGTTGGCCAGTTCCTCGCGGCCGTCCTTGCCGATGCGGGTCTCCATTTCCGTGCCCGTGGTCAGGACCAGGATGTTCTCCAGGATGACCTTGGTGACCTTTTCGTCGGACTTGCCGGGCTGGGTGTAGGTCGACAGGACGTCCACCCGGCAGCCCGGGGTGACCAGGCCGCCCGAGCCCATGACCTTGGTGCCCCGGATGGTCAGGGCCCGCTTGCCCGGCTCCACCGCGGCGTCCAGGCCGCCGCCGGCCACGCCCTTGGGCAGGAGCTTGTCCGGGGTGATGGGATCGTCCTGGGAGATCTCCCGGGCCGTGACCCGTCCCTCCACGGCGGCCGCGTCCCGCAGGGCGTCCAGGGGCGCGGTTTCGGGATCGTAGGGCTTAAGTCGCACCATGCTCGCGTCCAGGCGCGCGCCCTTGGGAATGGCCCGGGCCGCCACCAGGACATCGACTTTTTTCGATTCGACCACGGGCCTGGCCTTTTCGCCGGTGCCGCGCACGGACCCGAGCCACCGGATGGTCAGAAACCCGGCCACCAGGGCCAGGACCACGGCCAGGATCATGTGGGGAATGGCCTTGGATTTCATCCGCGCCTCCGTCCCGGACCGCGTGGCGCGGCCGCGCGGCAGCGGCCGGGTCCGGTCCCGGGGAGGTATTCATTTGACTTTGTTAAACGCTGTTCCATCTTATGTTCCGGCGTCGCCGCTTAGGGAGCCGCCGTCCGGCCCGGGGCCGGCGGCGGCGACCCGGGCCGCCTGTAGAGGGTCTAGGGCATAGTGCCCCAAGCAAAAAGCCTGCCAAGAGCGACAAGGCCCTTGGGCCCCGCCCGGGCCGGGGTTGCCGCCGCGCGGCCATGAGGATAGCCTCGGCTGCCACATCCGCGCTCCAAGGAGCCTTTCCATGCTGATCCAGGTCAAGGCCTCGGCCGGTTCGGGCAAGACCCACGCCCTGACCGAACGGTTCATCGAGCTCGCCCTGCGCACCAAGGGCTGCCTGCCCCGGGTCTGCGCCGACGACCTGGAGGCCGGCTACGCCCTGCCCGAAATCATGGCCGTGACCTTCACCAACAAGGCCGCCTCGGAGATGCGCGAGCGGGTGTTCCACCGCCTCAAGACCCTGGCCCTGGGGCTTGGCGGCGCCGCCCCCGCCGCCCGGGCCAAGGCCCGGGACGAGCTCGAGGAGCTTCTCATCCACGCCGAGCGCCTCAACATCCGCACCATCGACAGCCTGCTCTTCCTCCTGGCCCGGGCCTTCGCCCTGGAGCTCGGCCTGCGCCCGGATTTCGAGCCGGCCTTCGACGACACCGCCATCCTGTCCGACCTCTACGACCGGCTGGCCGCCAGCCTGCCCGAGGACCCGTCCCTGGCCCGCCAGTTCGGCGAGGCCCAGGCCGCGCTCCTGTCGGGCTGCGCCGGGTTTCTGCCCATGGACCGGTTCCGGGAGCGGCTCATGGACGTGGCCGGCCGGCTCCTGGTCGATCCACTGGACCGGGCGGCCGCCCCCGAGGACCTGCGCCTGGGGCTGGAACGTCGCCTGGGCGGCCTGCAGGGCGCCGCCGGGGCCCTGCTCGCCGCCCTGGACGCCACCGGGACCCAGGCCAACGCCCACTTCACGACCTTTTTGCGCAAGTGCCGCGACGGCGACCAGGCCGACGCGCCGCCGCGCTCCACCTATGAAAGCAAGGCCTGCCTGGCCGACTGCCTGCTCAAGGCCTCGCGCGAGAAGGCCACCCCGGACCTGGAGCGGCTCTACCAGGCCCTGCGCGAGGCCCACGGGACCTGCTGCCGGGAACTGCCGGTCCTGCGCGCGGCCATGGGCCTGGCCCCGTTTTGCGGCCTGGCCTCCCGGATCGGCCAGGATTTTCCGGCCTACCTGACCCAGATGCGCATCCTGCCCCACTCCC
>CAZIJE010000045.1:16147-25815 GCA_964539435.1 uncultured Desulfovibrio sp.
GCTCTCGGGCGATTTCGGCGTGCCCGACGCCTGGTGCCGGCTCGGGGCCGGCCTGGCCCACATCCTGATCGACGAGTTCCAGGACACTTCGCGCAACCAGTGGGACGTGCTGCGCCTCCTGGCCGTGGAGTGCCTGGCCCGGGCCGGCAGCCTCTATCTGGTGGGGGACGTCAAGCAGGCCATCTACGGCTGGCGCGGCGGCGACGCGGCCCTGTTCGACGCCGCCCCGGCCGATCCCGAGCTTGCGGCCATCGCCGAGGTCAGGCGCGAGACCCTGCCCGTCAACTGGCGCAGCGCCCCGGCCGTGGTGGAGGCCAACAACCGGTTTTTCGCGCCCCTGGCCGACCCGTCCGGGGCGCGCCAGGTGGCCGAGGCCCTGCTCGGCCGGGAGCTTCAGGCGGCCGTGCCGGACCTGGCCGGCATGCTGTCCCGGGCCTTTGCCGACGCGGCCCAGGCCCTGCCCCGGGCCCGGTCGGGTCCCGAAGGCCACGTCCGGATCACGGCCCTGCCCGCCGCGTCGGCCGGGGAATACGACGCCGCCGCCCGCGCCGCCCTGGTCCGGCTCCTCGACGAGGAGCTCCTGCCCCGTCACGGTCCCAGGGGCGTGGCGGTCCTCACCCGCTCCAACCCCCAGGCCGCCCGGGTCGCCTCCTGGCTCATCGAGGCCGGCATGCCCGTGGTGACCGAAAACAGCCTGCGCCTGGCCCACCATCCGCTCATCCGCCAGCTCGCGGCCATGCTGGCCTTCCTGGACTACCCGCCGGACAGCCTGTCGTTCTGGGCCTTCGTGTCCGGCCAGGAGCTCTTCGGCGACCTCTCGGGCATTTCCCGGGCCGAACTCGGCGAATGGCTGTGCCGCCTGCCCAGGCGGGCCTCCCTGTCCCTGGCCTTCAAGGACCGGTGGCCCGATGCCTGGACCCGGCTGATCCGGCCCTACCTGCGCCAGACCGGCCTGGCCGCGCCCTACGACCTCTTGCGCGAGATCGTCACCGGCTACGGCCTCCTCGAACGCCGGCCCGGGGACGAAGCCTTCCTGCGCCGGTTCCTGGAGATCGCCCACCTGGCCGAGACCCGGGGCAGGACCTCCATTTCCGCGTTCCTGGATTTCTGGCGCGAGCTCGGGGACGACGAGAAGGTGCCCCAGCCGGAAAACGTCGAGGCCGTGCGGGTCCTGACCATGCACAAGGCCAAGGGCCTCCAGTTCCCGGCCGTGGTCGTGCCCTTCCACCACTTTTCCGGCCGGACCGGCGAGGCCGCCCTGGTCGCGGCCGCTTTGGAGGAGGGCGAGGTCCTGGCCCCGGACCAGCCGGGCCTGGGTCAGGACCATGCCCGTCGCCGGGCCCGGGAGCTGGCCGAGCAGGTCCACCTCCTCTACGTGGCCTGGACCCGGCCGGAACTGGAGCTCCACGCCTTCGTGCCCGGCCACGGCAAGCTCCGCGACGACGTCCGCTACCCCCTGCCCAAGGCCCTGGCCCACCTCTTCGCCGCCTTCGGCCAGGACCCGGCCGACGGGGAGCCGATCCGGCTGGGGACCCTGCCCGACCTCGGCCCGCCGCCGCCCCCGGCCCCCGCCGCCCCGCCGCCCCCTCCCGCGGAGCCGGTCCGGGCCGTCACCGCGCCCATGGCCTGGCTGCCGCGTCTCAAGGTCTACCGCAACGTGGCCCGGGACGTCCGGGATTCCCTGCGCTTCACGGAAAAGCGGCGCGGCGAGCTGGCCCACCTGGCCGCCGAGGTCTTTGCCCGCTTTGGCTTCGACCCGGCCGATCCGGCCCCGGACGCCCTGCGGGCCGTGCGCACGGCCCTTGGCGGGGAGCGCCTGGACGCCGGCCTGCGGACCGCCCTGACCGGCGAATTCACGGACATGCTCGTCTGGCTGGCCGGCCTGCCCCAGTGCCGCGACGCCCTGGCCGGCGGCTACTGCGAGCGCGAGCTCCTTTGCGACGACGGCGAGCGCCTGCGGCCGGACCTCCTTTTCTGCGGCCCGGACGCCACCGTGGTCCTGGACTTCAAGACCGGCCAGACCCGGCCGGAACACGTCGCCCAGGTGGCCCGCTACCTCGGCCTGGCCGCGCGCCTGCCCGGCCGGAACGGCCTGCCGGCCCGGGGCTACCTCGTCTATCTCGACCGGCGGGAATGCCGGCCCGTGGAGCACCGCGCATGAAGCCCGTCGGCGTCATCCCCTGGACCGAGGAATTCTTCGCCGGCGTGGCCGGGCGGCTCGTGGCCGCGACAGGCGGCGATTTCAGCCGCACCCTGGTCATCTTTCCCCTGCGCCGGGCCGCCCGCCACCTGTGCGACCGGCTGTCCGCCATGCCGGACCTGCCAAAGCCCCTGCTGTTGCCCGAGATCACGGCCGTGGGCGACTGGGCGACCGGCCTGGGCGCGTCCCTGGCCCCCACGCCGCCGGTCATGCTCGACGTCCTGGACCGGGTGTCGCTGCTCCACGACATCGTGCGCGAGATCGCGCCGGACGCGGACAACGCCGGCGACTTCCCCCTGGAGATGACCCGGTTTTTCCCGTGGGGCCTGGAGCTTTCCGAACTCATGGAAGAGCTTTTCCGCCACAACGTGCCGGGCCGGGACCTGGACTACCTGGAGGGCCAGGTCCTGCCTCCGGCCGCGGCCCTGCTCTCGCGCCTGGGGACCATCCACGGCCGCTACAGGGAACGGCTCATGGCCGAGGGCCTGGCCACCCCGGGCCTGTGCCTGGCCCTGGCCGCCGAGCAGGCCCAGGCCGCGGTCGCCCGCCTGGCCGGCCGGCAGGTCTTCGCCTGCGGCTTCGCCGTCCTGTCCGGCGCGGAAAAGGCCCTGTTCAAGACCCTGTGGCGGCAGGGGGCCCTGGAGATGATCTGGCACGGCGATCCGGCCCTGGCCGATCCCGGCGGCCGGGTCCATTTCGCCTGCCTGGAGCAGAAGCGGTGGCTCGGCGACTGGAACGCCCGGGCCGTGCTCCTGGACGGCGGCCGCAGGCGGCGGCCCCGGCAAAAAGGCGATCCTTCCCGGGCCACCCTCATGCTCGACGCCACCACCGCCAACCTGTCGTCGAAAAAACTGCGCTTTTTCGAGGGCCACGACCTCCACGCCCAGCTCAAGGCCCTGGAGACCTGCCTGGCCGAGGCCCCGGACCTGGAGGACACGGCCATCGTCCTGCCGGACACGGGCCTGCTCTCCCCGGTGCTCCACATCCTGCCGCGCAAGGACGTCAACATCTCCATGGGCTATCCCCTGGCCCGGTCGTCCCTGGCCCGGCTCCTGGAAACCATCCTGACCCTCCAGGAGACGCGCCTGTCCTCGGGCCGCTACCACTGGCGGTCCCTGGTCGCCCTGTTGCG
This sequence comes from uncultured Desulfovibrio sp., assembly GCA_964539435.1. Lineage (GTDB taxonomy): Bacteria > Desulfobacterota > Desulfovibrionia > Desulfovibrionales > Desulfovibrionaceae > Solidesulfovibrio. The sequence goes on from CAZIJE010000045.1 coordinate 19,480, forward strand.
CCACCCCTACCTCAAGATGCTGCGCCTGGGCGACGAGGAGCCGCTCCGGGCCGTGTTCCACACCCTGGAGGCGGCCCTGCGCCAGGGCGGGGCCTTTGCCGACCCCCTGGCCCTGGACCCGGCCGGTGAGGACGGGCCGCCCTCCCCGGAAGCGGGCGCCCTGTACCGGCGGGTCCTCGAGACCTGCCTGACCGGCTTCGAGGCCGTGGACACCCCCCGGGCGCTCGGCAACGCCCTGGCCGGGCTGTGCGAGCTGCTCCTCGACCCGGACCTGGCCGGCGACGCCTGGGAACGGTTCCTCATCGACGCCGAGTGCCTCTTCCGCCTGGCCTCGGGCGTGGTCCCGGCCCTGACCAGCGGCCGGCTGGCCGACGCCGTCCTGCCCCAGGCCACGCTCTTTGCCCTGCTGCGCCGGCTGCTGGCCGACGAGCGGGCGCCGTTCGAGGCCGAGCCGCTCACCGGCCTGCAGGTCCTGGGCGTCCTGGAGACCCGGCTCATGTCCTTCCGCCGGATCTTCGTGCTCGACGCCGTGGAGGACAAGCTGCCCGGGGCCGCGCCCTACGATCCGCTTCTGCCCGACACCCTGCGCCGGCTCCTGACCCTGCCCGACTCCCGGGAGCGCGACCTGGTCGCGGCCTACAACATCTACCGACTCTTTTTCGGGGCCGAGGAGATCACCGTCCTCTACCGGACCGGCGCGCCCGGGGCGGGCCCTTTCGAGGACAGCAAGCCCGTGCGCAGCCGGTACGTGGAACAGCTCCTGTGGGAAGAGGAGAAACGACTCGGCCGGGTCCTTACCCCCGGCGAACCCCCGGTGTCGCTCATCACCCTGCCGCTTTGCCCCATTCCGCCGGCCGACGCCGCCCTGCCCAAATCCCCGGCCGTGGCCGAGCGGCTGGCCAACTACCTTGCCGCCAAAAAACTCTCGGCCACCTTTTTCGACACCTATCTCGGCTGTCCGCTCCGCTTCTTCTACCGCTACCTCTCGCCCCTGGCCCCCCTGACCGTGGTGGCCGAGGAAGGCGACCGGGCCGCCGTGGGCGAGGTGGTCCACGAGGTGCTGCGGGAGTATTTCTCCCTCTACCTCGGCCGCGACATCGATGCCGTGGACCTGAACCCGACCGCCCTGGCCGACCTGTACGAGACCCGCATGCGGGCCAGCCCCGCCTGCCAGGCCCTGCCCCCGGACGGACAGCTCCTGCTCCTGCGCGCCGGCCGCACCCGGCTCATGTCCATGGCCGCCGCCGTGCCGCGCACCACGCCCCTGGCCCTGGAGACCGAACTGACCGCCAGCCTGGAGGCCGGCGGCCGGACCTACCTCCTCTCCGGCCGGGCCGACCGGCTGGACCGCCGGGAAGAAGGGGTGGTGATCCTCGACTACAAGACCGGCGCCGCCCCGTCCCTGCCGCCCGCGGTCTGGGCCGACGAGGCGCTCTGGAGCCGCATCGCCCGCTGGCGCACCCCGGCCGACGACCCGAACCTCTTCGAGGACGTGGCCGGCCGCATCGGCAGCCTGCAACTGCCGCTCTACTGCTGGCTCCACGCCGCCGCCCGGGGCGAGACCCCGGCCGACGCCGCCTTTGTGGAACTGCGCGACACGGGCAAGGAAAAGCCGCTTTTCGGCCCGCGCTTCGATCCCGAAAACCGGCACGACGCCATCCACCGCCAGACCCCGGACCTGGTCGCCTTCCTCCTGCGCCACCTCGCCACGGCCACGGCCTTCACCCCCCGCCCCGACGAGCGGCGCTGTCCCTACTGCGACTACCGCCCGGCCTGCGGCGCGGTGAAGCGGTAGAGGGGGAGAGAGGGAGAGGAAGAGGGAAGATGCCTCCGGCGGCCGGGGGGGATCATCCCCCCCGGACCCCCTGGAAGGGAAAGATGGGGCAAAGCTATTTGTCGAGGAAGGCGTCCGCCGCGGCTGCGTCGGTTTTGGGCCGGAGCGGTTCGTAGTAGGTGGTGGACTTGGAGGCCTCGGTCACGTTGTTATACTTGACCTTCATCTTGACGTTCTTATCCGGAAAATCCCAGCGCAGGATGGTCCAGTCGCCCTCGACCGACTCCTTGGGCGACCCGGCCACCTTGGTGGCCATGCTCCTGATCATGCCCAGGTCGTCGCGGTCGGTCCGCACGATGCGGCTGTAGAGCCTGCCGTCCACAAACCCGTACACGATGATCGGGGCCGTCTGCTCGTGGAGAATGAGCCTGCAGGGACCGGTGTAGTTGTAATAGGCGATGCCGCCTTTGGCGTCGAACTTCACGAAGTAGTCGTGGTCGTTGATGTCCCGGAGCAACGCGCCGTAGGGCGGCCTGGCGCAGTCGAATCCCCCGGCCCAGGCGGTTGCGGCCAGACACAGGAAAACCAGGCAAAAGGCGACGAAAACCCGGCGCGGCATACGTGCTCCCCGGCGTTGGCGGGCGCGGCGGCCCATGAAAAAGGCTTCCGAAACGGAAGCCTTTTTCTATGCAAAGGATATTCAAACGGCAAGCCGCGTCGGCCCGGCCTCGGGGACGGCTCAGGCGGCCCGGGCGGGAGAGGCGTCGCCGCCGACCAGGGCGGTCAGCATGCCCCGCAGGTTCCGGGCCCGGGCCCCGGGCGAGGTCAGGGACAGCCGGACCGTGCCGGCCACCACGTGCAGGATGCGCCAGGCCGTGTCCTCGGCCGCCTGGGTCCGCACCGAGCCGTCGATGCGGCCGAGCAGCAGGAGCACCTCGAACTGCTTGGCGATGCGTCCTGCCAGCCGGGCCAGTTCCCGGCCGCTTTCGGTGCCGGCGTCGTCCACGGGCTTTTCCCCGGGCGGCAGGATGTCGCGGTACCCGGCCGGCCGCTCTTCCAGAAACCGGCAGTAGGCCTCGGCCAGCCGCAGGATCATGGACAGGCCGGATTCGCCGGGAATGACCGGGCAGCTTGATTCGATATGGGCGAACAGCTCCCGCTGCACCTGTCCGAGGACGGCGGCGAAAAGCCCGTCGCGGTCCGTAAAGTGCTTAAACACCGCTTCGGCCGGCAGGCCGAGCCGCTTGGCCAGGTCGTGTGGGCCCACGCCGGAGCGCCCGGCTTCGGCGAACCGGGCCGCCGCCGCCTCGACCAACATCTGCCAGGATGCGTCCATGTCGTTCTCCCCTTGCACGATGTTTCACCGCACTTCCACGCTTTTTCACCCATATTCGGCCTAACGGGTTTCAGCACCCCAGGCAATACAAAAAAGGCCATGGCGCTGAAAATTCCCTGCAATGGGTAATAAAGCGACAGCAACAGGCCGGCTGCGACCGGCGCGCAACAACGGGAGGCGCTAGGACTTGGACTCGTCGGACCGGGGATGGGCCTTGTCGTAGACGCGCATGAGACGGGACAGTTCGAGATGGGTGTAGCGCTGGGTGGTGGTCAGGCGGGCGTGGCCCAGGAGTTCCTGGACGCTGCGCATGTCGGCCCCGGATTCGAGCAGGTGGGTGGCGAAGCTGTGGCGCAGCATGTGGGGGTGGGCGTGGCGGGCGATGCCGGCCGCCTGGGCCAGGGCGTCGATGATCCGGGCTGCCTGTCGGCGGTCGAGGCGGCCGCCGCGCGACCCCAGGAAAAAGGCCTGCTCCTTGGGGTCGGGCGCGAATTCGGCCCGCCGCCGGGCATACTCCCGCAGCCGGTCCCGGGCCGCATCGCTTACGGGAGCCAGCCGCTCCTTGCCGCCCTTGCCCATGACCCGGACCACGCCCTGGGACAGGTCCAGGTCGTCGAGGTTGAGGGTCATGGCCTCGCTGACCCGCAGTCCCGACCCGTAGAGGAGCTCGGCCAGGGCCAGGTCGCGGCAGGCCTCGCGCGAACCGTCGGCCGCCGGGCTGCCCGGTCCGGGCGTGACCAGGGCCACGGCCTCGTCCACGTTGAGGGCCCGGGGCTGTTTCTTTTCCGCCTTGGGATTTTTGAGCCCGGCCAGGGGATCGCCCGCGACCCGTTTCTTTCGGCGCAGGAAGGTGAAAAGCCCGCGCAGGCTGGACAGCTTGCGGCCCATGGAGGTCTTGGCCGTGCGGCAACGGTGGAGTTCGGCCAGAAACCCCCGGGCGTGCTCCAGGGCCACGGCTCCGGGCGCGGCCAGGCTCAGGCCCCGGCCGGCCAGGTAGGCCTCGAACTGGGCCAGATCCTCGCCGTAGGCCGCCACCGTGGCCGGGGAATAGCCCTTCTCCACCCGCAGGTGCTCCAGGTAGGCGGCGGCCGGTTCGGGCAGCGGCGGCCTGGCGGCCTCAGCCTTGCCGCTGGTCGAGGACATAGCAGCTCCTGGGGTTCTCCTTGGCCTTCTTTTTCAGGGCCATGGCCGTCTGCGAGGCCTCGCCGTAGTGCTTGAGCCGGCCGGCGCGGTTGAAGATGACGGCGATGGAGATGGCCATGAGCGGAAAGGACCGGCGGTTGCCCTCCCGGTCCGTGGACTGGATGTAGCCCCGCTGCCGGTCCTCGGCGTCGTAGAAGTGGGGCACGATGGCGTCGAAGCTGGCCACCACGTTCCTGCACGCCTCCTCGACCCGGTCCGGGCCCAGGATGAAGACGTAGTCGTCCCCGCCCACGTGCCCGACAAAGGCCTTGGGGCCGCCCACGGACCGCACGGTGTTGACGATGATCCGGGCGGTCATCATGAGGACCTCGTCGCCCCGGGAGAAGCCGTACCGGTCGTTGAAGGACTTGAAGTAGTCGAGGTCGGCGTAGGCCAGGGCGAAGTCCTCCCGGCGGTCGATCAGTTCCTGGATCCGGCCGATGATGGTGGTGTTGCCCGGCAGCTTGGTCAGGGGGTTGGCGTCCAGGGACCGCGAGGCCCGGGCCAGGGTCAGGGTGACCCGGGCCCGGACCATGGCCGGGGTCAGGGGCCGGGTCAGGAGCTCGTCCACCTCGGCCGCGCACCAGTCCACGTCCCCGGCCACGTCCGCCTCGTCCATGACCAGGACCACGGGCAGCTGGCGGTAGACGTTTTCGCTTTTGACCATGCCGGCCAGCTCCAGGCCCGGGATGTCGGTCAGCTTCTGGTCCACCACCAGGAGGTCCGGGGGGTCGTTAAAGAGGTGCTCCATGGCCCCCCGGCCGGTGGGCAGGCCGGTCACCTCGGCCTCGGCCCGGGAAAAGGCCTGCAAAAAAAGGGTGAAGAGCTCCGGATCGGGGCTCAGGACCATGATCTTCTGGGGCCTCGGAAACAGGCACAGCGGAGTTTCGGCCATGGAATCAGGTGAAGCGCAGGTCCGCGATCTCCACGAACTGCCCGCTTAGGTGGTCCAGGAGCTTTTCGAAGTCCGCCGGCCGGATCTTGAGGATCTTGAGGGCCTCGGGCTGGAGATAGGTGACGCCGACGTCGCCGGAAAAGCCGTACTCGAAGACCCGGACCAGGAAGTCGCCCAGGTGCACCACGCAGGCCATCTCGGGGTAGAGCCGGGCCAGGTGGGGCTTGTGGTGGTAGGACAGGCCTTCCTTGATGTTGGGCGGCAGCTTCCAGTGGTCGGCCAGCCAGGCGTTGATCCGGTCGTGGCCGAATCCCAGGACCTCGCGCTCGGCCTCGAGGTAGGACAGGTCCCGCTCGGCCACCACCCGCTCGATCTCGGGCTTGAGGTCCGGCAGCTGGACCGTGGCCACCACCTTGCCCAGATCGTGAAGCAGTCCGGCCACGGAGTATTCCTCGGCGTCCTTGAACCCGAGCATCCGGGCCGTGGCGCCGCAGGCCATGGCGCAGCCCAGGCTGTGTTCCCACAGGCCGACCATGTTTTCGGTCATGACCTCGAAGACCGAGGTGGACACGATGATGGAGCGCAGGACGTTGAAGCCGAGCAAGACCAGGGCGTGCTGGATGGAGCTGATCCGGCCCGGGAAGCCGTAGACCGGCGAGTTGACCATCTTGAGGACCTTGGCCGACAGGACCTGGTCCATGCTGATGAGCTTGGCCACCTCCTCGGTGGAGGAGTCGGGCCGCTCGACCAGCTTGGAGACCTCGTCGAGGACCTTGGGCAGGGTCGGCAGGTCGCGCACGGCCAGGATGCGGTCCTTGCGCTCGGTGCGCAGGTCGTCGGCCATCTTCAGGCGCCCTTGCCGGAGCCGGCGCTTTTGGCGTCGGGTTTGTCCTGGCCGGCGTCGGCCGGCGCGGCGGCCTCGGCCTCGCGCGCCGCCCGGGCGGCCTCGGCCATGGCCGCGCTGGCCGCCGCCTTCATGCGGAAATAGTGGTCCAAAAGCCGCCGGATCTGGCCCATCCACTTGTCGTCCGGCGGAAACTTGCGGAAAAGAAAGTCCAGCCGCTCCAGGCGCTTGTCAAACGACGACGACCCGGCCGGCCCGCTCAGGCCGCCGAGGTGGGCCTGGCGGTCGATGCCGAAGGCCAGCCC
>CAZIJE010000046.1:0-25429 GCA_964539435.1 uncultured Desulfovibrio sp.
CGACCGAAAGGGGAATACCGGGCAGGGCCTCGGCCAGGGCCGCCACCACGGGCACGACCCGAGCCAGCTCGGTTTCGAGCGGCACGGCTGCGGCCCCGGGGCGGGTGGACTCCCCGCCCACGTCCAGGATGTCCGCCCCGGCCGCGGCCAGGGCCAGGCCGTGGGCCACGGCCGCGGCCGTGTCGTTGTGGCGGCCGCCGTCGGAAAAGGAGTCCGGCGTGACGTTGACGATGCCCGCGATCCGGCTCTCGCCGCAGTCCAGGGACAGGCCCCGGCCGAGCCGCCAGAGGCCGGCCGGACTATTTGCCATGGCCGCCGTCGGCCGGCTTTTGCGGCTGCCCGGCGTCTTCCGGCTCCAGAGTGAACTCATCCCCCGCCCCCGGGTGTCCGGGAGCGGCGGAGTCCCGGGGCATGGACGCCAGATCGCCGGGCACGCCGGGCACGTCCTCCCGGCCCGGAGCGCCCGGACCGGTGACGCCCGAAACGGGCGGCGTGACGCCGGCGGGCGTGTCGCCCGGCGAACCGGCGGCGCTCCCCCCGGCCGTCCCGTTGGTTCCCCCGGCCGGGGCTTCGGGAGGAGGGAGGGGCTCGCCCCGCAGGATCTTGTCAATGTCCTCGCCGGAGATGGTCTCACGCTCGAGCAGGGCCTTGGCCACGGCCTCAAGGGCTTCGCGCTCGTTTTCCAGGATGGATTTGGCCCGGCGGTAGGCCGACTCCACGATCTTCCGCACTTCGGCGTCGATCTGACGCGAGGTCTCCTCGCTGAAGTTCTTGTGGTGCACAAGGTCCTTGCCGAGAAAGATCTCGTTGTCGCGCTCGCCGTAGGACAGCGGCCCCAGGACCTCGCTCATGCCCCAGGAACAGACCATCTTGCGGGCCATGTTCGTGGCCCGTTCGATGTCGTTGCCGGCGCCGGTGGTCATCTGGTTCAGCACCAGCTCCTCGGCCACCCGGCCGCCCATGAGCACGGCCAGGTTGTTTTGCAGGTACTCCCGGGAATAGTTGTGCCGGTCGTCGGCCGGCAGCTGCATGGTGATGCCAAGGGCCATGCCGCGCGGGATGATGGAGACCTTGTGGATGGGGTCGGTGCCGGCCAGGTTCTTGGCCACCAGGGCGTGCCCGGCCTCGTGATAGGCGGTGGTCCGCTTCTCCTCGTCGGACAGGATGAGGCTGCGGCGCTCCTTGCCCATGAGCACCTTGTCCTTGGCGTGCTCGAAATCGGCCATGTCCACCCGGTCCTTGTTGACCTTGGCCGCCTGGAGGGCGGCCTCGTTGACCAGGTTTTCGAGGTCCGCCCCGGAAAAGCCCGGCGTGCCCCGGGCCAGGACGTCGAGGTTGACGTTGGGCGAGAGCGGCGAGCGCCGGGAGTGGACCTCCAGGATGCGGCGGCGTCCGCGCACGTCCGGGGTCGGCACCACGACCTGGCGGTCGAAGCGGCCGGGCCTGAGCAGGGCCGGATCGAGGACGTCGGGACGGTTGGTGGCGGCGATGAGGATGACGCCCTCGTTGGATTCGAAGCCGTCCATCTCGACCAGAAGCTGGTTCAGGGTCTGCTCCCGCTCGTCGTGGCCGCCGCCCAGGCCCGCGCCGCGCTGGCGGCCCACGGCGTCGATCTCGTCGATGAAAATCAGGCAGGGCGCGTTTTTTTTGCCCTGGAGGAAGAGGTCCCGGACCCGGGCCGCGCCCACGCCCACGAACATCTCCACGAAGTCGGAACCGGAAATGGAGAAAAACGGCACCCCGGCCTCGCCGGCCACGGCCCGGGCGAGGAGGGTCTTGCCCGTGCCCGGGGAACCGACCAGGAGCACGCCCTTGGGGATGCGGCCGCCCAGGCGGGTGAACTTCTTGGGGTCGGACAGGAACTGCACCACCTCGGTCAGCTCCTCCTTGGCCTCGTCCACGCCGGCCACGTCCTCGAAGGTGACCCGGGTCGACTCCTGGGTGATCATCCGCGCCCTGGACCGGCCGAAATTCATGGCCCGGCCGCCGCCGCCTTGCATCTGGCGCATGAAAAAAATCCAGACCCCGACCAAAAGCAGCATGGGGAACCAGGAGACGAGCAGCGTCATGTACCAGGGGGACTCCTCGTCCGGCTCGGCCATGACCTCCACTTTCTTCTGCATGAGGGTGGAAACAAGGGTCGGATCCTCGGGGGCGTAGGTCAGGAACTTGCCGCCGCCGGTGGTCACGCCCGAAATCTTCGATCCCTGGATCTTGACGGACACCACTTCGCCGGCGTTCACTTTCTGGATGAAATCGGAATAGGAAAACTTGGCGCTTTGCGTCTGGGGCTGGTTGAACAAATTGAACAGGACGACCATGACCAGTGAGATGGCCGCCCAAAGCATGAGATTTTTCGCGAAACTGTTCAAACTGGAGTCCTCCGGGGGACGGGCGGGGACGGGAGAAGCCCGCTTGTTGTAAAGATGTCAGCCATAGCACAGTCGCGGCCGGCCTGTCCACGCGAGGCCCCCTGCTTCCGGCAACAGGCCGACGGAACGGGGAAATGCCCTCTCCAGGCTTGCCAAGGCGTTCGATGCTTCATATTGTTACCAACAATAAGCGTCCAGGGCGAACCCGGCAAGGAGCAGTAATGGCCGAAAAACGCATTTTGACCGTGGACGACTCCGGCAGCGTGCGGTCCCTCGTCTCGAAAGCCCTGGCCGACGCCGGCTTCGCCATTGTCGAGGCCGTGGACGGCGCCGACGCCTTGGACAAGATCGGCGACGGCGTTGACCTGGTCATCACGGACATCAACATGCCCAACATGGGCGGCCTGGAGCTCCTCTCCCGACTGCGCCAGCGCGACGACACCCGGTTCATCCCCATCCTGGTCCTGACCACCGAATCCCAGGGAGACTTGCGCAAACGCGCCGTGGCGGCCGGGGCCACGGGTTGGATCGTCAAGCCCTTCGAACCCGGCAGTCTGGTCGCCCTGGTGCGCCGCTTCCTGGGCTGACCGGTCCATGCCGCTCCCGTCCGCGCCCTCCCCGGCCGCGCCTCCCGACGCCGGCGCGCCCCATACCAGCATGTCCGACAGCGGCACGCCCGACGCCGCCTCCCTGCTCTTCCATGAAGCCCCCCTGGCCGTGTACCTGCGGGCCCAGGACGGCTCCTTCCTCGAAGTCAACGCGGCCATGGCCGCCCTGTTCGGCTACGACACGCCGGCCCGGTTCCTGTCCGCCATGGCCGGTGCGCCGGACCAGTACTACCTGATGCCGGACACCCGCGCGGCCCTGCTGGCGGACATGGCCCGCGACGGCTCCGTGTCCGGCCGGCAGTTCCAGGCCATCTGCCGGGACGGCTTCGTGCTCTGGGTGGAGGAGTCGGCCCGCACTGTCGTATCCAACGGCGAGGTCTTCTATTTCGGCTACCTGCGCGACGTGACCATGGAGAAGAGCACGGGCTGGGCCCTGGCCGAGGCCGAGGAGAAATACCGGGCCATCTTCGAGCACGCCGTGGAGGGGCTCTTCCAGATGACGCCGTCCGGCCGGTTCGTCACGGTCAACGCCTCCCTGGCCCGCATGCTCGGCTTTTCCGGGCCGGCCGACCTGACCCGGGAACCCCGGCTGGCCCAGGCCCTTTTCGTCTCGGCCGCGGACCTGGAACAGTTGCGCCACTCCCTCGACGCCTGCGGCGTGGTGCGGGGAATCGAGGCGGAACTGACGCGCGGGGACGGCGCGCGCATCTGGGTCTCCGTCCACGCCCGGGCCGTGCGCGACGGCCAGGGGACGGTGGTCCTGTACGAAGGGTCCATGGAGGACGTGACCGCCCGGCGGCAGTCCCAGGAAGAGCTGCGCAAAAGTCTCAAGGCCACCCGCGCCCTCTTCCACCAGACGGTCAAATCCCTGTCCAAGACCGTGCGCTTCCGCGATCCCTACACCGCCGGCCACCAGGACAACGTGGCCCGGCTGGCCGCGGCCATGGCCCGGGTCATGGGCCTGTCCGAGGATGCCGTGGCCGGCATCCGGGTGGCCGGCCAGCTCCACGACATCGGCAAGATCAACGTGCCCGTGCGCTACCTGTGCAAGCCGGGCCGGCTGGTGGGCCTGGAGTGGGAATTCATGAAGCAGCACGCGGTCACGGGCTACGAGATCCTCAAGGACATCGACTTTCCGTGGCCCGTGGCCGAGATCGTCCTGGCCCACCACGAACGCCTGGACGGCTCGGGCTATCCCAGGGGCCTTGCGGCCGGGGACATCGGCCTGGAAGCCCGCATCCTGGCCGTGGCCGACGTTCTGGACGCCATGGCCTCCAACCGCCCCTACCGGCCGGCCCTGGGCGTGGACGCGGCCCTGGACGAACTCAACCGCCTGCGTGGCATAGCGTTCGATCCCGAAGCCGTGGACGCGGCCCGGGACGCCATCCGAAACGGGCTGGTCCGCTACTGACCCGTTGCCCGGCCCGCCAGGCGAAGCGGTTTCCCGCCCCTCGCGCCGCAAGGGCAACTGCGGCGTCCGCTCGCTTCACCCCGTGGCTCGCCCCGGGCCTATCGGAGTTCTCTTGCGCTCTCCTTTGTTTGCCATTTTTAGCAAAAATCTTCCAGCCCCCCCGGATTGGCCCACGCCCCCGCCAACACGACGCACACCGCATGGGCAAACTTTTGCTCCATTTCTAACGAGCTTCTTCCAACGCGGGCGTAGTTTCTACGCGCAACGATTGAAACATGACGGCCATTTTTCGCTGGTCATGCGGTAACGCGTGGTTCGTTTTGTCGCCAAGCCAAGTCCCATACCGAAGCTCCACGGTATTGCGCCCTGGATTTGCCTCGAAAACAATGTCATGGCGAGCCAGGTCAGTGGCTGTCCCGGCGTAAGGAATAGTATTCCATCGGGTGACCTCCTTCCCGTTGGCGACGACAAGCAATGCCTGATCCGGTGTGGCGCTCAGACATTCCATTGCGATATGTATGCGGGCATGGCGAGGAGCGAAGACGGTTACCACCGTGCTTGGCCCCAGGCCCCAACGGAAACGTCGTTCGGCATTTTCCTCGGTTTCCCATAAACCTGTGGCAGTAATCTCCGCATCGGCATCGTTTCCGACGAGCTCACGTGAAACCGCCGCCAACCGCTGCGTTTTTCCTATATTTTCAATTTGCAAATCGAGCTGTTCGCGAAGATTATCTATACTCACCACTTGTTGCCGAACATTGTTGGCATCAATAATGGTCTGACCAATTTTTTCAGCCAAAATTCTCTCACCAGCATTATTATAATGACAGCAATCATCCACATAAAGCGTTTCGTTATGATTCTGGAAAATATATGTGGTATCGGTAAATAATAGGCCGCTGGCAACGAGCTCGTTTCCAGCTTTTCGCAGCAATCCATACCCCTCTTCTACGCCTGCGCGATACGGTGAATCACTGATGGCTATTTTCTTTTCTTCACTATTTATAGCCTTTGATCCCGTGTCATATTGATTTGGCTGCAGAAAATGATAGTAGCGCCCTCCCGAAGCAACGACGGCATTATTGACGAGAGCCGAGGCAATCGCCCAATGAACAGCCAAATCAGGGTACAATTCGGAGGCAGGATACTCGCGATGCGGCCCAAAGGAAATTTTACCCGAGGGACTTACGCTGAGAGAATTACCGACAACCAACTTGTCACGGTCACGGCGGCTGAAGCGCGAATTTTCCATGGCGTAAAGCTTGGTTGCCAAAAGTTGGTCGCTAACACTCCAGAGCGTGGCGCTGGTCAGGCCGAGGCCAAATCTTTGGTATGCCTTGGCGAGGTGCACTCGCAGGTCTTGCAGCAAGGCCATCCTACCCAGAATGGCCAAGTCGTCATTGGAAGCGACTTCCCCGGTCCTGTCGGACCAACCGCTCGGGAAAAAGGGCGAGACGCGGTTTGGCAGGTTGTGCACGCCGGGATGGGCGACCTCGTTAAAGCCGTCGATGTTTACGACGATGTCGAACCGCGCGCCCTGAGCGAGGAAGTCATTGATGATATTGAGTTGTTGCGGTTCCTTGTAGGAATAATTGCCAAGACCGAGAATGACGACTTGCTTGCCTGACGCTTGTGGCAAGCGTTCAACGTAATGCCGCAGTACATCCCCCATGTTGGCCGCAAAGTACTTGGCCACTGAACCGCCAAGAATCGCTACGGTAAAAACCTTGTCTGGATAGTCTGGTATTAATTGGCCCGCCGTGTCGAAGCCGAAGGTTCTTGCCGAGTTGATCGTATCGGAACCTGGGAGGGTTTTCGCATCTGTCCTGATGACATAGCCAAAGTATGGGTCGACGAGGTAATTTCCCTGGCTGCTCGGATCATTTTTTCGATCCTTGTGTTTATCTATCAAGGCATGGCTTTGCTTTGAAATAGCCGAAAAAGACAGCGGTTTCCTAAAGATGAGATGGTAGGAGACATAGCTTGCGGATTCAACAAATCCAAGAAGCATAAATCCAACAACAAGAAAGTATATGATTTTTTTAGGCATCGAAGACATCATCCAAGGAATATATTCCCACCAGGGAAACAGGGTTTATTGTTAATCAGCCATCATTTCTTGTGCATCAACATCTGTTGCCCGGGAAATCTGTCTCACTGCACCATATCCGAGCTTTCCCTCATGCGCCTAGCGGCAGATCACTTTTGCCTTAGGCGTCTTTCTCCCTATTCGCGTAAGGCCTTCCCCCGCGGACAAGCGACCACCCTGGACACGCCAGACACCTCTCCAACTTCGGCCTGGCGCATGCCCCACAATCCCGCCAGCACCATTTCATGGAAATAGCCTCCAGCGTGGTGCCTGGATTGCATTTTCGTTTCTATTTGCGTCAACAGTGACGTATACCATAATTGCCCCATACTGTTAAACTCTTTATATTCTCGATAGCTGCTGCGCCCCTGGCCCTGGAAGCCGGCTCTGTCCGCGCCCACCCCCTTTTCCAGGCCGTCGCCCGCAGGGCTGCTCCAGCGTTCCCTCCACCCGTTCCAAACCTGCCCCAGGCAACCAGAACAATTTTGTCGTAGCCGGACAGACATTTTTGTCTCCCCTCCAGCCATCCCTGGATCGTCAACTGATGAAATGAAAAATAAATCTTAATATTTCATTTAGTTATACCATGACAGTCACGCCTTCTCTCCGCTGGCATGACTTCTGCTTTAGGGGAAAATATCACACCCTGCACGAGGAGGCATTACAAAATGCGCAAGATCGCTATTTACGGAAAGGGCGGCATCGGCAAGTCCACCACCACCCAGAACACCGTCGCCGGCCTGGCGGAAATGGGCAAGAAGGTCATGGTGGTCGGCTGCGACCCCAAGGCCGACTCCACCCGTCTCCTCCTGCACGGCCTGGCCCAGAAGACCGTCCTCGACACCCTGCGCGAGGAAGGCGAGGACGTCGAACTCGACGACATCCTCAAGGAAGGCTACGGCGGCACCATGTGCACCGAGTCCGGCGGCCCCGAGCCCGGCGTCGGCTGCGCCGGACGCGGCATCATCACCTCCATCAACCTCCTCGAACAGCTCGGCGCCTACGAGGACGACAAGCACCTCGACTACGTCTTCTACGACGTCCTCGGCGACGTCGTCTGCGGCGGCTTCGCCATGCCGATCCGTGACGGCAAGGCCGAGGAGATCTACATCGTCTGCTCCGGCGAGATGATGGCCATGTACGCGGCCAACAACATCTGCAAGGGCATCGTGAAGTACGCCGACACCGGCGGCGTGCGCCTCGGCGGCATCATCTGCAACAGCCGCAAGGTCGACCAGGAAGAGCAGATGATCAAGGAGCTGTGCCGCCAGCTCGGCACCCAGATGATCCACTTCATGCCCCGGGAAAACCAGGTGCAGCGGGCCGAGATCAACCGCAAGACCGTCATCGACTACTCGCCCGAGCACGCCCAGGCCGACGAGTACCGCGCCCTGGCCAAGAAGATCGACGGCAACGACATGTTCGTGATCCCCAAGCCCCTGGAGATCAACACCCTGGAAAAGCTGCTTATCGACTTCGGCATCGCCAACTAGGCCCAAGCGGCAAACCCGGCACGCACCCCAACCACGTACGCACCCAAGGAGCAATCGATATGCAGACCATGGTGAGAGCCATCGTTCGTCCCGAGAAAACCGACGCTGTCCTGGCCGCCCTCATGGATGCCGGCTTCCCGGCCGTGACCAAGTTCAACGTGGCCGGACGCGGCAAGCAGCGCGGCATCAAGATCGGCGAGATCCAGTACGACGAGATCCCCAAAGTCATGCTGATCTGCGTGGTGGACGACAAGGACAAGGAGTTCGTGGTCAAGACCATCATGGAAAGCGCCCGCACCGGGGCCAAGGGGGCCTTTGGCGACGGCAAGATCTTCGTGAGCCCGGTCGAGGAGATGTACACCATCTCTTCCGGCGTGATGGAAGCCTAAGGAGAGGGTCATGAAGGAAATCATGGCGGTCATCCGCATGAACAAGATGAACCAGACCAAGGCGGCCCTGGCCGACGCCGGCATCCCGGCCTTCGTGGCCCGCGAGGGCTACGGCCGGGGCAAGGGCCTGGTCAACCAGGCCGTGCTCGAGGGCGCGGCCGCGGGCAACGAGGAGGCTATCGCGCTCCTTGGCACCAAGGGACGGCTCTACCCCAAGCGCATCGTCTCCCTGGTGGTGCCCGACGCAAAGGTCAAGCAGGCGGTCGATGTCCTGATCGCCGTCAACAAGACCGGCCAGGCCGGCGACGGCAAGATCTTCGTGATGCCCGTCTCCGATTCCATCCGGGTCCGGACCGGCGAGGACGGCGAAGCCGCCATTGTCTAGCCACGGCGGGGCGGACGTCCCGGACCACTACAGAGCCAATGAGGTAGCATCGAGATGAGCACCAAGCCCATGAATACCGAAGAGATCAAGAAGGAATTGATCGCCAGGATGCCCACCAAGGTCGCGCGCAAGCGGGCCAAGGCCATGACCCCGGGCGCCGCAGGCGGCGAGATCCCCGAAATCCAGGCCAACGTCCGCACCATCCCGGGCATCATCACGCAGCGCGGCTGCACCTACGCCGGCTGCAAGGGCGTGGTGCTGGGCCCCTCCCGCGACATCGTCAACCTGACCCACGGTCCCATCGGCTGCGGCTTCTACTCCTGGCTGACCCGGCGCAACCAGACCGATGCCGGCCCGGACGGGGAAAACTTCATCCCCTACGCCTTCTCCACGGACATGACCGAGCACGACATCGTGTTCGGCGGGGAAAAGAAGCTGCGGGCCGCCATCCAGGAGGCCTACGACAACTTCCACCCCAAGGCCATTTCCATCTTCTCCACCTGCCCGGTGGGCCTGATCGGCGACGACATCCACGCCGTGGCCCGCCAGATGCAGGAAAAGCTCGGCATCACGGTCTTCGCCAACTCCTGCGAGGGCTACAAGGGCGTGTCCCAGTCCGCCGGCCACCACATCGCCAACAACCAGATCATGAAGCACGTGATCGGGACCAACGACACGCCCGTGGAAGGCAAGTTCAAGGTCAACATGCTCGGCGAGTACAACATCGGCGGCGACGCCTTCGAGATCGAGCGGATCCTCGAGAAGTGCGGCTTCACGCTGATCGCCGCCTTCTCCGGCAACTCCACGGTCGAGGACTTCCGTGTGGCCCACCACGCCGACCTCAACACCGTCATGTGCCACCGTTCGCTCAACTACGTGGCCGAGATGATGGAGACCAAGTTCGGCATCCCCTGGATCAAGGTCAACTTCATCGGCGCGGAAGCCTCGGCCAAGTCGCTGCGGCGCATGGCCGCCTACTTCGAGGACCAGGAGCTCATGGACCGGGTCGAGGCGGTCATTGCCGAGGAACTGGAGACCGTCAAAAAGGTCGTGGACGCCATCCGGCCCCGCACCGAGGGCAAGACCGCCATGCTCTTCGTCGGCGGCTCCCGGGCCCACCACTACCAGGAGCTTTTTGGCGAGCTCGGCATGAAGATCCTCGGCGCGGGCTACGAGTTCGCCCACCGCGACGACTACGAAGGCCGCCACGTGCTGCCGACCATCAAGGTGGACGCCGACTCGCGCAACATCGAGGAACTGGAGATCGAACCCGACGCGACCAGGTACAAGCCCCGCAAGACGCCCGAGCAGCTCGAGGCCCTGAACGCCAAGGGCCTGGACTTCAAGGGCTACGAAGGGATGATGGGCGCCATGGCCAAGGATTCCATGGTCATCGACGACATCAACCACTACGAGACCGAAAAGCTGATCGAGATGCTCAGGCCCGACATCTTCTGCGCCGGCATCAAGGAGAAGTACATCATCCAGAAGATGGGCGTTCCGCTCAAGCAGCTGCACAACTACGACATGGGCGGCCCCTATGCCGGGTTCAACGGGGCCATCAACTGGTACCGCGACATCGACCGCATGGTGAACACCAAGGTCTGGGACCTCATGAAGGCCCCCTGGCAGACCGGCGGCCCGGAGCTCGAAGCCAGCTACGTGGCGGAATAACGAACGCTTCGCGAGAGAAAGGAACGCATTATGGCACTCCTGAGACACACCACAGGCGAGATCAAGGAACGCTCCGCCCTGACCGTCAATCCGGCCAAGACCTGCCAGCCCGTGGGCGCGATGTACGCGGCGCTCGGCGTCAAGGGCTGCTTTCCCCACAGCCACGGCTCCCAGGGCTGCTGCGCCTACCACCGCTCGGCCCTGACCCGGCACTACAAGGAGCCGGTGGTCGCCGGCACCTCGTCGTTCACCGAAGGCTCCTCGGTCTTCGGCGGACAGTCGAACCTGATTTCCGCCATCGACAACATCTTCACCATCTACGATCCGGAGATCATCGCCATCCACACCACCTGCCTGTCGGAGACCATCGGCGACGACCTGATGCAGATCTCCCAGAAGGCGAAGGACGACGGCAAGGTGCCGGCCGGCAAGCACATCGTCTACGCCAGCACCCCGAGCTACGTCGGCACCCATGTCACGGGCTACTCCAACATGGTCAAGGGCATCCTCAAGGGCTTTGTCAAAAAGACCGGGACGCCAAACGGCAAGATCAACATCATCCCCGGCTTTTGCGAGCCGTCGGACATGGCCGAGTTCCGTCGCATCGCCGCCATGATGGGCGTGGACATCCTCATGGCCCCGGACACCAACGGCGTCCTCAACGGCCCGCTCAACGGCACGTACGCGATGTATCCGGACGCCGGGGCCACCGTGGACGACATCAGTTCCATGGGCGACAGCAAGGGCACCCTGGGCCTTGGCCGCTGGGCCACCACCGACGCGGTCAACTACCTGGACGCCGAGTTCAAGGTGCCGGGCAAGGTCCTGGGCCTGCCCATCGGGCTTCTGGCCACGGACCGGTTCGTCAACGAACTGCGGCTCATGTCCGGCCAGGCCGTGCCCGCGGCCATCGACTTCGAGCGCGGCCAGGTCGTGGACGTGATCTCCGACTACAGCCAGTACTTCTACGGCAAGAAGGTGGCCCTGGCCGGCGATCCGGACCAGCTCCTGGCCCTGGTGGAATTCTGCGTCACCCTGGGCATGATCCCGGCCTACACGGTCACGGGCACGGCCGGGAAGTACTTTGACGAGCGCATGGCCGAACTCGTGAAGGACGTGCCCTACGACTGCAAGTACAAGTGCGGCGGCGAGGCCGACATGTACCTGCTGCACCAGTGGATCAAAAACGACCCGGTCGACCTGCTGATCGGCAACACGTACCTCAAGTACATCGCCCGGGACGAAGACATTCCGCTGGTGCGCCACGGCTTCCCGATCCTCGACCGGGTGGGGCACCAGTACTTCCCGTCGGTCGGCTATTCCGGGGCCATGCGGCTCATGGACAAGTTCCTCGGGGCCATCATGGACCGGGCCGACCGCGACGCGCCCGAGACCAAGTTCGAACTCCAGATGTAGCGACACCGACACCACCAAGGGGGACGAGGGGATATGGAGAAGCCGCAGTACCTGATCAACGTGTGCGCGAGCTTTCGCGTCAAGGGCGAGGCCAAGGGCATCTGCCACAAAAAGGGCTCGCACAACCTGCTCGGCTACATGGAGGAAGGCATCCTCGACCGGGACATCGACGCCCGGGTGGTCAGCACGGGGTGCATGAAACAGTGCGAGGAAGGACCGGTCGTGGTCGTCATGCCGGAGAACTGGTGGTACAAGGAGATCGATTCCGAGGACAAGGTGGACGCGATCCTCGACGCCCTGGAAAACGGCGAAGCCTGCGAGGACCACCTGTTCAGCTAGAGAAGACGGTTTGCCAACCGCTTGGATGGACTCCCATAAAAGAGCCGCCCCGCTGTCACGGACCCCAGCGGGGCGGCTTGTTTGTTGCGGAGACTGTCGCGCAGGCGGCCGGTGGAGAAGCCTCCGCCGGCCACGGCGTCATACGGCCACGGCGAAAACGATTTGATCCAGCCCGGAAGCCGGTTCGCCGTGCTCGATGCGTTCGGCCAGGGCGTGCAGGGCCAACGCCTGGACCCGGACCTTGGCTTCCTCCTGGCTTCCGCCGTAGGCGAGCGCGCCGGGTATCTCCTGGATTTCGGCGATCCAGCGGCCATCGGTTTCGCGGTCAAAGACAATCGTGAAGGTGCTCATAAGACCTCTCTACGAAACCCGGAACATCAAGGCAAGGCCTTCGGAAACCCCGCCCCCGACACCTCGTAGTGCCGCACCACCGTCTCCGGCACGATCCCGTACGCCTCGTCCCCGGTGTACAACACCGCCTTCCCAATATCCTCGCCGGCGAAGGCCTTGATCGACTCCAGCGACTCCCAATAGGTGACGAGCGTCCACTCCACCATCCCGTCCACATGGCGGGTCAAAACCTGATGCCCCAGGTAGCCGGGCGTGCCCGAAGTCTCGGCCACACCCGTGGCGGCCAGATGCGCGCCGAACCCTTCACTGTGCTCCGGCGGGCACAGGCACTTCCACTCCCGGGCGATCACGGCAGCTTCTCCACGTCCACCCGGGCCTCGTAGTATGGGGTACCCTTCCCCACGTGGCTGACCAGGTCGGGAATGAGCAGGTTGACCCCCTGGCCGGCCTTGATCCAGCCGCCGCGCTCGCAGGCCACGACATCCGGCCGGCTCGCCGGATCGTGGCGCACGGTTGCCTCCAGGCTGCCCAGTTCGCTGACCAGTCGGGCCGGGCCGCCGTCGGCGATGCCCAGGCGCAGGGCCTCCTCGGAAGCCATGGTCACGACCACCGGGCCGCCGTGGTCGCCGGGCACCCGTTCGGAGCAGAGGTGCCCGGCCCCGCCGGGCGTCAGGAAATGGTAGGGGTAGCGCGTCCCGAGCCGGCAGTCGGAGCAATCGGTAATCTCATCAACGAGCTGGAACCGACCCGTTGGCGTGGCAAAGGCCTTGTCCGCCCAGGGGACCATGGGCGCGTCCGGGATCCGCACCGGCCCCTTCCACAGGTCGTCCCAGGCCACGCCCTTCTCCAGCAAAGGCCGGACGAGGAGCCTTAGCCACGTCTCGTCGCTTTTGACGAAGTCCTTGGCAAAGGGAAACCGCGAGGCCAGGTCCATGAAGATGTCGAACTGGGACCGGCACTCTCCGGGCGGGGGCGCGGCCGGCAGGAGCGGTCCCACATAGTTGTGGCCGAAGCTGGCCACCAGGTCGCGCTGCTCGAAAAAGGCGGCGCAGGGCAAAAACAGGTCCGCGTGGTCGGCCGTGTCGTCCAGGAAAAGGTTCATGTGGACCACGAACGGCACGGCGTCCAGGGCCTGGGCCACGCGCCCGGAATCCGGGGCCATGCAGACCGGATTGGCGGCCGTGATCACGGCCATGCGCACGGGCGGGTCCGTGGCCGCCAGGATCTCCCGGCCGATCTGCGGCATGAGGAAGGCGCGGCGCGGCGGATGGAGCCCCGCGCCCCACAGGTCCTGGTCGTACGGCCCCCACTCCTCGAACCCCTGGGACACGCCGCCCCCGGCCAGGCCGATGTTGCCCGACACCGCGCCCAGGGCGTCCACGGCCCGGACCAGCTCGTGGCCCAGGGTGAACCGGTGCAGGCCCCAGCCGAGGAGCGTGGCCGTGGGCCGGCCGACGACATAGGCCTCGGCCAGGGCGTCGATGTCGGCCAGGGACACGTCGCAGGCCCTTAGCAAGTCCTCGAAGGCGTGGCGCGCGACCAGAGCCAGATAGCTGTCCAGCCCGTCGCAGTGCCGGGCCAGGAACTCCCGGTCCTCCCAGCCGTTTTCCAGAATGCGTTTGGCCACGGCCAGGGCCAGGAAGGCGTCCCGGCCGGGCTTGGGCCGGATGTGGCGATGGGCCAGGGCAACGGATTCGCTCGCCCGGGGATCGATCAGGACGATGCGCGCGCCGCGCCCGCGGGCGTCGGCCAAAAGCGGCAGCAGGCCGGGCTGGGTGGCCGCGGGGTTCCTGCCCCACAGGACGATCGTGCGGGCGTTTTCCAGGTCCAGGGGATCGTGGGAGACCCTTGGGCCGAAGTCCAGGCCCTGGGCGGCGTAGCCCGTGCCGCCGCACAACGTGCCGGCCAGGGTCGTGACGCCGCCGAGCAGGGCGAAAAACCGGGCGTTGAGGATCTTGAGCGCCGTGCGTTCGCCAAACCCCATGTAATAAAGGATCGATTCCGGTCCGTCCGTGGCCAGGCAGTTCTGGATCCGGTCGGCCATCTCGTCCAGGGCCTCGCTCCAGGAAACCCGGACCCAGGAGCCCCGGCGTTTCCGAAGCGGCGTCAGGACCCGCTCCGGGCTGTAGAACCGGCGCAAAAAGGCCGGCGTCTTGCGGCAGGCCGCGCCCCGGTTCACGGGATGGGCGGGGTTGCCGGTCAGCCTGACCACCCGGTCGCCGGCCACGTGGGCCAACAGTCCGCAGGCGCTCGGACAGTCCCGGGTGCAGGTCGTGACCACGGTGCGGGTCTCTGGCGTCATGGTGCCTCCTGGCATGGCGTGACGGTGAGGCCGACACGCAACGCCCGAAAATACCGGCCAAAGCCGTCGGACGCAAGGCGACGCCGGTCACGCTCCGTCTTGGAACGGACCAGGGGCTTCGGGGCCGTCCGCTCCATGCGCCGCATGGGCCGCAAACCGTTTCTGGCACGTCTCTGGCAAGGAGCGTCTTGGTCCCCGTGTCTTGCGGCGCGGCGGCGGTCTTCAGGAGAAACCGGCCGGACTCCGGACATTGCGCTCCGGACGCCGGTTCCCGTATGGTGCCGCTGCCGCTGTATTGGCGCAACAGTATCCAAGGAGCCCTGCATGTCCTTTCTCCTCGTTGTCGCGGTCGTCGTCGTCCTTGCCGGCCTCTGGCTGGTCATCGTCTACAACGGCCTGGTGCGCGGCCGCAATCTGGCGTCCGAGGCCCAAAGCGGCGTGGACGTGCAACTCACGCGCCGGGCCGATCTGATTCCCAACCTGGTGGAGTCCGTCAAAGGCTACATGGACCACGAGCGCGGCGTGCTGGAGTCCGTCACGACATTGCGTTCCAAAATCGCATCCGAAAAGGACGATGCCGGGCGGTTCCGGCTGGAGGGCGAACTCTCGGCCGCCCTGGGACGGTTCATGGCCGTGGCCGAAAACTATCCCGCCCTTCGGGCCAGCGAAAACTTCCTGGCCCTGCAACAGGAGCTTTCCAACATCGAAAACGAGCTGCAGCTGGCCCGGCGCTATTACAACGGCGCGGTCCGGGACCAGAACACCCGGGTGCAGTCGTGTCCGGCCAATCTCGTGGCCGGGAGTTTCGGCTTCTCCGTCCTGCCCTTCTTCGAGATCGCCGATCCGGCCGACCGGGCCGCGCCCAAGGTCACTTTTGCCTCCGGAGCCGGTTCGTGAGCCGCCGGTTGCGCCGTTTCCTTCCGGCCGGCTGGCTGCTCGCCGCGCTCCTGCTCCTTGCCCCGGCCGCTCCCGGACTGGCGGCCGGCGAGACCGAGCGCATCCTGTCCTTCGACAGCCGGGTGGTCATCCATCCCGACGCCGGCCTGACCGTGACCGAAACCATCGAAGTCCTGGCCACGGGCGCGTCCATCCGCCACGGCCTCGTCCGGGAATTCCCCACCCGCTACGCCGGCCGGGACGGCAAGACCGCGACCGTCGGCTTTCGTGTCCTGTCCGTGCGCCGCGACGGCCGCAAGGAGGCCTACCACGTCAAGGACGCGGCCAACGGCAAGAAGATCTACATGGGCGAGAAGGATGTCGATCTGCCGCCCGGCCGGCACACCTACGAACTGACCTATGCCACGGACGGCCAAATCGGACAGTTTCAGGATTTCGACGAACTCTACTGGAACGTGACCGGCAACGGCTGGCGGCTGCCCATTGACGCGGCCACGGCCGTCATCCGCCTGCCCGACGGGGCCGCGACCATCCGGTACGCAGGCTACACCGGACCGACCGGGGCCAAGGGCGCGGACTTCGCGGCCGAGGCCTTTCCGGGCCTTGTCCGCTTCGCCACAACGCGTCCCTTGCCCCCGGGCCAGGGCCTGACCGTGGCCGTGGCCTTTCCAAAAGGGTTCGTCCACCCGCCGACCCCGACCGAGCGGGCCCTGACCAGCCCGGCGTTCGTGGCCGCGTCCGCCGGACTGGCGGCGGTGGCGTTTTTTTTCCTCGTGGCCTGGTGGCAGGTGGGCCGCGATCCCCGGCGCGGCGCGGTGGCGGCGCTGTATTATCCGCCGGACGGCCTGTCGGCCCCGGCCGCGCGCTACCTGTGGCGCATGGGCTTTGACGACAGGACCTTTGCCGCGGCCCTGGTGGACATGGCCGTGGCCGGAGGTCTTCGGATCGAGGAACCGGACGACGCCTATATCCTGTCCAGGGGGAGCAAGACGTTTCCCGAAGCTTCCTGGCAGCGGGCCGTGTTGGACCGGCTGCTCGGACCGGCCGGGGCGGTCCGCCTGGAGCAGGCGAACCATGCCGCCATCCGGGCGGCCCGCTCGGCCCTGGACGACGCCCTGGCTGCCGCGCACCAGGGGACCTCGTTTCGGACCAACCGGGCCTATTTCTTCCTCGGGGCCGCGCTCTCGGCCGGGGTCATGGCCGTCACCGCCCTGCGGGCCGACGATCCGGGCATGGCCGGGGTCAGCATCTCGTGGCTCGGCATCTGGTCGTTCGGCGTGGCCGGCCTGACCCTCCGGGCCCGCCAGGCCTTGCGGTCCGCCCGGCGGCGTCCGGGCTTGAAAACGGTTGCGGCCGCGTTTTTCCTGACGCTTTTCAGCGTGCCCTTCTGGATCGGCGAGCTCGTGGGCGCGGCCTTCCTGTCCCAGGCCGTGTCCGTGCCGGCCTCGGCCGCCCTGGCGATCATCGGCATTTTAAACGCCGTGTTCTGGCATCTGCTCAAGGCCCCGACCGCAACGGGCCGGCGGACCATGGACGACCTTGAAGGATTCCGGCTCTACCTGTCCGTTGGCGAGCGCGAACGCCTGAACCTCCTCAACCCGCCGGAAAGGACGCCGGAACTCTTCGAAAAGTACCTGCCCTACGCCCTGGCCCTGGATGTGGAAAACGCCTGGGCGGCCCAGTTTGCCGACGTCCTGGACAAGGCCGCGGCCGCGGGCTACGCGCCGGCCTGGTACATGGGCCGCTCCTTCGACGGCAACGACTTTTCCGGTTTCGCCGACGGCCTGGGCGGCGGCTTCTCGTCGGCCATTGCCGCGGCGGCCACGGCTCCGGGTTCCTCCTCGGGCAGCGGCGGGGGCGGGAGTTCGGGCGGCGGCGGAGGCGGCGGCGGGGGCGGCGGCTGGTAACGATCCCTTCCCTTCCGCGCCGCCGGCTGCCTGTCGGCAGGCGAACGAAAAGGGGGGACCGCAACCGGTCCCCCCGAAACGCCGCGCGCCGATACGTCTTGCGTACCATGCCCCGGGCGCGGCTGCCCGGTCCCCTTCAGGTCGCGGCCTTGCCTTTGGCCGCGTCTCCCCCGACTCCTGCACGGTATTTCATGGCGTTGTCCCTGGCGGAGTCCCGGACGCCCTGTCCCTTGCAGCGGCCATGCCGGAGACCGATACGAAAATCATCCGACATGCCACGGCGTTGGCGCACCCTGTCTCCTTTCTGCCGCCGGTCGGAGTCCGTGGCAAGGCCAGATTGCCGGCATGCCGGCAATCTGCCGACAAGTCCCGCAGCCCCGGCCGCTGCCGCACCATCCGAATTGTCCTTGGTTTCGGCCGCAGGCCATGGTAGCAAAGGAACAACGTTCTGCCATGCTGTCTGTCGCAGGACCGGACGCAACACCGGGCCGGCGTCTTTTGGCGCACCGCCGTTTCCGCCTGCGCCGGCCGACGGGCTCCGTTGGCGAGGCGTTCGTCCCCGGACGCGGCGCCCTGTTGCACGGACGGCCGCCGTACCGGCCGTTGCCTTGAATATGCCGCCTGCTGCCGCAGGTCCTGTTTTTTGCATGACGCCCCTTTCCGGTTCCCTGCCCGGCCGTTGCGGTCGCGGCGCGCACGGCCCGGTATTGCGAGACACCATGGACAGCCAGGACATCACCGTCGCCATCCTGACCAACAACCAGCACCATGCGGCCCGCGACAAGCAGAGCTGCATCAAGCTCAACGTAAAAAGCGTCCAAGTCTTTGACGAACTGGAAGACGCCCTGGAGCCGTTGCGCCGCCAGGACGTGCAACTGGTGCTGCTCGACGCGGCCGTCAAGGACATGGACGGCTGCGCCTGCCTCAAGGCCCTGCGCAAGGCCGTGCGCACGCCGCTTCTGCCGGTCATCATGGTGACGCCGGAAAGCAACCTGCAGCAGGTGCTCGGGGCCATTGCCGCCGGATGCAACGGCTACGTCATCCGCCCCTATTCCATTGAAACCTTCGAGCGCCACCTGCGCATGGCCTTCCAGACCATCAGCGCCGACGAGATCGAGGCGGTGCAGTTGGAAAACGCCAACGCGCTGGTCAGCCAGGGCCGTTTCGACGAGGCCATCGAGGAATACGCCGAGATCGTGGAAGAGGAAAACGAGGCCGTGGCCTATTTCAACCAGGGCATGGACGCCCTGCGCCGCCAAAAGTTCGGCAAGGCCATCATCGCCTTCAACAAGGCCGTGGCCATAAACGCCATGTACGCCGAAGCCTACAAGGGCATGGCCTACGCCTACCAGGGCAAGGGGGACGAGGCCGGCTTCCGCGCCTGTCTCGACAAGTCCGCCGCCATCCTGGCCATGCAGGACCGGCTCGACGAACTCAAGGAACTCTTTGTCGAGATCCTCAAGGCCAATCCCGAAGCGGTCAATCCCTACAACACCATGGGCATCGACCTGCGCAAGAAGGGCGATTATCCGGGCGCGCTGCACGCCTACAACCAGGCCCTGCACCTGACGCCCGAGGACGAGAACCTGCGCTACAACATCGCCAAGGCCTGCATCTTCGCCAAGGACTACGAGGCGGCCATCGGGCACCTGGAAAAGGCCGTGTCCCTGCGCGAAGACTTCCGGGAGGCCCGGCAGTTGCTTGCCAAGCTTCAGGCCAGACAATACGATGGCCTCTCCGGCCTCACGCCCGGCGCACCCCCGCCGCCCGGCCGCGACGGCCTGGTCATGGACACGTAAGACCCGCATCGGAGCACCATGGGGCAAGAAACCCGCATCTCCGGCATCTTTTCCTGCAAGACCACCCTCAAGGTCGGTTTTGGCGCGACCAAGCAGACCGCCCTGTCCGAGACCTATTGGTTCGTCAAGGAACTCGACAGCGGCAAATTCCAGGTCCAGAGCCTGGACATGGACTTCAAGCGCCAGGGCACGCCCTTTGAAATCAGCCGGGAAAAACTCTTCGAGGACTACCACCTGGAGCCGGACCTGAGCTACCGGCTCCTGAGCCAGCCGCTCCTGGTCGGGGACCACTACCGGGCCACGGCCAAAAACGCCCAGGCCGAGCAGGAATACCTGAAGATCAAGCGCATCGACGAGGACAACATCCGGGCCAACTTCGGCCTGGGCCTGGTCTACCTGGCGCTCAACAAGACCGACAAGGCGGTCTACATCTTCGACCGCCTGGTGCGCCTGGAGGAGGCCTTCGAGCCCCGGCACAAGCACCTTTTCAACGAATTCGGCATCAATCTGCGCAAAAAGGGCCTTTTTGACGAGGCCCTCAAGTACTATTTCCGGGCCAGGGAACTTTCGGCCGAGGACGACCACCTGCTGCTCAACATCGCCCGGGTCTACTACGAACAAAAACGCCTGCCCGAAGCCGAAAAGGCGGCCCGCGAGGCCCTGACCCTCAATCCCGACCTGCCGGCGGCCAAACGCCTGCTCGCCCGCATCTGGGACGGCCCCGGCCGCGAGGAGCCCCTGCCGGACATCTGAGTATTGTCGCAGTGTTTAGGGAGACGCCTCCGGCGGCCAAAGGGCTTGGCCCTTTGGAAACCCGAAACGTTGGTACCTTTGTTGCGAGACGCCGCGTCGGGCTCCGCGCGGCGCGGCCGTTCGCCATCAGGAATCCGTCCCGCCCTCCTTGTCCCCGTCTCCCGCCTCCCGGCCCAGGGAAGGGGCCTCGGTCGCCCCGGGCGTGTCCAGGCCCAGGGCCTCCTCGGCCAGAACCCTCGGTCCGTTCCGGAGCAGGATCCGTTCGATGGCCGCCCTGCCCGGCAGGCGGCTGCGACGCACGGCGGCCGCCTGGGCGGCCACGGCGTCGGCCTGGCCGTAGTAGGCCCGGACCACGGCCATCAGGTCCCGCAGTCCGGCCATCCGGCTCAGCCAGCCCAGGCCTTCGGCGTAGACAATGGTCGAGGCGGCCTCGGCCGCGACCACGGCCCGGAGGTAGGCGGCCGGAACCGTGGCCAGCAGCCGGTCGAAATACCGCGCCACCAGCACGGGCGGACAGTGGTCGGCCACCAGCCGGCGCAGGAGCGGGTCTTCGGCCACCGCCGGTCCGTCGGCCAGGGCGGCGACGACGGCGTCCTTGAAGGCCGTGATCTCCCGGGACGCCTCGCGGCTGAGCGCCACAAGCCCCTGCCGGCCGCCGCTTCGCCGACGCTCCCGCAGGAGCAGCCCGGCCTCGGCCCGGGCCTTGCGGCGCAGGATCGCGAGCACCTCGGCCACGTAGCGGCGGCGCACGGCCGCGAACTCGGCCTCGGTCATGACCAGACCGGCCAGGATTTCGTAGGAAGAGCAGATGACGCCGGCCTTGTTGGCCGAGGGTCCGGGCGCGATGAGCGCCCCGGCCTCCTCCAGGCGCTGCCTGGCCTCGGCCGTGAGGAAAAGGTTGGCCCCCTCTATGACCACCTTGGCCGAGGGCCGGCCGGCGGCGTCGCAAAATTCCCGCCAGTTGCCGGCGTGGATGGTGTCGGGCCGGCCGCCGGCCGGGATGAAGAGGTCGGCCGCCACGGTGTTGTGGAGCCCGGCCCTGGCCTTGGCCCCTTCGGGCGTGTCCGCCCGGACCGCGAAACTGCCTTCGCCCGTCAGGCATTGCGGATCGAACGCCGCCATGTTGCGCTCCTCGCGCACCAGCCGGGTCAGCTCCCGGTGGTCCAGGCCGGCCGGATCGAAGGCCGCGCCGTGGCCGTCGCTTACGGCCACGATCCGGGCCCGGTCGGCGTAGCGGGCGATGAGCTGGAGAATGGCGTTGCCGGCCACGTCCCCGGCCGGGCCGCCGGTCATCTTGACCGTGAAGGGCCGCGCGTCCGGATCGAGGCCGGCCTCGCGCAAAAACGCGTCCGCGAATTCCAGGACCCCGAGGCTGGTGACGCCGTAGCGCTTGTGGTTGATGCCGGATTCCGGCTTGGAGCTCATGAAGGCCCCGGGCCAGCGCGCCCCGCGCCGGGCCGCCCGGGCCACGATCCAGCGGATGTGGTCCGGGGTGATGCCCTCGTCCGGCCCGAGGTAGAGGAGCTCGTCGCGGCCGAGGTAATCGACCATCCGGTGCGACAGGCCGTCCGGCCCGCCAATGGTGCAGTCAAGGAGCCCGTCCACAGCGCTTTTGAGCGCCAGGGCGGGATCGGCTCCGGGGCCGAGCAGCAGCACGGCCTTGGCCCCGCCTTCCGGGATGTCCTTGTTCTTGTACTGTTGGGACAGGGCCAGGTTCCTGGCTTCGGTGAACAGGCGGTTGGACTCCAGCTCGAACTGCTCCGGGCTGCGGGTCCGCACCAGCCGCACCCCGCCCCGGGCCATCTCCCGGTAGCGGACGTGAAACCCCTGCGCCTCCGGACCGTGGAGAAAAAAGAGGGCGTACGGCCGCTCCTCGTCCGACCCGGCTTCGCCGCCCGGCACGGCGGCCAGCACGTCCGGGTCCAGCCGGAAGGCCAAGCCGAACCGGTCCGGCAGGTAATGGTTGGTGCGCAGGGTGTGGGTGAAAAAAGCCAGCAGCCCGCGGAAGACGCCCCGCGCCACCTCGTCCTCCACGGACTCGGCCATGGCCCTGGCCTCGTCCAGGGCCCGCGCCACGGCCGCCTCGCGCCCCGACGAACGGGCCGGGTCGAACCGGGCCTCGAACACCGCCAGGCAGGCCCGGGTCTCCCGGACGTGCCCCAGCACGGCCCGGACGATGTTGGCCGTGGTAAAGGCGTGGAGGTTTTGCCGGACCAGGAGCTGGTGCACGCACTCGCACCCGGCCATGAGCAGCTCCACGGCTTCCGGGGACAGTCCGTCCCGGCAGGCCAGGACATCCAGGCCGTGGGCCACGGTCCATTTGACCCGCCGCAGCCGGGTCTTCAGCCGTCCCCAGGCCGGGTCGTCCACGGCCAGGGGCGCGCCGTCGCGCGCGACATAGAGGCTGATGACGGAGAGGTCGCCGCCGGGCAGGCAAAAACGGTCGGAGTAGCCGCGCGGGATGCCGAGCCCCTCGGCCAGCACGGTCCGGGCCACCCGCAGAAGCAGGCCCTTTTCCGGGGCCTCGCGCATGGCCACCACCACCCGGCTTTCGGGAACGCCCGGCAGGAGGTGGAGTTCCACCCGCACCGCGTCCCGGCCGTCCAGCTCCCGGGCCAGGGCGAAATGGCGGGCGGCCCGCAGAGGATCGAACTTTTCCACGTAATCGGCCGGAGCGCCGCGCAGGAAAGCGGCGAATTCCCGGGCATGGCGCGGATGCAGATGCCCGCCGTCCAGGGTCAGGGCCACGGCCGCGGCAAGGACCCGACTGCCGGCCGCCACGGCCGGTTGCGGCTCCAGGAGGAAGGTATCGAGCCGCAGGCGTCCGTCCAGGCTGGCGTAGAGCCGGGAGGTGCGGATGTTGGCGTCGGTCAGCGCCCCCAGGTGTTCGAGCAGGGCTTCGGGCCCGCCCGGGGCGATGCGGGTGACGCGGGTGCGCTCGGGGTTCCACAGGGTGGCCGCCTGGCCGCCGGACAGGACCTGGCCGGAGATGACGGCCCGGACATGGCGGGCCTGCTCCTGCGGGCCGTGGGTCAGGAAATAATAGTCCGGCATGTTCGCCAAAAACCAGGGCGCCAGTTCCGACGCCTCGCGACGCAGTCCGTCCGTGACGGCGGCCAGGAAGGCCTCGGCTTCGGGGCGCGCGGACATGGGCATGGCAGGCTCCTTGTCTCCCGGCTGGTCGCTTGCCGGGCCATGGCCTGTCTTGGCCAATGCGGGGGAATTTGGCAAGCCGCCCTACCCTTGGCGTCGCGAATGCGGTATGGTGCGCCAGACCCCCCAACCCAGGAGGCTCCATGAGCAAGATTCTATCCTACACCAAGATCGAAAACATGCTCCTCCCCCGGTTCCGGGACAGCATGAACCAGGCCGAATCCACGGCCGATGCGCAGAAATTCTACGTCTACACCATGCTCGACCTGCTCAACAACGTCCTTTCCGACGACGGCACGGACTTCGAGCTGCGCTACGAGGACATCACCCTGACCCCGGGCCAAGCGCCGGGCTACGTCTTTTCCGAGCGCCTGGCCGGGCATCCGCAATTGTCGGAGGCCATGGGAAATTCGGACCTGCCGGCCATCCTGTCCCGGTTCGCCGAGGTGGCGGGCCGGCAGTACCAGTACCTGGACAAGAAGCCGGAAAAGACCGAGTCCAAGATGTACCACGGCACGGGCCGCTCCGTCCGCTCCGCTTAAGGCCTTCCGCACCGTTCTCCGGCGGCTCGGGCCACGCACGTCCCGGCCGCCGGAGTTTCCTTTTTCTTCACGTCCTGCCCCGAAACAGCGTCAGCCCGCGCCGCTCCCGCACCACCTCGAACAGGTGGCGCAGCACGGCCAGGTAGGGACTGTCCCCGGCCGGTTCGCCGTTGATGGCCGCAACCGCGATCCGGGTTTCGGGCCGGACCCGGCGGGTGAGCAGGTGGACCAGGGGGGCGAAGGCTTCCGGGAGCCCGGCGTCGTCCGGCGGCAGGGTCGTATGGAGGCGGCCGCCGCCGGCTTCCAGGGCCAGCACGGGCACGGGACCGGCAAAGGCGACATAGCTGCCAACCGCCCGGCGCGGCAGGTCCAGCCCGGATGCCCCCGGCCCCATGCCCCAGAGGGCGGCCGGGTCCCGGCCGGCACACCACCAGGCCTCGGTTCCGGCCAGTCCCTCGGCCACCAGGCGCACGGCCCGGCCGGACGCGAACTGCGGCGCGGAGAGATCGGTGAAAAATTCGCCGGAGACCACCTCGCCGGACAGCTCCATGCGCCGCAGGGCCCGAAAGATCCCGGCCCAGGCGAACGCGGGCCGTTCCCGGCCGAGGACGTCGCGGCAGACCACGCCGTAGCGGGCGAGCAGAAGCCGCGCCCGGTCCAGCAGCAGTTCCTCGCGTTCCAGGGGATCGTCCGGCGGCTCCGGGACCCGGAGCTGCCGCCAGGACCCGGCCGTGGGCACGGCCGCGGCGTACCGGGCCGGGGCGGTGCGGCGCAAGGTGCGCCGGCCGTTTCGCGCGGCCGCGTGATAGGCCGCTTCCGGGGTGAAGTCCGTGGCCACGCCCCGGCGCAGGGCGGCCAGGGAATCGCAGTCCGCCTGGCCCTTCCAGGCCGCCTGCCACAGCCGTTCGGCCAGGGCCGTGGGCGAGAGGCCGGTCACTTCCAGAAGCGTGGAAAAGTCGTACCTGGCCCGGGCGTCGGGGAACAGCCCGGCGTCGTGGGGCGGCGGCGCGAATCCGGCCAGGTCCAGGTCCTCGGGCCGGGCGAAGAGGACCCGCTTGGGCCCGGCACCGAACCAGCCCAGGCCGGCGGCCTCCAGGGCCGCGTCGAGCCAGGACGGATCGTAGGCCCGGCACCGGGCCGGCAGCACGTCGGCCTCCCACAGGGGGGCCGGAAGCGGCAGGCAGGCGAGCCGCTCCAGGCGTTCGGCCAGGCCCTCGGCATCCTGGGCCGGCCGGGCCAGGCCCTGCCACACGGCCAGAAAATACGGCAGCCGGTCCGCCGGCAGGGCGGTCAGTCCCGGCCGCCGGGAGGCCCGGGCCAGACGCAGCAGGGTTTCGAAGACCGCCGCGTCGCACCAGAGGGTTTCCGGGCTGCCGGTGACCAGTTCCCCGGACACCCACCGGCCGGCAACGGCCAGGTCCTCGGCCACGCCGGCCAGGACGGCGATGGGAATGCCCAGGAGACCTTCCACTGCCGCCAGGGAGCGCGGCCCGTAAAAGGCCATCCATTCCACGAGCAGGGCCTCGCGGGCCGCGGCCAGCTCCTCCTC
>CAZIJE010000047.1:0-25288 GCA_964539435.1 uncultured Desulfovibrio sp.
CCGCGCTCCCGCCCAGGGGGTCCGGGGGGGATGATCCCCCCCGGCCGCCGGAGGCCTCTTCCCTTCCTGCCTGCGACTGCTACTGCGACATCCCGCACGGCCCCTGGTGGCCCTGGTGGCCGCCTTGGCGTTCGAAGTCGGTGAGGTAGTCGAGGAGTTTTTTGGTCTTGCCGGCGTTGTTGGCGTCGCCGAGTTCCTCGAACAGGGCGATGGCCCGGGCGTACCAGACCTTGGCGGCTTCGAGGTCGCCTTGCAGGTTGGCGTTGAGGCCGAGCTGGTGGCAGGTCTTGGCTTCGCCCGGGGTGTTTTCCGTCTTCTCCTCAAGGGCCAGGGCTTTTTCGTACCAGGCGGCGGCTCCGGCGTAGTCTTCCGAAAGTTGGGCCACGACGCCAAGCTGGTGGCTGGTGACGGTCATGCCGCCATCGAGGCCTTCCCGTTCGCTGATGGCCAGGGATTTTTCCAGCCACTGCCGCGCGCCGGGAAGATCCCCGGCCTCCTGGCTGGTCAGGCCCAGGTTGTGGCTTGTCATGGCCTGGCCCACGGCGTCATCCAGGGCGGCGAAGGCGGCCAGGGCCTTGGTGAAGCCGTCCTTGGCGGCGTCGAATTCCTTGCGCTCCAGGGCCTCCAGGGCGGCCTGGTGCAGGGCCTCGGCCTGGAGAGCCGCCTCGTCGTTGGCGTTCGGTTTGTTCAAAGCGTCCTCCGAAGGCCGGGCACGGGCGCTCGGACGCGCCATCCGGCCGGTTGCGTGTGGTTTTCCGCCGCTCGGCCTGGGTGACGCGGTTTGATCGGAGGGTCAAGCCTTTTCGGGGTCGTCGCCCGCCTTGGGCGTCGGCCGGCAGGGCTTGAGGCAGGCCAGGACCCGGTCCTCGGCTTCGCGGGACGCGGGCGTTTCCAGAGCGGCCGCCTCGTCGCGGCTGACGTAGTGGATGGCCCCGCACGGGCACATGGCCGCGCAGGCCGGGTCCTGGCCGAGCTGGCGGCGGCCGGCGCACAGGTCGCACTTGACCACCATGACGCCCTTGTCGGTCTCGAACACGGCCATGTACGGGCAGGCCAGCATGCACTGGCGCGACTCGCAGCCCCGGCAGAGCATGGACTGGAGCACCATGGCCCCGTCGCGGTCGCGCTTGATGGCCCCGCGCTTGCAGACCTTGGCGCAGTTGGCCTCGGCGCAGTGGCGGCAATAAAGGGGGGCCATGAGGCCCGAGGCGGCGCGGATCATGTGGATGCGCGGCATGTCGTTGACGAACCGGCACACGTATTCGCAGGTCTCGCAGCCGATGCACTTGGAGTAATCGATAGAAAGCGTCTTGCCGTCCATGCCTGTCCCCACTCTCCGGTCCCCTGCCTCATGGGCCATGTCCGCAAAGGCGCTCATTCGCGCGCCCAAAAAGACTTGGGTTTCCAAAGGGCGGAGCCCTTTGGTCGCCGAAGGCTTCAAACCAGTTCTATTGACAACAATTATCCATTGTTACCCGCCAGGCGACCGGGGCGCGTCCCGGAAGCCGCCGCCCGGGAACCGGTCGGCCTCGCGGCTGATGAGCTCGTCGCCGGCGAATTCGGTCTGCCGGTTCTGGGCCTTGAGTTCGAGCCAGTTGCCGAGCGACCGGGCGGCCCGCAGGCCGGAATAGACGGCCTTGCCGATCTTGCTCGGCCCGGTCAGGGCGTCGCCGGCCACGAACACGTTTTCGATGGCCGTCATGTTGAGCCAGCGGACCTCGCCCTTGCGCACGGATTCGAGGCCCAGCTCCTTGGCGAAGGGCGGCGTGGCCACCTCGCCGATGGCCGCGACCACCAGGTCGGCCGGCAGGGTCTCCAGGGTTTCGCCGTCCGGTCCCTGGCAACGGAATTCCAGGCCGGTCACGGCCTCCTCGCCGAGCACCCGCGCCGGCGCGGCCCGCTCGCGCCAGACGACCCCCGCCGCCTCCAGGCGCTCGATCTCCAGGGCGCCGCACGGGGCCTCGCGCCGGCTGCGCCGGTAGAGGAGGTGCACCGAGGCCGCGCCCAGGGACACGGCCCCGTGGGCCACGTCCACGGCCGAGTGGCCGGCCCCGATGACGATCACATGCCGGCCGGCCACGTCCGGGGCCTTGACGCCCGGGGCGCAGTAGTGGGCGGCCCGGATGGGAAACAGGAACTCCAGGCCCGAGAGCACGCCGCACAGGTCCTCGCCGGGAATGCCCATGCGCCGGGACCGCCAGGAGCCGGTGGCGATCATGATGGCGTCGTGTTTTTTGACCAGATCGCCCAGGCCCTTGACGTCGGTGGCGAAATGGTCGCCTTCCTCTTCGAAGAGCGGCGCGCTGCAGCAGATCTTGGTGTGGGTGTGGAAAATCACGCCGTAGCGCCGGGCCAGGCGCAGGGTGCCGGCCTCGATCCTTTCGCGCGGAATGCGGTGGCCCGGGATGCCGAAGAGCATGAGCCCGCCGGGCTTGGGCATCTTGTCGTAGACCTCCACGGCGTGGCCCAGGCACGACAGGTAGCCGGCCGCGGCCAGCCCGGACGGCCCGGCCCCGATGATGCCGACCGAGGCCCCGCTCGGCGGGGGCGGCTCGTCGCACAGGAAATTGAAGTTCATGGGGTCCATGGGCATCCTCCGGCTTTGGGCCAGCCTACGCCAAAGGCACGTCCTTCTCAACGCCGGATCGGATGACAACCGGCCTTGATTGTGCCACACCGTGCGCCCGGACGCGGAAGGATGGAACGGATGACAGGGATTTATCTGAAGCTGGTCGGTTCGGCCGTGCTGTGGGGCGGCACCTGGGTGGCCGGCCGCATCCTCGGCCGCCACATGGGACCGTTTTCGGCGGCCTTTTTGCGTTTCGCCCTGGCCTCGGCCTTCCTGGTCTTCCTGACCCGGCGCGTGGAGGGCCACGTCCCCAGGCTCACCCGCCAAAACTTCCCCTGGCTCCTGACCCTCGCCGCCACCGGCATCTTCGCCTACAACGCGCTTTTCTTCGCCGGCCTGCGCACGGTTCCGGCCGGCCGGGCGGCCCTGATCGTGGCTTCCATCCCGGCCGTGGTGGCGCTTTTTTCCGGGCTTGTCTTCCGCGAAGCCTTCGGCCCGGCCAAGGTGGCCGGCATTGCGCTGTCCTTTGGCGGGGTCGGGCTCATCGTGTCCGGCGGCGACCCCGGCGCGCTCCTGCGCCAGGGCCTTTCGGCCGGCGACGTCTGCATCTTCGGCTGCGTGGCCACCTGGGCGGCCTACACCCTGGCCGGCAAGAAGGCCATGGAACGGGTGGCCCCGTACGGGGCCGTCACCTGGTCGTGCGTCCTTGGCGCGCTCATGCTCCTGCCGCCGGCCCTGGCCCTGGGCCTGGTCCGGGACGTGGCCGCGGCCGGCCCCACGGCCTGGGCCTGCCTGCTCTTTTTCGGCATCCTGGCCACGGGCTTCGGTTTTTCCTGGTATTACGAAGGCGTCCAGGCCATCGGCCCGACCAAGGCCGGAGTGTTCATCAACCTGGTGCCCGTGGTGGCGGTTTTCCTGGGCTGGCTGCTCCTCGGCGAGCCCCTGGCCCCGTCACTGGCCGTGGGCGGCGGCCTGGTCCTCGGCGGCGTCTGGCTGACCAACCGCCGGCCCCGGACGGCCCGCCGCCCTTGATCGCCCAGGGCTTCTCTGCTATCCGGTGACGGTTCGAAAGCGCCGCCATGTCAGCCAGCGCCGGAGCATCCGGCGTCGTCGGATACGGCCCAGACCGCACCACCGCCACCTCAACCCCGGGAGCGTACCATGCGCACACGTTTTGGCCTCGTTCTGGCCGCCCTGGCCCTTATTGTCCTGTGCTGCGGCAGCCTGGCCGCGGCCGCCGAGGAAAAGGTCTACGTCAACGGCATCGACTTCGGCTTTCCGCCCTTCGGCTTCGTGGACAAGGACGGCAAGCCCACGGGCTTCGACGTCGAATCCCTGGACTGGATCGCCAAGAAGATGGGCTTCAAGGTCAAACACCAGCCCATGGACTGGGACGGCATCATTCCGGCGCTTCTGGCCAAAAAGATCGACATCATCGCCTCGGGCATGAGCGCCACGGCCGAGCGCGCCCAGAAGGTCGACTTCTCCATCCCCTACTACGAAGTGACCCAGGTCCTGGTGGTCCCGGACAAGGAGACCGCCTCCCTGCCCGAGCTGCTCAAGTCCGGCAAGAAGATCGGCATCCAGCGCGGCACGGTCACGGCCAAGCTGCTCGAGGAAATGGCGGCCAAGCCCGAATACAAGTTCGAAGCCGTGCCCTACGACTCCACGGACCTGTCCATGGAGGACGTGAAGGTCGGCCGCATCGTTGGTTCCGGCATGGACAGCACCATTGCCAAGGAAGTCATGAAGAACAAGGGCTTCAAGATCGCCGGCACCTTCGACGCCGCGCCCGAGAAGTACGGCTACGCCATGCGCAAGGAAGACAAGGAATTCCAGGACAAGGTCAACCAGGGCCTCAAGCTCCTGATGGCCGACCCCCACTGGGCCGACCTCAAGGCCAAGTACGGCCTGTAACAAACCGCCGCAATCCCGCCCCGCCGGCCTGTTCCAGGCCGGACGGGGCGGGCCTCCCGCCGGACGTATCCCATGGAAGGACTCATCAATGCCGCCCAGGCCTCCTGGGAGGCCCTGCCCTACATCCTCGGCGGCCTGTGGTGGACGGCGGGGCTGATCTTCGGGGCCATGGCCCTCGGGCTCGTGCTCGGCATTCCCCTGGCCGTCGGCCACGTCTACGGCGGCAGGCTGGCCCGCCGGGCCGTTGCCGGCTATGTCTGGCTCTTTCGCGGCGTGCCGATCCTGGTCCAGCTCTACCTCTTCTATTTCGGCATCATGGCCTGGTTGAGCGAAATCCCGGCCCTGTCCTTCCTGCCGCTGTCCTCGGGCTTTTTTTCCGCCGTGGTGGTCCTCGGCCTGACCAGCGCGGCCTACCAGTCCCAGATCTTCCGGGGCGCCATCCGGAGCCTTCCCCCGGGCCAGCTGCGGGCCGCCCGGGCGCTGGGCATGAGCGACGCCACGGCCATCCGGACCATCATCCTGCCCCAGGCCCTGCGCCTGTCCATTCCGGCCTGGTCCAACGAATATTCCATCCTGCTCAAGGATTCGGCCCTGGCCTTCACCATCGGCGTGCTGGAAGTCATGGCCCGCACCCGGTCCGTGGCCGCCACCACCCACCAGCCGCTGCCCTTGTCCCTCCTGGCCGGCGCGCTCTTTTTCTTCCTGACCTGGGCCGGCATCAAGGCCCTCAAACACCTCGAAGCCAAGGTCCGTATCCCGGGATACGCGCACCAGGGAACGCTGTAGCATGGACGAGCCGGTCATTTTGCGCGTCGACAACATCGTC
Organism: uncultured Desulfovibrio sp.; assembly: GCA_964539435.1. GTDB lineage: Bacteria > Desulfobacterota > Desulfovibrionia > Desulfovibrionales > Desulfovibrionaceae > Solidesulfovibrio. Next base: position 5,313 of record CAZIJE010000047.1, read on the forward strand.
AAGACCATCGGCCCCCACCGCATCCTGGACGATGTCTCCTTTTCCGTGAAAAAGGGCGGGCTCAAGGTCCTGATCGGGCCGTCCGGCGCGGGCAAGTCCACGCTCCTGTCCTGCATCAACTTCCTCTCGCCCCCGGACTCCGGCACCGTTTCCCTGGACGGCAAGGCCGTCAACGGCAAGAGCAAGAAGGAACTTTTGGCCCTGCGCCAGCAGGTGGGCATGATCTTCCAGGACTTCAACCTGTTCGACCACCTTTCGGCCCTGGAAAACGTCCGCGTGGCCCTGGTCAAGGTCAAGGGCCTGGACAAGCGGGCCGCCACCCGCCGGGCCATGGAAGAACTGGCCCGCGTGGGCCTGGCCGACAAGGCCTCGCTCTACCCGGCCCAGCTTTCGGGCGGGCAGAAGCAGCGCGTGTCCGTGGCCCGGGCCCTGGCCATGGACCCCAAGGTCCTGCTCCTGGACGAGCCGACCTCGGCGCTCGACCCGGAACTGATCGGCGAGGTCCTGACCGTCATCCGCGACCTGGCCGACGAGGGCATGACCATGGTCATGGCCACGCACCAGATCAGCTTTTCCGCGTCCCTGGCCGACGAATTCCTGTTCATGGAAAAGGGAAGGATCGTGGAGCGCGGCGCGCCGTCGGTCCTTTTGGCCCGCGAATCCGGCAGCCGCACCCAGTCGTTTTGCGCCAAGCTGAACGAACTGGCCGGCGACGCCTCGGCCTGCGAACTGCCCGCCTAGGCTGCCGCACCCATGGACGGCTTTCTCGACTTCGCCCTGACCCGGATCATCCCGGCCCTGGACGCCGGGCTGTGGACGTCGATCCTGCTCATCGTCCCGGCCTCGCTTCTGGGCGTGGCCATCGGCGTCACGGCCGGCACGGCCCGGGTCTACGGCCCGCGCCCGGTCATCCGGTGCCTGGACTGGTACGTGGCCGTCTTTCGCGGCACGCCGCTGGTGGTGCAGCTCTATTTCTGGTACTTCGCCCTGCCGAACGTGGCCATCGGCGACTTCCGGCTGGTCCTGTCGCCCATGTGGGCGGCCATCATCGGCTTCGGCCTGTGCAGCGGGGCCTACCAGTCCGAGTACATCCGGGGGGGCCTGCTTTCCATCAAGCGCGGCCAGCTCCGGGCCGCCCAGGCGCTCGGCATGACGCCGCTTACCACCGTCACCTCCATCGTCCTGCCCCAGGCCTTCCGCCGGGCCCTGCCGGGCTGCGGCAACGAGATCATCTACCTGATCAAGTACTCGTCGCTGGCCTCCATCATCACGGTCAGCGACCTGACCGGCATGGGCCGCAGTCTGGCCAAGTCCACCTTTCGCAACACCGAGGTCTTCATCGTGGTCGGGCTCTACTACCTGGCCCTGGTCACCGTCGCCACCTTCGTGCTGCGGGCCGTGGAAAAACGGCTCGAGATTCCGGGATTCGAAGGCAAGAAGGAATAGCGGGAACACCGTCGGCTGGAAGCCCTCGGCGACCACGTTGGCCCCGCCCTTTGGAAAACCCGTTACAACAACACCATCCGCAAGGACGCTGCACGCACCGTGGACCCGTCCCTCCTGCCCCACCTGGCCCGCGAACTCGGGCCGCGCTTCACCGTCGCACCGGAGGCCCTGGCGAACGTTGCCACGGACGACTCGGGCATCGCCGCCCTGCCGGACGCGGTCTTTCGGCCGGAAAGCGTCCGCGAGATCGCCAACCTCCTGCGCCTGGCCGACCGGTACGGCTTTCCCGTGGTGCCGCGCGGAGCCGGCACCGGCCTGTCCGGCGGCTGCGTGGCCACCGGGGACGGGGGCGGCGGCGTGGTGGTCGCCACCACGGCCATGGACCGCATTCTGGCCCTGGATGCGGATAACCTGATCGCCGTGGTCGAGCCCGGGGTCGTGACGAAAACCCTTCGCGACGCCGCCGCTGCGGCCGGCCTTTTCTATCCGCCCGATCCGGCGAGCCTGGCCACCTGCACGCTCGGCGGCAACGCCGCCACCAACGCCGGCGGCCCGGCCTGCGTCAAATACGGCGTCACCCGGGACTACGTGCTCGGGCTTTCGGCCGTGCTGCCGGACGGCGAGACGCTGCGCGCGGGCGTGGCCACCCGCAAGGGCGTGGTCGGCTACGACCTGGCCGGGCTTTTCGTCGGCTCGGAAGGAACGCTCGGCGTCATCACCGAACTGACCGTGAAGCTCATCCCCCACCCGCGCGAGGTCCGGGCCGCGATCGCCCTTTTTCCCGACGCCCGCGCCGCGGTCACGGCCGTGGCCGCCGTCATGGGCAGCGGGGTCACGCCCTCGGCCGTGGAGCTCATGGACCGGGCCTGCCTGGGGCTGGTGGAGGAGCTCTTGCCCTTTGCCCTGCCGGGAGACGAGGCCGCCCTGCTGCTGCTCGAAGCCGACGGCGACCCGGACACGGCCGACCGCGACATCGGCCGCATCGCGGCCCTCTGCCGCGACGCCGGAGCCCTTGCCGTCCTGCCGGCCGCAGACGCGGCCCGGCGCGAGGCCCTGTGGGACATCCGCCGCCAGACCTCGACCCGCATCCACGAAAGCGCGCCCGTGTACCTGTCCGAGGACGTGGTGGTGCCCATCGCCCGCATCCCGGACCTGATCGGCGAACTGCCGGGCCTGGGGCGGCGGTTCGGGCTAACTGTCTACGCCTTCGGCCACGCCGGGGACGGCAACATCCACGTCAACATCACGGGCGGCGAGGGCAGCCGCGACCGGTGCTTCGCCCTGGCCCGGGCGCTGATCGAGGTCGTGCTCGGCCTTGGCGGCACCATGTCCGGCGAGCACGGCATCGGCGTGGCCAAGCGGCCGTTTCTCGGCATGGAGCTGTCGCCCCGGTCCATCAGCCTGCAACAGGGGATCAAGACGGTGTTCGACCCGAAAGGGGTCATGAACCCGGGCAAGGTCCTGCCGTGACGCCGGCCAGGGACGCTTCCTCTTTCGTCTGCCACTGCTTCGGCTACACCGCCCGGGACATCGAAGAGGATATTGCCCGCCACGGCCGCTCGACGATCCTGACGCGCATCCTTGACGCCAAAAAACACGGGACCTGCGACTGCGCAAGGAAGAATCCTTCAGGCAAGTGATGCCTACCGGAGGTCCGCCAGTTGGCGGACAGGCTTCATAACCCCACTTTTTGATTCACTCCAATTGATTTACCATTTGGGTACAAATGACTAGAGGGACGTCACCCTCAATTCGCCCGTCAACGTCACCCAACGCTAGCCACTTATTGCAAGGCACTCTAACAATCTCCAACTTATCCTACATTTTCCACCACATGGGACTTGATACAAACCTAAAAATATAGTAAAGGCTTTTTAAAATTCTTCCAATACTTTACGCACCATTTAATTCTTCTTCAACTGGAGCTTACCATGTTGAGATCGATTAAATTGCATAATGTTAATTGCTACAAAGGCAGAGAACAAGTCCTGAGCGATCTAAATACCATAAATATAATTTATGGCGAAAACGGAAGCGGTAAAAGTACAATTGCAAGATTAATAGAAAACGACTCTTGCGTTGAATTCAGCAGCTGTTGCCTAGACTGGAATTCTAGCGAGCCTACAAAAATCTTAATTTATAACAGATCTTTTATTGAAGAGACGTTAAGAGAAACGAAGATCAAAGGAGTTTTCACTCTTGGCAAGAAAGCAACTGAAATTGCCATAGAGATAGAATCTAAGAAAAAAGAACGCGATGAAATTATAACGAAGCTAAAGAAAGTGTCAGAAAACATCCAAGAAAAAGAAAATTTGAAAGAACAAGAAGAATCCCTCTTCATCGATAAATGTTGGGCCGTTAAGACAAAATACGACGAAGACTTTCATCCAGCATTTATAGGATTCCACAACTCCAAAAGTAAATTTTCTTCGAAATGTAAAGACTTTGTAAATGACGGTCCTATACATGATCTCAACAAACTCAAACAAGACGCCAAGATATTTTTCGCCAAAGAGCCACCAACTATAAAGTCAATCCCTACCATAGATACAGCCAAACTACATTTATCAGAAAAAGAAAAAATATTTTCAACTAAGATTTTAGGAAAAGAAGACATTCCAATAGCCAAGTTAATCAAATCATTAGAAAATAGTGACTGGGTTAGACAAGGCCTACAGTATTATAAAGATTCCATATGCCCCTTTTGCCAACAGGCAACTTCTGAAAGCCTACAAAATGACCTGGAAAATTATTTTGACCAGTCATACCAACTTCAAATCAAAGAGTTAAAAGAAAAGTCAGAATTCTATATATCTGAAGCATCGACATTTATTAGATTTGTTCAGTTCATCGAAGCAACTAAACTTGACCTCTTCAAGCTCGACCCAATACAACCCATCCTAAAAACAATTATAGCTAAGTACGAAAAAAACAAAGAATTAATCTCCCGAAAGCTTAAAGAACCAAGTTCTATAATTGAATTAGATCCCATAGAAAACGAAGCCGTTGAAATCACAACTAGAATAACAAAAATCAATAAGCTTATTTTTGATTACAATGAAAAAATTCATAATCTATCATCCGAACGAACAAAGTTAACTGATGAGATATGGAAGTTCATAGCATCAGAACTACACGCTACTTATCAAGAATATCTTAAAAGGCTCACCCCTGTGACCTTGGCACTTAACGGCTTAAGAAATAAAATTCAACAGCTAAATGCTAGCCTATCGATACTAAACCAGGATATTTCTAATCTTGAACGTAGCATAGCCAGCATTACTCCATCCCAAGAAGATATCAATTCAATCCTGTCAGCGTATGGCTTCGCTAACTTCCGAATCGAGGCCCATGATGATGGATATTATAGCATAAAGCGTGAGGACGGCTCATTTGCACAAGAAAGTTTAAGCGAAGGAGAAAGAACTTTTATTAGCTTTCTATACTTTTTTCAGTTAATAAAAGGCAGCTTTTCTACTGACGATCTTGACACAAAAAAGGTTATTGTATTTGACGACCCAGTCTCAAGCCTCGACAGCAAGGTATTATTTGTAATTAGCACCTTAATTCGTAGCCTCTTTTGCAAAAAGGAAATGCAAAAGCTAAACATACTACAAATTTTTATATTTACCCACAATGTTTATTTCCACAAAGAAGTTTCTTATATTCCAAGCATCAGATCACCTCAAAATACCCATCTAACCGAAAAATATTTTAGCTTTTGGGTACTAAGAAAAAGAGCTAGAACTTCCGAAATTATTTTTTTTAAAAACAATCCAATTAAAACTAACTATCACCTATTATGGCAAGAAGTAAGAGACCAAGAAACTCCTGGAAAACTCACAGCATCTCTTTGCAATACATTGCGAAGAATATTGGAAAATTATTTTAAAATTTTAGGAGGAATAGATCTAAACTCTCTACTAGATTATTTTGATGGAGAAGAAAAAACCATAGTTAGATCTTTAACTTCTTGGATCCACGACGGTTCTCACTTTACATACGACGACATTGACATCGGAGTTGGCTTAGATCTAACAGACAACTATCTTCCCGTTTTTAAAAAAATATTTGAAAAAACCGAACAAATTGGCCACTATGATATGATGATGAAGGCATGCGAGTAAATCTAAGTCCACCAATTAACAAAAGCGCCCCCGGCCGCAGCCGGGGGCGCTTTGCTATTCAGGCTACCTCCCCCTTTCGGGTGGGTCCGGGAGGGGTCACCACTCCCGGCCGCCGGAGGCATTCTTCTCTTCTTCCTACTCCTCTCCCTCTTCCGCCTGCCGTTGCAAGCGGGCCATCAAATCGATGGTAAACGCCTTGCGGTCAAAGGCGACCAGATACGGGTTGTCCGCGAACCGCAGGGAATCGACCGGGCAGGTCTTGGCGCACTGGCCGCACAGGCTGCACAGGGAGAAATCCACTGTGACCACGGCCGGGCTCTTGCAGCCCTTCTGGGGGGCGGGCCCCATTTTGACGGGCCCCTCCTCGCCTTCCTTGGCCGCAACCGGACACAGGACGGTGAGGCAGTTGGACGGGCAGGCCTTGACGCAGGCGCCGCAGGCCACGCACTTGGGCACGTCCGGGGCGTCCTCCTTGCCGACCAGTTCCACGTGGCCCCGAAACGAAGTCAGGTTATCGACCTCTTCCTTGGGGTAGATGACCGTGACCCCGGGTTGGGCCATGGCCTTGCCCGTGATGCCAAGGCCGATGAAAAGGCTTTTGAGGCCGGTGTAGGCCTCCTCGAAAAGCTGCGAAACCGACATGTCAGCCTCCAAGTCCGACAACGACCACGGCCAAGGCCAGGTCGAGGAGCGCCAGGGGCGTGAGCCACTTCCAGCTCAGGTTCAGGAGCTGGTCGAAGCGCACGCGGGGAAAGGTCCAGCGCAGCCAGATGATGAAGAACAAAATAGCGTAGATCTTGACCAGAAACCACCAGGCCCCGGGCAGAAACGGCCCCTGCCAGCCGCCCAGGAACAGGGCGGCGGCCACGCCCGAGACCACGATCATGTTGGCGTATTCGGCCAGGAAAAACAGGCCAAACCCCATGCCCGAATACTCGGTGTGAAACCCGGCCGTGAGCTCGGACTCGGCTTCGGGCAGGTCGAAGGGGGCGCGGTTGGTCTCGGCCACGGCGCAGACCAGGAAGATGAAGAAGGCCAGGGGGTTTTTGACGCCGTACCACTGCCACGGCCAGCCGCCCTGCTGGACCGTGATCTGGTAGAGGTCCAGGGACCCGGCCGTGATGGCCACGGCCATGACCGACAAAAGCAACGGCACCTCGTAGGCCACGGCCTGGGCCACGGACCGGGCGGCGCCCAAAAGGCCCCACTTGTTGTTCGATCCCCAGCCGGCCAGGCACAGGGACAGGACGCCCAGGCCCGAGAAGGCCAGGATCAGGACCAGGCCGAGGTTCATGCGGATGGGGGCCAGATGCGGGTCGAAGGGCAGCGGCAGGAAGCAGACCGTGACCGGGGCAAAGGCCAGGAGCGGCGCGGCCCAGTAGAGGAGCTTGTCGCTGCCGGCCGGGGCGACCAGCTGCTTGCCCACGAGCTTCACCGCGTCCACGATGGGCTGGAGCAGGCCCCAGGGGCCGACGTGGAGCGGTCCGGGCCGCAGCTGGGCAAAGCCGGCCACCTTGCGCTCGACATAGACCAGGACCAGGCCGTTTAAGCCGACAAAGGCGAAGATGCAGACCAGCCCGATCACCAGGCGCGTGAGCGGATGGTCGAGGCTCAGGAATTGTTCGAGGTTCATCGGTCTATCTCCGGGATGACAAGGTCAAGGCTGCCCAGGATGGACACGGCGTCGGCCAACAGCGTGCCGGCCGACAGTTCGCCGAAAAGGCTCAGGTTGGAAAATCCCGGAGCCCGCAGCTTCACCCGGTAGGGCTTGGGGCCGCCGTCGGAGCGGACGTGGACCACGATCTTGCCGCGCGCCCCTTCCACGGCGAAGCTGGCCTCGCCCTTGGGCGGCTTGACGGTCTTGCCGACCTTGGCCTGGAACGGCCCGTCGGGCATGGCCGCCACGGCCTGGTCGATGATGTCGCAGCTGGTGGCCAGCTCGTCCATGCGGACCATGTAGCGGGCCATGGCGTCGCCCTGGGGATAGGCCGGGATGCGGAAGTCGAAGCGGTTGTAGATGCCGTAGGGCTCGGCCCGGCGGGTGTCCACGGGCGCGCCGGAACCGCGAAGCACCGGCCCGGTGGCCCCGTACTTGCGGGCCAGCTCCACGTCCATCTCGCCGATGCCCTCGCAGCGGCCGCGCAGGATGACGTTGTCGGTCACCAAATCCCGGTACATGGGCAGGCGCGAGCGGAGGTGGCGGGTGAACTCCCGGCAGCGCGAGGCGAAGTCGGCCGGCACGTCGCCGTAGACCCCGCCGATGGTGAAGTAGGAATAGGTCAGGCGCGAGCCGGTGACGTCCTGGAGGATGTCGAGGATCTTTTCCCGGTCGTCGAAGGCGTACATGATGGGCGTGAAGGCCCCGAGGTCCAGGAGGTAGGCCCCCCACCACAGGAGGTGGGAGCTGATGCGGTTGAGCTCCGTGACCGCCACCCGGATGTACTCCGCCCGCTCGGGCAGCTCCAGGCCCATGAGCCGTTCCACGGCCCCGGCGTAGGCCCAGTTCCAGGCCATGGCGTGGAGGTAGTCCACCCGGCCCATGTTGGGCATGAACTGCATGTAGGTCTTCTGCTCGGCCATCCACTCGTGCATCCGGTGGACGTAGCCGAGGATCGGCTCGGCCCGCAGGATGTACTCGCCGTCGAGCTCGAGCATGATGCGGAGCACGCCGTGGGTGGAGGGGTGCTGCGGCCCCATGCTGAGGATGAGCTTGTCTTCGGTCGGGCCGGGCTCGAAGCGCATGGAGGCGCGGTCGCCCCGGACCGCCGTGGGATCGAAGGCTTGCATGGTTCCTCCTTAGTCCTGGGCGTCTTTCTTGACGGCCTTGGCGGCCGGGGCGGGTTTGGCCTTGGGTTCGGCCTCGGCCTGGGGCTCGGCCTGGGGCTCGGCCAGGCCGCAGTCCACGAGGTAGGACAGGGGCATCAGGTCGGCCAGGGACTTGCGGCCGGCCGGGGCCTTTTGCAGCGGATGCTCCGTGGCCTCCTCGGGCAACAGCAGGTGGTACAGGTTGGGGTGGCCGGTGAAGCGGATGCCGTAGAAGTCGAAGCATTCCCGCTCGTGCCAGTCCGCGCCCGGGTAGATGTCGCTTATGGTCGGCACTTCCGGGGCGTCCCGGGGCACGATCAGGCGCAGGACGATCCGGTTGGCTCCGTCGAGCAGGCTCAGGTGGTAGGCCACCTCGTAGCCCTCCTCCAGGTCCGAGGCCATGACGTCCTCGAGGAGGTAGCCTTCCTTGTCGCACACGGCCACGGCGTCATGGAGGGTCTCGGGGGTCAGGGTCACGGACAGGGAGCAGCCGGTGGAGGCGTAGTCCATGGGGGCCGTGCAGACCGCGCCGAGCCTGGAGACAAAATCCGGGATCATAATTCGCCTCCCTGAGGCACCTGCCACCACCGTTTGCCCGTGATCTTCTGCTGCAGGGCGAACAGGCCCTCGAGCAGGGCTTCCGGCCGGGGCGGACAGCCGGGCACGTAGATGTCCACCGGGATGATGGTGTCCACGCCGGCCACGACATTGTACTGGCCCTCGATGTTGAACGGGCCGCCCGAGATGGCGCAGTTGCCAAGGGCCATGACATAGCGCGGGGCCGGCATCTGCTCGTAGAGGCGGACCACGGCCGGAGCGATCTTCTTGTTGACCGTGCCGGCCACGATCATCAGGTCGGACTGGCGCGGCGAGGGCCGAAAGACCTCGGCCCCGTAGCGGGCGATGTCGAAGCGGGCCATGCCCACGGCCATCATCTCGATAGCGCAGCAGGCCAGACCGAAGGTCATGGGCCAGATGGACATGGCCCGGCACACGTCCACGACCTTCTGGACCGCGGGCGTGGCAATGAGCGCCGGATCGACCGTGTTTACGGCCTGGGCGCAACCTGGATTCTGCGGGGCCATGTGAACACTCCCTTACGCATGAAGTAGATGATGGCGGCGGCAAGGACCGCCAGGAAAATCAGCAACTTGACAGCCGCTTCCAGTCCCTGGGGCCTGGCGTACAGGGCCGCCACCGGGAACAGGTAGAGGATGTCCACCTCAAAGGCCAAAAAGATCAGGGCGTAGAAATAGTAGTTGATGCCGAACTTGACCCAGGTGCCGCCGTGGGTGGGCACGCCGCACTCGTAGGCCTCGGCCATGGCCCCGCCCTTGGCCTTGGGAGCCAGGAGGAGCGAACCAAGGAGCGGTCCGGCGGCAAAAGCCACGCCGCCCAGGAAAAAGATCAGTATCGCCGCTTGAAACCAGGTAAAGACCATCCGCCTTTCCCTCCTCTTCCGGTTCTCGGGCCAAAGCCGTGTCCGCTCCGGGAAAGTCCTTGCAACACCCAGGCGGCGTCCGTTTCCGGAACGTCTGGGACAGGCCGCAGCATTGGCGTGTGTCGCAAGAACATGAGCATCATTTTTTTACAATCAAGATCAGGGATGCAACTGCGTGCCGGCCACGGCCGCCAGATCGTAGAGCGTGGCCGGAGCCATGCCGAGCAACAGGACCAGTACGGCCAGGACCCCGCCAAAGACCAGCGATCCCCGGGGAATGGACAGCGCCGGCGCGTCGGATTCGCCGGTATAGGCGTGGCGCACCATGCCCAGGTAGTAGTAGATGGAGATGGCGGTATTGAGCACGGCCACGATGACCAGCCAGTGGTAGCCCTGGTCCCAGGCGGCGGAGAGCAGGAAGAGCTTTCCGGTGAACCCGGCCGTGGGCGGCAGGCCGACCAGGGCGAAGGCGGCCACGGCCAGGATCATGGCCAGGGCCGGGGCCCGCCTGTAGAGGCCGTCCAGGTCGTCGAGGCTCGGGTTGCCGCCGCTCGGGGACATGGCGCAGACGACGTAGAAGGCGGCCAGGTTCATGAGGATGTAGGCCAGGCTGTAAAAGGCCGCAGCCGACAGTCCGGCCGCCGATCCGGCGGCCAGGCCGAGCATGATGTAGCCGGCGTGGGCCACGGACGAGAAGCCGAGCAGGCGCTTGAGGTCCCGCTGGACCAGGGCGGCCAGGTTGCCGCCGGTCATGGAGGCGGCCCCGAGCACGGCCAGGATGTTGGTCAGCTCCATGTGCGGCGTGAGAAAGGCGGCCAGACGGACCAGGACCACCACGGCCCCGAGCTTGGGGATGGTGGCCACGTAGGCGGCTGTCTCGTTTTTCGTGCCCTGGTAGACGTCGGGGCACCAGAAGTGGAACGGGAACAGGGCCAGCTTGTAGAAAAAGCCGGCCAGAAAGAGGGTCAGGCCGACAACGGCCAGGGGCGCTTCGGAAAAGCTCCAGGGCGTGGCGGCCAGGGCGGCGATGGAGGTCGTGTGCTTGGCGGCCATGATGTAGGACAGGCCGAAAAGCGCCAGCGCGGTCACGGCCGCGCCGAAAAGGATGTACTTGATGCCGGCCTCGGCCGCCCGCCGGTCCTGGCCGCGCAGGGGAATCAGGGCGTAGAGGCTGTAGGAGGACAGCTCCAGGGCCAGGTACATGGTGACCAGCTCCACGGCCGAGGCCAAAAGCATCAGTCCCCAGGCGGACAGGCCGAGGAGCATGAAGTAGTCGGGCGAGAGGTCCTTGTCGTCCTTCCTGCCAACCGAGATGGCGGTCACCGCGGCAAACCCGAAGCTGATGACCAGCTTGAAGAACTGGGACAGGGCGTCGATCCTGTAGGTGCCGTAGAGGATGTCGCCCCGGGCCGTCAGTCCGGCCACGGCCGCCAGGACGCCGGCCCCGGCCGCGGCCGGCAGCCAGGCCATGACGGATTTGCGGCCGCGCAGGCTGGCGACGAACAGGGCGCAGACCAGGCCCAAGAGCCACAGTTCCGGCAACAGCATGGAGATGGTCATGGAAGCTCCTTGCGGGCGGCGTCCGCGGCGCTGACCACGGTCAGGGGCGCGGGCAGGTTCAGGCGCTCGGCAAACCGCATGTCCTCGGTCAGGCCCATGGCCTGGTTCTTGGCGCGCATGGCGGCAAGGGTGCGCTCGATGGACGGCTCAATGGTCCTGATGGCCAGGGCCGGGGCCAGGCCGATGTAGAAGACGAGAAGCGCCAACGGGATCAGGGTGGCCCACTCCCGGGCGCCGAGGTCGTACCAGCCTTTCTTGAACGAGGACGGCTCGCCCCAGGTGACGCGCTGGAGCAGCCGCAGCATGTAAGCCGCGGCCAGCATGGCCCCGGGCACGGCCGCGAAGCCGATCCAGGGATTGCCGGCAAAGGCCCCGATCAGGACCAGGATTTCGCCCACAAAGCTGTTGGTGCCGGGAAAGGCCAGGGAGGAGAGCGAAAAGACGCCGAAGAGGAACATGAAGGCCGGCATGAACTTGCCCAGGCCCTGGTTGTCGCCGATCTCCCGGCTGTGGCTGCGCTCGTAGAGGAGGCCGACCATCATGAACAGGCCTCCGGTGGTGATGCCGTGGTTGAGCATCTGGAGGATCGCGCCGGACACGCCCTTGACGCTGAACAGGAAGATGCCGAGCGTCACAAAGCCCATATGCCCCACGGACGAATAGGCGATCAGCTTCTTGATGTCCGACTGCCCCAGGGCGATGAAGCCGCCGTAGAGGATGGAGGCGACGGAGACCGCGATCATGACGGGCGCGGCCGTGACCGAGGCGGCCGGGGTCAGCGGCAGGCAGAAGCGCAGGAACCCGTAGGTGCCCATTTTCAGGAGAATGGCGGCCAGGAGCACGCTGCCGGCGGCCGGGGCCTCGACGTGGGCGGCCGGCAGCCAGGTGTGGAACGGGAACATGGGCACCTTGATGGCAAAAGCCAGGGCCATGGCCAGGAAGGCCCAGAACTGAAACCGGAAGGAGTAGGACTTCTCCATCAACTCCGGGATGGAGAAGGAGCCCCCGACCTGGCGGAAGGCCACGATGGCGGCCAGAAGGAGCGTGGAGCCGGCCAGGGTGTAGAGAAAGAACTTGATGGAGGCGTAGCGCCGTCTGGGCCCGCCCCAGACCGCGATCAAGAGGTACATGGGAACCAGCATGGCCTCCCAGAAGACGTAGAACAGGACGAAGTCCAGGGCCGCGAACACGCCGATGCAGGCCGAGGTCATGAGCAGCAGACAGAAGTGGAACTCGGTCACCCGCTTACTGATGTAGGTCCAGGACCCGAGCACGCACAGCGGCAGCATGAGCGCGGTGAGCAGGATCATGTACAGGCTCAGGCCGTCCACGCCCAGGTGGTAGGTCATGCCCAGGGCCGGCAGCCACGGGGCCTGCTCCACGAACTGGAAGGCCGGGCCGTTCGGCGCGTAGGACAGAAGCGGCAGGGCGAGCAGGCATTCGGCAATGCCGGCCGCGAGCGTCACCAGCCGGGTGGTCCGCTCGCTTCGCCGCAGGAGCAGCAAGGCGACGGCCGCCGCCAGGGGCAGGACGATGAGAGCCGTCACCACCGGGAATCCGTTTTGCGTCATCATGAAGAGCTCCCTTTGGCGCCTTGGGGTTAGGCCAGAAACCAGACGGCCGCGAACACCGCCAGCCCCACGGCCACGGCGGCGGCCAGATAGTCCTGGAGCCGCCCGGTCTGGCTGCGGGCCACGGCCGCGCCGCCGCCCTCGCGCACGCCCCTGGCCGAACCGTCGAGCACGCCGTCGATGACCTTGCCGTCAAAGACGCTGGTGCCCCACCCGGCCTCGATCAGGGCCTTGAGCCCGATCTTTTCGTAGACATCGGTCCAGACGTTGTCGATGGCCGCCGCCGGCACGCTGACGAGCTTCACGAACCCGTTGCCAATGGCCCGGTAGAGGAAGTCGAAGTCCAGGTTGCGGCTTGGGTGCGGCGGGATGATTTTGCGCATCAGGTAAAAGCCGAGGCCCGTGAAGCCGAGGATCAGGCAGGCCTGGAGCACGTGCCAGGGGGTGTAGGGCGCGTAGTCCGTGGGAAAGGGCAACAGCCTGTAGAGGGTCTGGGGAAACAGGCCGATAAACAGGCACAGAAAGGACGAGATGCCCATGCCGAGGTACATGTTCCAGGGAATGGGCCTAAGCTCCACCTGGCTCTTGGGCTTGGCCCAGAAGGCGAAGTACGGGAGCTTGATGCCGACCGAAAGGAAGGTGCCGACCGCGGCCAGCTCCATGCCAAGGGCCAGCCAGGTCCGGTGGGCCTCGGCCGCGCCGGCGATGGTCATGGTCTTGCTGACGAACCCGTTGAAAAGCGGCATGCCCGAGATGGACACTGCCCCGACCATGTAGCCGATCATGACCAGGGGCAGGCGCGAGGCCAGGCCGCCGAGCTCGGTCAGCTTGGCCGTGCCGGCGGCGTAGAGCAGGCAGCCCGCGCCCATGAACAGCAGGCCCTTATAAAGGATGTGGGCGTAGGCGTGGGCGCAGGCCCCGTCCAGGGTCATGGCCGTGCCGATGCCGATGCCGCAGACCATGTACCCGACCTGGGACACGATGTGGTACGACAGGATGCGGCGGGCGTTGTTCTCGATGGTCGCGTAGAAGACGCCGTAGAGGCACATGACGCAGCCGCCGATGGCCAGGATCTCGAAGCCGGCGTAGCCCCGGGCCAGGACGTAGACGGCCGTCTTGGTGGTGAAGGCGCTCATGAAGACCGCGCCCGTGACCGTGGCCTCGGGATAGGCGTCGGGCAGCCAGGCGTGCAGGGGCACGAAGGCGGCGTTGACCAGGAAGCCGATCAGGATGATGTAGTCGAAGTAGCGGGCCGCGTCCGGGGCCACGGCCGTGAAGGCGAAGGTGCCGATGGCGGCGTGGCGCAGGAGCAGGCCGCCGAGCAGGAACAGACCGCCGAAGATGTGGAACAGGAAGTAGCGGAAGCCGGCGGCCGTGGACTGGGGCGTGCGCCGCAGCCAGACCAGGAAGACCGAGCCGATGCTCATGATCTCCCAGAAGATGAACAGCGTGAGGTAGTCCCCGGCGAAGACGCAGCCGAACCCGCCGGCCACGTACAGGCAGGCGGCCATGTGCTGGCCCCGGTCCGGCACGTGCAGGGCGTAGATGAAGCCGATGAGCGACTGGATGGCGAAGACGTGGGCGAAGACCAGGGCCAGGGCGTCCACCCGGCCGAGGCGCAGCGTCTGGCCCAGGTACTGGAGCGAAGCCAGGTCGCGCGGTCCGTCCGGCCCCATGGTCAGGGCCACCACCGAGGCGATGGCCACCACGGGCGGGGCCAGCAGCAACCAGCGCCAGGCCTGGTAGTGCTCGTTTTTCAAAAAGGCCATGACCAGGGCCAGGGCCAGGAAGCCGATGGACGGGTGCAGGAAGTGGAAGCCTGTCAGCTGTTCAAGGCCGGCCATTGTCATCCTCCGGACGGGCGAGCATGGGGTAGACGATCTTTTTGAGCACCACGACCATGGCCACGGCCGCGGCCAGGGAGAAGGCGGCCCAGAAGCCGGGCAGGCCCTCGCCGGCAAAGTGCGGGTGGTGGGGAGTGATCACGACATTGAGCGCCACGAGGGCGGCCAGGACGATGAACAGGGCCTTTTTCCAGGTCCGGGCGTTGTCCCTGGCCCGGTCCAGCCAGTCCCCGAGCGATTGCGGTTCCCGCATGGCGTCCTCCTTCCTTCCCTTTGCCCGGGCCCGGTCCCCTCTGGGCCGGCCGGGCTTTCCTTCGTTTCCAGGACCACGCGCCGTCGGCGGCGCGGCCGGTCCGCGCTAGAACCTGCCGAAGGCATCCACGAACGCGGTGAAGATGCCCGGGAAAAGGCCCAGGGTGACGGAAATAAGCGCCGTCAGGCAAAGCGGCACCACCATGACCATGGGAGCTTCCTTGAAGTGCGAATGGTCCACGCCCGCAGCCGGAGGCCGGAAAAAGGCCCTGTAGACCACGGGCACGAAGTAGCCGGCGTTTAAGAGCGTGGAGGCCAACAGCGCCAGGAGCAGGATGTTCTGGTGGATGGAGAGCGCACCGTTGACCAGGTACCACTTGGAGACGAAGCCGCAGACCGGGGGCACGCCGATCATGGACAGCGAGGCCACGGCAAAGGCCCCGAAGGTGAAGGGGAGCTTGCGGCCCACCCCGTCCATGAGCGGGATCTTCTTGAGGTGCGTGGCCACGTAGATGGCGCCGGCCGCGAAAAAGAGCGTGATCTTGGCAAAGGCGTGGTTGGCGATGTGCAGGAGCCCGCCCTTGACGGCCAGGGGCGAGAGCATGGCCACGCCGATGATGACGTAGGAGAGCTGGCTGACCGTGGAATAGGCCAGCCGGGCCTTGAGGTCCTCCTTGGTCAAGGCGATGATCGAGGCCACGACGATGGTGAAGGCGGCCAGGTAGGCGGTGATGATGCCGAGGTCGAGGCTGGCCAGGAGGTCCACGCCGAAGCACGACAGCATGATCCTCGAGACCGAGAAGACGCCGGCCTTGACCACGGCCACGGCGTGCAGCAGGGCCGAGACCGGGGTCGGGGCGACCATGGCCGAGGGCAGCCAGTTGTGCAGGGGCATGATGGCCGCCTTGGCCAGGCCGAAAAGGAACAGGAAATAGGTGATGGTCACGAGCTTGGGGTCGGCCCCGGGCGGGAACATGCCGCGCGCGATGTCGGTCAGGTTGAAGTCCAGGGTGCCGCACAGGACATAGGTCAGGATCATGGCCGGGAGCAGGAAGAGCTTGCTCGTGCCCATGAGGTAGACCAGGTACTTGCGCGCCCCGTGGAAGCCCTCGGCGTCCTGGTGGTGGGCGACCAGGGGATAGGTGAAGACCGTGATGACCTCGTAGAAGAGGTAGAGGGTGGCGATGGTGCCGGAAAAGGCCACGCCGACCGCGCCGAAGATGGCCACGGCAAAGCAGAAGTAGTAGCGGGTCTGGGCGTGCTCGTTTAACGACCGCATGTAGCCGATGTTGTAGCTGGTGGCGAAAAACCAGAGAAACGTGGCCACAATGGCGAAAATCAGCGACAGCCCGTCCACGGCGAAGCTGATGGAGACGCCGGGGA
Organism: uncultured Desulfovibrio sp.; assembly: GCA_964539435.1. Taxonomy (GTDB): domain Bacteria; phylum Desulfobacterota; class Desulfovibrionia; order Desulfovibrionales; family Desulfovibrionaceae; genus Solidesulfovibrio. The sequence goes on from CAZIJE010000047.1 coordinate 21,742, forward strand.
AGAAGGTGACCAGACGGTAGGTCCACACGCCTCCGTCCAGGACGCCCGGCACCATGGACACGACCGCGGCGAAGGACATGGCCGCGGCGGCGAAGGACACGGCCTCGCGCAGATCCTGGTTCTTGCGCAAAAGCCACAGGGCGAACGGGGCCAGAAAGGTGACGACCAGGGGCGCAAGGACCCGGGCGCTCTCGATGGTGTGTGCGGCGACGGCCATGGACTACCCCTTGAGTTCGCTCGGGGCGTCGGACGTCGCGTCCCCGAAGCGTTTGGAAACCACCAGCACGATGGCCAGGACCAGGGTGGCCTCGGCGGCGGCCAGTCCCATGACCAGGAGCGCGCCGAGCTGGCCGAGGACCGCGTCCATGGGCGTCAGCTGGGCGGCGGCCACGATGGAGAGCCCGGCGCCGTTTAACATCAGCTCCACGCCGATGAGCATGCCGATCAGCGTGCGCCGGGCCACCAGGGCGTAGAGCCCCAGGCACAAAAGCAGCACGGCCACCACCTGATAGGAGAGCAGCGGATTCATTTGGCGCCTCGCTTTTCAAAGGCCAGCAGGACGGCTCCGGCCATGGCGGCCAGGAGCACCACGGAGATCAGCTCGAACGGCAGGGTGTAGGCTCCGAGCAGGCCCGCGCCGAGCTGTTCGGGACCGACGTTTTTGGGAGTGGAGAACCCGGGCGCGCCGTAGATGGCGAGAAACGGCACGAGCAGGCCGGCCGGGACCAGGAAGGCGGGGATGGCCCGCAGGCTGCCGGCGAGCCCGGGCCCCTCGGCCTCGCCGCCCTCGGCCGAGGCCCGGGTCAGCATGATGGCGAAAAACATCAGGATGGTGACGGCGCCGACATAGATCAGGATCTGCATGAGGGCCACGAATTCGGCCAGGAGCAGAAGATAGAGGCCGGCGACGCCGAACAGGGAGACCACGAGCCCGAGCATGGCCCTGACCAGACCGGCCGCGCCGACGGCGAGCATGCCGCCGGCCAGGACGATCAGGGCATAAAAGACGAAGGCGACCTGGCCAAGATACATTTCGTTCATACGCGCCCCGCTGTGTTCCCCTTGCCGGGAAATCCGTTTACCACCCGCCGCAAACGACGCTTGAACGCGCGCATTGCGTACCATGCACGCTACAATAGCGACACCCTAGACTACACTGGCTTTCATAAAAAAATTCAAACAAGCTTTTTTTCTTGCCCACCACTGTACTAAAAAACAAAATCTTCCTTCAGGCACATCTACAAGCAAAAAGACTACGACGGATATGGTCGCCGACATTCAAAATCTATTCTTACTTTGTTTTCAAACACGGTGTTCTGCGTCGTGGCATTGCGCTTGTCCTGCAACGCCTTTCCAATCCCACAGGCCTTAGCCTGCGACAAAGTCCTCGACCCGTCAACCCGCGCGCCTTTTTTCACGAGTTGCGCCGACATACTCCTGCAGCGCCGCGCCGCACCATGTCTCACATGATATTTTTCAAGGAGCAACCGCGCCGACCGTGTTATGTTTATTAAAAACCGTGTCACGACAGGCGGCACGCTTATAAACACCTTCCCCTGCGGCGGTCAAGAGAGAAAAGTTACCGATGCGTACCATACCGGCCGGCCGTACGCCAGACCACGGCCTGGAGAAACTTGCTCCCTCGTCCCGGCCAGCCGCCTTCAAAGCAGGCAACCTGCTCGAATAAAAAGACATCCAAAAAAATAGCCCAGGCGATGGAAAATTCGCGGTTCCGTCGCCCAGACACGAAACGCGTCTGGGAAATGCACCACCACGCCCGCACATGCATTTTCCTTCACAAAGTCGCGCCGCCACAAAGCAACAACGCCAACGCCGCTCAGGAAATCCGCGACAAGCGGGCCGCACTCCACCCCCGCCTACCGGCCCGCCCAGCCGGATGCTCCAGCGCTTCGCCCCGCTTGTCCGGCCGCCTCCACGGATCACGGCTCCTGCCGCGCCTCGCAGTCCCCGGCCTGACCGCCTCGCGCCCCCTGGCCGGCCCCGGCCAAGCTGTTCCATGCGTCCGGTTTTCCGGCGGCAAACGCCCACGGCCGCTTCGTTCCCGGCCAGGCCAGGCGCCGCAAATGCGCCATTGCCAAATCAGCCATTATGTCGTACCTATTTCGCTCCCTTTTAACGAAAAAAAAATTTCAAATGATTCCCGCAGGACACTTCGCCTGGACGCGTTCTCGCCGGGATGGGCTACAGACCGCATGGACCGGGCGCTCCCTGTGGAGCACGGTTCTTCTCCCGCCAGGCTGCAAACTGCCTTTCCGGCGTCTCAGGAAAGCCGGGCGGCCTGTCGTGACTGTCCCGCCGCGAGCAGGACAGGCAATCCCGCACCAATTCAACCTTTCGGAGCCCTCTTGTCGTTTCCATCCTTAACCATCGGCGACCTGTTCATTCCCCGGGCCGTCATACAGGGCGGCATGGGCGTCGGCATCTCCCTTTCCGGCCTGGCCTCCGCCGTGGCCGCGGCCGGAGGTTTCGGCGTCATCTCCGCCGCCGGCATCGGCATGAACGAGTCGGATTTCTCCTCCAACTACATTGACGCCAACAACCGCTCCCTGGCCCGCGAGATACGGACCGCCCGGGCCGCCACCACCGGCGCCCTCGGCGTCAACATCATGGTGGCCATGGCCAACTTCGCGGATCTGGTCAAAACGGCCATCAAGGAAAACGTGGACGCCATCTTTTCCGGCGCCGGCCTGCCCCTCGACCTGCCCGCCTACCTGACCGAAGGGTCCAAGACCAAACTCGTGCCCATCGTCTCCTCGGCCAGAGCGGCCGTCATCCTCTGCAAAAAGTGGCTGTCCCGCTTCGACCGCACCCCCGACGCCTTCGTGGTCGAAGGCCCCATGGCCGGCGGACACCTGGGCTTCAAACCCGAGCAGATCGACGATCCGGCCTTTGCCCTGGAAAAGCTCGTTTCCGACGTTGTCGAAGGCGTGCGTCCCTACACCGCCCCCAACGGCCGCCCCATTCCGGTCATCGCCGCCGGCGGCGTCTACACCGGGGCCGACATCCACCGGTTCATCGGGCTCGGCGCGGCCGGCGTCCAGATGGGGACCCGCTTCGTGGCCACCAACGAATGCGACGCCGACGCCAAGTTCAAGCAGAGCTACATCGACGCCACCGAAAAAGACGTGGTCATCATCAAAAGCCCGGTCGGCATGCCCGGCCGCGCCATCCACAACGAATTCCTGGACCAGGCGGCCAGCGGCGAAAAAACGCCGTCCCGCTGCCCCTACCGCTGCATCCACACCTGCGACTACGAAAAAGCGCCCTACTGCATCACCCTCGCCCTGGCCAACGCCAAAAAAGGCCGCTTCCACCACGGCTTCGCCTTTGCCGGCAAAAACGCCTGGCGCGTCGACCGGATCATGCCCGTGGCCGAGCTCATGGACAGCCTCGTCGCAGAATACGAGGCCGCCGAAGCCCTGGCCGTCAATGTTCACGCGGATACGGCCGCGTCCACGGCGACCGTTCCCGCCTGATCGTCAAGCAAGAGAAAGAATGCCTCCGGCGGCCGGGAGGGGGTCACCCC
>CAZIJE010000048.1:0-24644 GCA_964539435.1 uncultured Desulfovibrio sp.
CAGATGTAACGCGGATGAGAAGCGGCGGGGGGAACCGCTTTGGAAAAGCGTTTCCCCCCGCGCCCCCCTTCGAAACGAGGGGGGGGTGAGCATCAGCCGCGCGAGGCATCTTGGCCGCGGCGGACGTTTCAGTCACAGGCGTTCCGGTCGGGACCCTGCTCCATCAAAGCATCGGAAAGAAGCATCCAAGCGTCGGGGACGCCGCCCGGAGGGCGTCAGGAACCCGGCGTCGGCGGCGTGGCCGGCCCGTCGGTCGCGCGTTCCGGGGTCAGTCGCCCGGAAGCGGACGGCGCGGTCTCGCCGGGGGCGTCGGCCAGGGCCGAACCGTCCGGGCCGTCGGACACCACCGGGGCGCCGGCCGCCCGACGGTCCGCGGATGCCACGGCGTCGGACGCCGCCCCCCCCTTCCCCGCGCCAAGCGTCCGGGCCGCCCGGACCAGGGCCGCCTCGGCGAACTGCCACCGGTTGGGGTAGTGCATGGCCCCGAGAAACTCCCGCACCGCGTCGAGGTCCGGACAGACATGGACATACTCCTGCCGGCCGGCGATGTCCTCGGTCTCGGGATAGGAGACGACATAGTAGACGAGAAAGCGTCCGGCCCGGGTCAAAAACAGGGCCAGAAGCTCCACCCGCCCGGCCTGGGGCGGCATCAGCCCGTCCGGCTCGGCCTCGTGGCGGTACAGGGACAACAGCCGGCCCGCCACGGTCACGGAAGCCCCATTGCGCGCCAGGCGGAACTTCTTGAGTTTTCCGAACAGTTTTTCGCCGAGGTCCTTTTCGGTCTTCGGCCGGAAAAAAGGGAGCATGGACAGGGGCCTCCACGGGCGGGAAGTGGCCCCGGACCGGGTCCGGGGCGAACCGGGTATAGCGCCGCCCGGGCCGCCGGTCAAAAGGAAACAGGCCCGCCAGGCCCTTGCCAACCGTCCCGCTTTCGGGCATGAAGCGGCTGTCGGGCCACCAAGCCCGGGAAAGGGCGTTGCCGGCGACGGCGACGCCCTTTTTTAACGCCTGACTTTGTGAAAAAAAGAACAATCTCCCGTCCCTTTTGGACGGCCCGGGCCCGGCTTTTCGGGAAAGTTTTGCGAAAAACAGAACGAATGCAAGTCATTCTTGACATTTGCAAGGGCCGATGCTCTATCCTGCAACCGTGACCCCGGCAGTGTGCGACGCGTCGGCCATGGGCCGGCGGCGCACAGGAACAGATGGTGCGCAAGGACCGTGCGGCGGGCCGGAACGCGTTCTCCGCCTTGCCGCAACCGTCCCGGTCCGCGCCCCGGGCACGGTGTTGCGACGGCCGGCACGGTGCCGCCGCCGCCACCGCATCAACTCCCCCGCAACCCAAGGAGGCCCCTGGTGAAAAACTGGAAGCTGACCCTGCCCCTGGGGCTTTTGGCCCTTGCGGTCCTGGCCGTATGGATCGAACCGGCCTTTGCCGACAAACTCTCGGACGCCATCGCCAAGGCCCCCCAGGGCGGCGAGCCCGGACAGATCGATCCGACCAAGCCCCTGGGATTTCTCGGCATCCCCGGCGCGCCCGTGGTCAACCCCATCGTGGCCTTCTGCTGGGCCGTGTGGGTCGGCTGGATCTTCTCCACGGTCGGCGCCTTCGGCGGCGTCATGGCCGGCGTCGGCCACATGAGCGTCTTCGGCTTCGGCGCCTATGCCGGCGGCTTCAAGAAGACCGCCCCGGACCTCGGCAAGATCGTCACCGACTCCATCAAGGCCTCCAACCAGTTCCTGGTCGGCCTTTCCGCGGCCATCAGCTCCTTTAACTACCTCAAGATGAAGCGGCTGGTCCTGCCCCTGGCCGTGAGCCTCGGCCTCGGCTCCCTGCTCGGCGCCTGGGGCGCCCAGGAGCTGTCCGCCGGCAAGCTCGATTTCAAGTCCTACCAGGGCTACTTCGGCCTGTTCGTCCTCCTGCTCGGCGCCTGGCTCTTCTACGAGACCACCCCGGCCGGCCAGTCCAAGAAGCAGACCGCCAAAAAGGCCGCCCGGGCCTTCGAGGACGCGGCCAAGAAGATCAAGTGCGGCGAAACCGTGGACGAATCCTGCGTCGGCCTGCACATCACCGAGTTCACCCTGACCACCTGCGCCTTCACCTTCTACGGCGTGCCGTTCAAGTTCAATCCGCTGATCCCGTTCCTGGGCGGCGTGGTCATCTCGGCCGTGGCCGCCTTCCTCGGCGTCGGCGGCGGCTTCCTGCTCGTGCCGTTCCTGACCAGCGTCACTCAGCTGCCCATGTATCTGGCCGCCGGCACCTCGGCCCTGGCCGTCCTCGTCGGCATGGTCACGAGCATCATCACGCTCCTCGGCAAGGGCACGCCCATCGAGTGGCACTTCATCGGCCTGGAGATGGCCGGCGTGGCCGTCGGCTCCATCATCGGCCCCCTGACCTCCAAGTACTTCTCCGACGTCTGGCTCAAGCGCCTTTTCATCGTGCTGGCCCTGTACGTCGGCGTCGGCTACCTGCTGGCCGGTTTCTTCAACTACAAGCTGCCCGGCGTCTAGGCCCGGTCCGCTGGACACGGCTCCCCGTCCCGGCGTATCCGGGCGGGGAGCTTTTTTTATGCCGGACACTCTCTTCCTCAAGGCCTTTCTGGTCCTGGACGCCCTGCTCATCGCGCCGTTTCGGTTTCCCGCCGACCCGGCGCTGGGGTTTTTGTGCGGCATGACGGTGCTCGCGGTCGCAAGCGCCGTGGTCGGCCGGGCCTGCGTGGCCGGGCTGTCCCGCCTCCAGCGCGGCCGGCGCGATCGGGAGGAGGGCGAGGCCAGAAAGCACCACGAACTGTCGCTTCGGGCCTTGCAGGCCAGGGACCGGACCGCCTACCAGGCCTCCAACCGGCTGGCCCGGGAGGCCTACGGCAACGCCATGGCCCTGGCCGCCGGCCGGGCCGCCGCCCTGCTGTGGCCGGCCTGCGCCGCCCTGGCCTGGGCGAGCTGGCGGTTTTCCGGCGTGCCCCTGCCCCTGGTCGGCGACGCCGCCGGACCGGCCGCCTTTTTCATCCCCCTCTACCTCCTGGCCCAGTGGGGCCTGGCGCGCCTGCTGCCGGCCCAAAAGCCGCCCCGGGCCGCCCCGCCCTCGGACCTGCCGCCTTCCCCCTTCGGCTAGACCATGCTTTTCAGTCCCGACGAAGTGGCGTAGCCTTGGCCGGCAACGCACAGGGGAGGGTCATGCGGCGACGCGATTTTCTGGCCAGTCTTTTCCTTCTGCCGGTCCTGTCCGGCTGCGACCGGGACGAGGAGGCCCGGCGCGTGGACCTCTCCCGGCGCGAGGAGCCGGCCCCGCGTCTGCCCCAAAAGGCCGTCACCTACGCCTACCTTCCCCAGTACGCCCACACCGTCTCCTACGAACGCCACCGCCTGCTTCTGGACTACCTCGGCCGGGCCACGGGCCTGACCCTGCGCCAGATCTTCCCCGACACCTTCGAGGAACACATCCGCATGGTCGAGCGCGGGGAGATCGACATCTCGTTTTCCAACCCCTTCGCCTACATCCGCATGGCCCGTTCCGGAGCCAGGGCCTTTGCCCGCATCATCGAGCCCTCGGGCAAGCCCAACTTCCGCAGCCAGATCATCTGCCGCCGCGACAACCAGGCCCTGCAGACCCTGGCCGACTGCCGGGGCAAACGGTGGATGGCCGTGGACCCCACCTCGGCCGGAGGCTACCTCTACGCCCTGGGCGAATTCCTGGACCACGGCATCCGCCGCCGGGACTTCGCGGAAATCGCCTTTGCCCCGGGGCCGGGCGGCAAGCAGGAAAAGGTGGTCATGGCCGTGTTTGCCGGCACCTGCGACCTGGGCTCCATCCGCGACGGCACGCTTGAGATCCTGCGCGGCAAGATCGACCTGGACCAGATCCGCATCCTGGCCGAAAGCAAGGCCTATCCCGGCTGGGTCTACGCTGCCCGGGCCGGGTTCTCGCCCGAGGTGACGGGCCGCCTGGCCGAGGCCATGTTCAAGTTGACCGCCGCCCGGCCCGACCATGCCGTGATCCTCCAGACCGCCGGCATGCGCGGCATCATCCCGGCCGACGACGCCGACTACGCTTCGGTCCGGACCCTGGTCGAAAAGCTCGGCCTCGACGCCATCGAGGACGGCGAATGATCCGGCCGCCCCGCCTGTCGCGCCTGAGCTTCCGCACCAAGATCAACTGCGGCATCGTGCTCATCGTCGGGCTGATCACCATCCCGCTGGCCTACCTGACCTGGCGGGCGGCCGCGGAGTCGCTGCGGGCCGAGACCCGCAAGCGCGGCCTGGTCCTGTCCGAGAACCTGGCCATGCGGGTCTCCGACCCCATGCTGTCCCTGGACCTCCTGCGCCTCAAAAACATGGTCGACGAACTGAAGCGCGTCGACGACATCGTCTACGCCTTCATCCAGGACCGCGACGGCCACGTCCTGGTCCATACCTTCGCGGACGGCTTCCCCGTGGAGCTCAAGGCGGCCAACGCCCCGGAGGACGACGCGCCCCGGGTCCGCCTCCTGGACACCGGCCGGGAGCTGATCGACGACTTCGCCGCGCCCGTGGTCATCGTGGGCACGCCCTTCGGCACGACCCGCATCGGGCTGTCGCGCGCCAAGGCCGAGGCCGCCGCCGACCGCCTGGCTTTGATGATCGTCTTCTACTCGGCCCTGGCCATGGTGGCCGCCCTGGCCCCGTCCACGCTCTTCGCCCGCCGCGTCACCGAACGGATCAACCGCCTGCGGGCCCACGCCGAGGAGGTGGTCAAGGGCAACCTGGACCTGCGCACCGGCCCGGGGGTGGAGCAGGCCTGCTCCACCCTTCTGGACTGCGACAAGACCGCCTGCCCGTCCCACGGCGACCGCGACCGCCGCTGCTGGCTGACCGCCTCGCCCGACCAGCGGGGCGAAGCCCCCCAGTCCTGCCGCGCCTGTCCGGTCTACCGCGAGCACAAGGGCGACGAAATCCAGGACCTGGCCGAGACCTTCGACGTCATGGCCGTTTCGCTCAAGACCCACCTCGACGAACTGCGCCAGGCCGAGCGGGTCCTGTCCCGCCAGGAGCGGCTGTTGCGCACCACCCTGGACGCCACCCCCGACCTGGTCTGCCTGCTGGACGAGCGCCTCTCCTACCTGGCCGTCAACCGGGCCTTTGCCGCCTTTGTCGGCCGGGAGGCGGCCGCCATTGTCGGGGCCACGGACGAGGAGGTCTTTCCGGCCGACGAGGGCGCGGCCATGCACGCCGAGAACAGGCTGGTCCTCGAAACCGGCCGGCAGAGCGACCGGGAGGTCGCCCTGCGCCGGGACGGGGCCACGGTCTGGCTCCATGTGGTCCGGGTGCCCATCCTCGACGCGGCCGGCCGGTCCATCGGGCTCTTGCGCACGGCCCGCGACGTGACCCAGCTCAAGCAGTTCCAGGAGCAGCTGATCCAGTCCCAGAAGATGGAATCCATCGGCAAGCTGGCCGGCGGCGTGGCCCACGAGATCAACACGCCCCTGGGCGTCATCCTCGGCTACGCCCAGCTCCTCCAGGAGGACGTGCCTCCAGAAAGCCAGATCCACGCGGATTTGCAAACCATCGAGAAACAGGCCAAGGTCTGCCGGAAGATCGTGGCCGACCTGCTCGGCTTCTCCCGGCAGGCCGAGAGCGCCAAGATCGAAATGTGTTTCAACAATTCCCTCATGGAGGCCGTGAGCCTGGTGCGGCACGCCTTTTCCCTGGACAAGACCGCCATCGTCACGGACCTGGACGAACGGATGCCCATCATTTACGGCGACCCGGAAAAGCTCAAGCAGGTCTGGATCAACCTGCTGGCCAACGCCCGCGACGCCCTGGGCCGCGCCGGCGGCACGGTCCTTGTCCGCTCGCGGCTTTTCGCCGCCGACCAGAAGGTCACGGCCTGGTTCGCGGACACCGGGCCCGGCATCCCGGCCGAGACCCGAAGCCGCATTTTCGACCCGTTTTTCACCACCAAGCCCGTGGGCCAGGGCACCGGCCTCGGGCTCTCGGTCTCCTTCGGCATCATCAACGACCACGGCGGCTCCATCGGGGTCCAGAGCCCGGTGCCCCTCGGCTTTTTCGACGCCGCCCACCCCGCCCGCCCCGGCGACCCGGCCGGCCCGGGCACGGTCTTCACCGTGGACCTGCCCCTGGATCATGAAGAAACCCTCGGCGGCCCGAAACCCGCCGATCCCGTGGAGGGATAACGCCCATGGCAGCCATCATCGTGCTCGACGACGTCATCGACGCCGGCGTGGTCATCAAGCGCATCCTGGAGCGCAAGGGCCACACGGTGGGCGTATTCACCGAGGAGGAGGAGGCCCTGGCCCACGTGGCCAAGAAGAAACCGGATCTGGCCATCCTCGACATGAAGCTCAAGAAACTCAGCGGCGTGGAAGTGCTGGAGGAGATCAAGAAACGCTCCCCCGCCACCCGGGTCATCATGCTGACCGGCTACCCGACCCTGGAGACGGCCCGGGAGTCGGTGCGGCTGGGGGCCTGCGAATACTGCGTCAAGCCCATCGACAAGGAAGAGCTCGAACGCAAGGTCGAGGAGGCCCTGGCCGGGGCCGGGAACGGCTGAGCGCGGAGAAATCGTGTTTTCCAAGGAACTGTTCCGACGCTGGACCTACCAGGTCTTCGCCCCGGGCGTGCTGTTGCGGGAGAAGTACAACGCCTTCCGGGAGCTTCTGCGCTTTGACGACGCCTGCCTGGAGCTGATCGCGGCCATCGAGGACGTCCATTACGGAGCCGTGGCCGTGGACTGGGCCAGGGTGGTCCACCTGACCCGCCGGTTGCGGACCTCGGTGGAGGAACTGGTGGCCCGGCTGACCCGCCTCTCCCCGACCCGCCACCTCGACCTTCCGGAATACGCCAAGAAGATCGACTTCTACGTCCAGATGGCCCTCGACGTGCCGGCCGGGGACATGGCCCCGCCCTTTGTGGCCCCCCTGGCCGAAGTGGCCGGGGACGCGGCCCGGGCCGGGGGCAAGGCCGCCAACCTGGCCCGGGCCGCCGGCATGGCCGGCATCCGGGTCCCGCCCGGCTTCGTGGTCACCACCGGGGCCTTCCGCTATTTCGTCGAAGCCTGCGAACTGCGGCCGAAGATCGACCGGTGGCTGCGCCGGGTGGACCTGTCCCGGCCAAACGAACTGGCCGAGGCCGCCGCCGCCATCCGCGGCCTGATTCTGGACGCCAGGGTGCCGGACGACGTGGCCGCGCCCCTGGCCGCGGCCGCCCGGGCGCTGGCCGTGGGCCCGGACGGGCAGCCCGTGCTCCTGGCCGCCCGGAGTTCGGCCGTGGCCGAGGACGGCCGCGCCTCCTTCGCCGGCCAGTACGAAAGCCTGCTGCACGTGGCCGCCGAGGACGCCGTGGCCGCCTACCAGCGGGTGGTGGCCGGCAAGTACGCGGCCAAGGCCATCACCTACCGGGTCCTGACCGGCTACGCCGACGAGGAGACCCCCATGGCCGTGCTCTACCTGCCCATGCTGCCGGCCGCCGCCTCGGGCGTGCTCTACACCCGGGACAGCGCCGACGCGGACGCGCCCATGGCCGCCTACGCCGTGGCCGGCCTCGGCGCGGACCTGGTCGGCGGCGCGGCCTGCCCCGAACGCCTGGCCCTGTCCCGCCGGCCGCCCCACGCGCTCCTGGACCGCCACACCCTGGCCCCGCCGATCCTGTCCGAGGCCGCGGCCCGCAAGCTGGCGGCCATGGGCCTGGCCCTGGAGGCCGCCGCCGGCGCGCCCCAGGACGTGGAATGGGTGCTCGGCCCGGACGGCGGCCTCTCCATCCTCCAGACCCGGCCCATGGCCGTGGAGGCCGCGACGGCCGGTCCGGCCAAGGCCCCGCCGCCGTCACGGCCCGAGGTCCCGCCCCTGGTCTCGGGCGGCAGCCGGGCCTCGGGCGGGGCCGGGGCCGGGACCGTGGTCTTCGCCGCCACCGTCCTCGACGTGGAGGCCATCCCGCCGGGCGCGGTCCTGGTCACCCCGACCCTGCCCACGGCCCTGACCCGGGTCGCGGACCGCCTGGCCGCCGTGGTGGCCGTGTCCGGCAGCCGGGCCGGACACTTCGCCTCCGTGGCCCGGGAACTCGGCCTGCCCGTGGTCACCGGCCTGGCCGACGCCTTCTCGGTCCTGGTCGAAGGGACCGAGGTGACCGTGGACGCCGACGCCGGGGCCGTCTATCCCGGCCGCCTGCCGGCCCTCCTGGGCCGGCCCCGCGCCAACCGTCTGGCCGGCGGCTCGCCCGTGGCCAAACGCCTGGAACGGCTCGTGCCCTTGCTCGCCGGCCTGACCCTCACCGATCCGGCCTCCAAGGATTTCGTCCCCAGCCGCGTCAAGTCCCTCCACGACATCGTCCGGTTCGCCCACGAAAAGGCCGTGACCGAAATGTTCTCCCTGGTCGGCGCGGACGCCCGGGGTCTGACTTCGGCAAAAAAGATCAAGAGCCACCTGCCCATGACCATGTACCTCCTGGACCTGGGCGGCGGGGTGTTCGAGTCCGCCCTCCGGGACAAGGAGCTGCGGCCGGACCAGATCAAAAGCGCGCCCATGTGGGCCCTGTGGGCCGGGCTGGCCGCCGACGACGCGCCCTGGCCCGAAGGGCCGCCCGTCACCGACGACGCGGCGCTGGACCGCACCAGCGGCGGGCTCTTCGCCGGCGACTCCCGGCACCTGGCCAGCTACGCCGTGGTCTCCGACGTCTACGCCCACGTCATGCTCCGCTTCGGCTACCACTTCACCGTGGTGGACGCCCTGTGCGGCCCGGTGGAGAACCAGAACTTCGTCAATTTCCGGTTCAAGGGCGGCGGGGCCGGATACGACCAGCGGACCCTGCGCCTGGACTGCGTCCGCCGCATCCTGGCCCACTTCGGCTTCGAGGTCAGGACCTCGGGCGACCTCCTCGACGCGTCCCTGGCCCGGGTTCCCGAGCACCTGGTCCAGAAACGCCTGGCCATGCTCGGCTGCCTCCTGGCCGCCACCCGCATGCTCGACATGCGCCTGGCCGACGCGGTTGCGGCCGACGCCTGGGTGGACGCCTTTCTCAAGCGCACGGACCGGTAGCCGCCATGCCCGCCGACCACGCCTATCCCCTGACCTGGGTGACCGACCACCTGGCCGTCGGCGGCGCGCCCATGTCCCACGAGCAGCTCGACTCCCTGCGGGCCCAGGGCGTCACGGCCATCCTCAACCTGTGCGCCGAATTCTGCGACCTCCACGACATCGAGGCCGCCGCCGGGTTCGAGGTCCGCTACCTGCCCATCCCGGACGAGAAGGCCCCGGACCTGGCCGCCCTGGAAAAGGCCCTGGCCTGGCTCGACGAGGCCGTGTACCTGGGCAAGAAGGTGCTGATCCACTGCCGCCACGGCATCGGCCGCACCGGCACGGTCCTGAACGCCTACCTGCTGCGCCGGGGACTCGGCCACTGGCAGGCGGCCAAGGTCCTGCGGCCCCTGCGGGCCAAGCCGGCCAGCTTCGACCAGTGGCGCACCGTGCGCCGCTACGGCAAGGCGGCCGGCAGGCTGACCGTGCGCGAGCCCCGCCTGGAGACCGGACGCCTGGTCGACCTGTCCCCGTTTGTAAGCGACTACGCCGGACTCGTGGCCGCGGCCCGGCAGGCGGCCAAGGGCCTGCCCCGCTGCGGCCGGGACCACGCCCTGTGCTGCCGCCGGCCCGTGACCCTGTCCCTGATCGAGGCCGTCCACGTCGCCCACCGCGTCAACCTGGACCTGCCGAGCGAAACCCGGCTGGCGGTCATCGAGGACGCGGCCCTGGCCTCGCGGGAGGCCGCCCGCCTGGCCGCCCTCTACGGCGAGGGCAGCCCCCACTGCCTGTCGTCCTGGGACCGGCTCTGTCCCCTGTCGCGCGACGGGGCCTGCCGGATCTTCGCCCACCGCCCCCTGGTCTGCCTGCTGTCCGGCGTGCCGGCCGAGGCCGCCGCCGCCCTGTGGGAGCGGACCCTGGAGCCGGGCCTCTCCGCCCTGTCGCGCCAGGCCCTCCTGGCCCTGGCCGGCTCCCTCGGCGACGGGCCCCTGCCCCGCTTTCCCCTGCCCGACGCGGTGTCGGGCCGGTATGTGTCCACGGTCTTCAAGTTCCTGCTTTCCCGCTCCAACCACGCCGCCGATTGACCCGGCCCGGTCCTCCGGGCTACACACCGGCCACACTGCGCCAAGGAGGACGGCATGGCCGAGGATTTCAGGACGCTTCTCATGGAAACGGACAGGCTCCCGGACGGGGACCGCTGGTTCGGCGACATCCAGATCGGCGGCTGGTTCTACTTTTCCGCCCAGGCCGGGCCGTTCCACGAAAGCCGGCCCCAGACGCTCCTCGACCCCATGGGCTACGAATCCTTCGAGCTGCGCCTGATGACCGTCCAGGGCGTCATCAGCTACGGCCGCTACGGGGCCTGGGAGGAGTTGCAGCACAAGCCCTGGGCCGCGCTTTTCTCCACCGAGCGGCCGACGGTCCTCCACGCCCCGGACGTGCCCGTGGCCACCTGCCAGCAGATCTACGAGGACCTCCTGGCCTACGCCCGCACGCACCCGCTGCCGTAGCCGTTCCGGGAACCCGCTCCGTCGGGTTCCCGTTCCCCCTCGCGCCGAGCCGTGTCCGCAAGCCTCCTCCCGGGCGGCTTTGCGTTGCCCGTTGCATCGGATTTTTCTATGCTAACCCCATGGAGGCATCAGGAATGCAAATACTCATCGTCCTTTCCAGTGCGGACCCGGAAATCAAGTGGAACGCGGTGCGGTTCGGCAACTTCCTGCTCGAAAAGGGCGAGGAGGTGACCATCTTTTTGAACGGCCCGGCCGTGGACCTGTACCGGGGCGACAGCGAGGCCTTTCCCATTGCCGCCCAGGCCAAGCTTTTTGGCCTCAGCGACGGCAGGCTGGCCGCCTGAGGGAAGTGCCTGGGCATCCACGGCGTGGAAGCCAGCGCACCGGTGGTCCTGTCGAACATGGAATTTCTGTACGCCCAGATGCTCGCCGCCGACCGCATCCTGAATTATTGACCGCACCTGGCCCCGGCCCGGTCCCAAGGCCCGGCCGGGGCCGCGTTGCCATCGTTTCGGGGCCGCGCTATAGCCCGGCCATGAACCGCCCCAACTCCCTTCGTTCCCGCGCCCTGGCCGGCTTGGCCTGCCTCCTGGCCCTGGTCTTTTTCGCCGGCTGCACCGGCGTGGAAAAGGCTCCAACCCCCGCGAGCCCGACCGGCCAGGCCGGCCGTCCCGCGCCGCCGGCCGCGCCCGCGCCCCCGGCCAATGTCGCCGCCCCCTGGCCGTCCCGCCTGACCCCGGCCAGCCAGCAGATCCCAAGCTTCGCCTCCCTGGCCCCGGCCGTGGACCGCTCCATTGCCTACGCGGCCCGGAAACCGGCCGCCGCCCTGGCCGTGGACCGGGGCGAGGCCCGGCTGACCTGGGGCCAGCTCCACCAGGCCCTGGCCACCTTCCGCCGCATCCTGCCGGAACTGGACCGCGACCCGTCCGTGCTGTCCAAGTACTTCAAATGGGTGCCGCTTGAATCCGACACCCTGTTGACCGGCTACTACGAGCCGACCATCGAGGTCTCGCGGACCGAGCGCGGCCCCTACGTCTGGCCCATCTACCGCAATCCCGGCAGCCTCGGCAAAAAGCACAGCCGCGAGGCCATCGACTACAAGGGGGCCCTGCGCGGCAAGGGCCTGGAACTCGGTTTCGCCAAGGACCCCATTGCGGTCTTTTTCCTCCACATCCAGGGCTCGGGCAAGCTGCGCTACGTGGAGGACGGCTCCACGGTCTACGCCCTCTTCGACGGCAACAACGGCCACCGCTACGTGGGCGTGGGCCGGGTCATGGTCAACCGGGGCTGTTTTCCCGAGGAAGAGATGAGCATGCAGCGCATCCGCCGGTTCCTGGAGGAAAACCCCGGCCAGATCCGGGAGTACCTCTCCAGCAACCCGAGCTACATCTATTTCAAGGCCTCCCAGACCCCGCCGGTCGGGGCCATGGGCGTGCCGGTCACCCCGCGCGCCAGCGTGGCCGTGGACCCGGGATTCGTGCCCTACGGCACCCTCATGGTGGTGGACGGCGACCTGCCCGGCTATCCCGGCCCGGCCCCGGAGCGGTTCACCGGCTTCGTCATGGCCCAGGACACGGGCTGCATGCGCGGCAACCACTTCGACCTGTACCTCGGCCCGGGCGACAAGGCGGCCCACCAGGCCGGCCTCATGAAGGGCACGGCCAGGGCCTACGTCCTGATGCCCCGGTAGACGGCGGTTTCGCAGCCTGTCGCCAAACAGGCTCCCCGGGCCGGAAGGGCCCGCCGGTTGCGAAGCAGCCGTGGGCAACGGTTGGGCCTTGCCTAACCGCTGCGAGGTTGCAAACGTCCAGGACGGACGGTTGCAACGGTCTGTAACAAAGGACGCGGCCAGCCATGACGCGGGTGCTCATCGCCGACGACAACGACATCTTCCGGGAAGTGATCAAGCGGCACGTGGTGTCGCTTTTCGGCTTCGAGGTGGTGGAGGCCGAGGACGGGGCAACGGCCGTGGCCCTGGCCGAGGCCGGCCGGCCGGACCTGATCCTCCTTGACCTCGTCATGCCGGGCCTGGACGGCATCGAGACCATCCGCCGCATCCGCGCCCTGCCCGGCCTTCGCGACGTGCCCATCGTCTTTTTGTCGGCCGAGACCGACCGCCGCAAGTGGGCCGAGGCCCTGTCGGCCGGGGCCAACGACTTCATCCCCAAGCCCTACCACCGCCAGGAGCTGGCGGCCCGGCTGTCGATCCACCTCAAGCTCTCGAGCCTTTCCCGGGAACTGCGCGCGCAAAACGCGCTTTTTTCCCGGGAGCGGTACCTGGCCGGCTGCGTGCAGCGCCAGCTCCTGCCCAAGGACCTCGACTTTGCCGGCTTCGAGTCCGGGGCCGTGTACCAGGCCCAGGAGCAGGTGGGCGGGGACTTCTACGACGCCTGGGACGACGGCCAGGCCGTGTACGTGCTCATGGCCGACATCTCGGGCCACGGGGCCTCGGCGGCCATGCTCATGGCCGTGTGCAAGGGCCTGCTCATGTCGCTGCGCGAGGACAGGCTGGCCCCGGAGGACATCGTCGGCCGGCTCAACCGCTTCCTGTGCGCCCTGCTCGACGGCGGCGACCTGGACATGTTCGTGACCCTGGTCCTGGCCCGCATCGACCGGCGCGCGCCGACCCTGTCCGTGGTCTCGGCCGGCCACGTGCCGAGCTTCGTCCTAGGCGCGTCCGGGCTGCTCGAGATCATGCCCCACGGCCCGGCCCTCGGCATCATCGACGCCTACGACTGGACCGCCCAGACCGTGCCCTTCGGCCCTGGCGACCTGCTGTTCCTCTACACCGACGGCCTGACCGAACTGCGCTCCCTGGACAAAGAGTTCTTCGGCGACGAGCGCCTGCGGGCCCTGCTGCGGCCGGACCGGAGCCCCAAGGACCTGATCGGCGAGATCATCGAGGCCGCCCTGCCCTTCTGCAAGGGCGCCCTCCACGACGACCTGGCCATGGCCGCCCTGCGCCGGCTGTAGGGGAAGAAGAGGGGAGAGGAAGAGGGAGAGGGAAGATGCCTCCGGCGGCCGGGAGGGGCTAAGCCCCTCCCGGACCCTCCCTGGCGAAAAAAGGGATCAGACGGCCAGGCGGGCGAGGGCCACTTCCCGGTCCGGGAAGGCGTCGAAGATCGTGCCCAGGGTCACCACCCGGATGATCTTCTCCACATGCGGGTGCAGGCCGCAGATGCCCAATTTCCCGCCTTTGGCCGTCACGGCCTTGCGGATGGAGACCATGGCCCCGATGGCCTTGCTGTCCATGAACGACACCTGGCCGAGGTCCAGCAGCAGGTTTTGCGCGCCCGAGGCGGCGAAGCGGTCGAGGACCGCGTCCTTGAAGTCGTCGCTGACCGTGTGGTCCACTTCGGCCTCCCCCACGGCGATCACCTGGCACGGGCCTTGGCGCGTTGCCGTCAGTTCCATGGTTCCCCCTCGCGGTTGTGGGTTGCCCCGCCCGACAGGCGCAACCGTCTCGTGGACGGCCGGGCCGGATCCGGCCTCAGCCTTCGTCCGCCTCCGATCCCTTGGCGAGCAGGGCCGCGCAGGCCTCCCGCCAGACCGGCAGCCGCTCCGACAGGCCCGAGGCGGCCAGGAAGAGGTCGTCCAGGGGATTGATGGCGTAGCCGCTGTTGATGACCACCAGCTCGTGGTCCAGGCGGTTGGCCACGTGCACGGCCAGAAGCGGCGAGAACCCGGCCCGCCGGTCCCGGCCCGGCTCGTGGTGGAGGTAGACGGCCCGGACCACGGCGTCGTCCACGCCCCACAGGCCCAGGAGATAGGCCCCGACCTCGGCGTGGGACGCGCCGAACACGTGGTTTTCCATCTCCAGGACCGTGCCCTCTCCCGCCTGGCAGGCCTGGATCACCTCGCGGTAGGCGTCCGGAAAGTTGGTGGCCATGACGAGCTTGCCCACGTCGTGGAGCAGGCCCGCGATGGAACAGTGTTCCTGGACCGGCCCCGGGGCCTCCTCCAGGCAGGCGATCTCCCGGGCCAGGCGCGCCGTGCCCAGGCTGTGGCCCCACAGCTTCTCCAGGTCGAAGTCCTGGAAGTCCTCCTTGTTGAACCGGTCGAACAGCCCGATCCCGAGGACCAGGGCCTTGACGATGTCGAGGCCGAGGAGATTCACGGCGTGGGCCGGGCTGGAGACATGGGTCCGCAGGCCGAAGAAGGCGGAATTGACGAGCTTTAAAATGCCGGCCGACATGCCCACGTCCTGGGCGATGAGGCTCGAGACCTCGCGCAGGGACGGTTCCTCCTGCGACAGGAGGTCGAGCAGGGCCGCGTAGAGGCGCGGCACCGTGGGCAGCCGGTCGAGCCGGGCCACCACGTTTTTGACCCGCTCGTCCAGGAACACCTCGCGCAGGCCCAGGCTCCTGGCGATGACCGCCTTGAGCGCCTCGGGCTGGCAGGGCTTGGGCAAGAACTGGTGGGCCGGCCGCACGGTCTGCAGGATCATCTCCCGGTCGGAATGGCCGGAGAGCACGATGCGGATGGCCCCGGGATTTTGGACCTGGGCCTCGCGCAGAAACGCGGCCCCGTCCATGCCCGGCATCCGCATGTCGGCCACCACCACGTCAAAGGGCTGCTCCGCGATCATGGCCAGGCCCGACGGGCCGTCCGAGGCGAAGGCCATCTCCCAGGCGTCCCGCATGTCGCGAAACATCCGGCGCAGGGCGGAAAGCACGTTGGGCTCGTCGTCCACGAACAGGATGCGGATCTTCACGGTCTGCCTCCGGCGGCCGCCCCGGCCGATACGCCCCCGCCAAACGGCACCCGCACCACGAAGGTGGTCCCCTTGCCGGGCTCGCTCTCGAAATCGATGGTCCCGCCGTGCTTGGCCACCACGATGTTGTGGGTGATGGCCAGGCCCTGGCCCGTGCCCTTGCCCACCTCCTTGGTGGTGAAAAACGGATCGAAGATCTTGCGCCGGTTTTCCTCGGGAATCCCGGAGCCGGTGTCGGCTACGGTCAGCCGGAGGTGGTCCCCGTCCGCCGCGGTGCGGATGGTGATCAGGCCTTTTGCGTCCGTTCCCCGGACCTTCTCGCCGATGGCGTGGGCTGCGTTGATCAGGATGTTGAGGATGACCTGGTTGAAATCGCCCGGCAGGCAGAGGACCGGGGGCAGGGTCCGGTCGAGCTCCAGCCGCATGTCGGCCACGTACTTCCACTCGTTTTTGGCCACAATGACCGTGTTTTCCACGGCCGCGTTGATGTCCACGGCGGTCTTCTCCTCGCCGCCGGGATGGGCGAACTTCTTCATGGCCGAGACAATGGCCGTGACCCGGGCCACGCCCTCCTGGGACTGTTCCAGGGCGCTCGGGGCCTCCTCGAGCAGGAAATCCACGTCCGCCTCCTTGCGGGCGGCCTCGATGGCGGCCCTGGCCGCCCCGTCGCCGGCCGCGTCGGCCAGGCCCAGGGCCGTGGCCTGGATGCGGGACAGGGCCTGGCCCAGGCCGGAAAGGGCCGTGGACAGGAAGTGGAGGTTGTCGCCGATGTACTGGGTCGGGGTGTTGATCTCGTGGGCAATGCCCGCGGCCAGCTCGCCCAGGGACTCGAGCTTCTGGGCCACGGCCAGCTGGCGTTCCAGGGCCTTGCGGTCGCTGATGTCGAAGACGATCTCGAAAAGCCGCATCTCGCCCCGGCGCATGGCCGCGACCACGGTCTTGACGATGGGCACGGTCAGGCCGTCGGGACGCGTCAGCCGCATCTCCTCGTCGACCAGGTTGCGCTCGGCCAGGACGCAGTTCGGCATGGGCCGGCCGCCGCCGTCGCGCCATTCGATGAAGTCGCAGGGCTTGCCGATCAGCTCCTCCCGGGTCCGGCCGGAAAGCTCTTCGGCCACGGGATTGACGTCCTCGATGACGTTCTTTTTCGGGTCGATGATGAAGATGCCGGCCCGGATGCCGGCCAGGATGCGGCGCAGGACCTCCTGTTCGTCGCGCAGGTCCTTTTCCACCCGCTTGCTGTCGGTCACGTCCGTGGCCACGCCCACGATCCCCTGGGGCCGGCCCGAGGCGTCGTCGAACCGGGCCCGGTGCATGACCAGGTCGCGCAGCCGGCCCGAGGCGTCCTCCAGGGCGATCTCGAACTGCTGCACCCCGCCCCGGGTCAGGATCTCCCGGTCCTTTGCGGCCAAAAACGTCCCGACCTCCTCGGAAAAGATCTCCCCGGCCGTCAGTCCCGGGGCGTTCTGGATGGACACGCCGAGAAAGGCCTCGAAGGCCCGGTTGAGGCTGACGTACTGGCCCTTGGTGTCCTGGACGTAGATCGGGTTGACCACCGCGTTCATGAGGCTGTGCTGGAACGACAGCTGGTTTTGCAGCTCGGCCTCGGCCAGCTTGCGGTCGGTGATGTCCTCGGCCACGGACAGCAGGCACTCGGCCCGGCCGTCGGGACTGCGGACCAGGGTGGTGTTGACGCGGCTCCAGACCGGGCTCCCGTCCGGCCGCAGGTAGCGTTTCTCCCGCAACGCCCAATCCTTGCGGCCGGCCAGGAGGTCCTCCCGGACGGCCCGGTCGCCAGGCCTGTCCCCGGGATGGGTGATATCGTCGATGGTCAGGCCCACCAGCTCCAGGGCCGGCCGGCCGACCATGCCGGCGAACCGCTCGTTGACCTCCAGCAGCCGGCCGTCCAGGGTCTGGCGGCTCGCGCCGGTCCCCGCCTGCCCGAACACGGCCTGGAACCGCCGCTCGAACACGGTCCGGAGCCGCCGCTCGCTTTCGTAAAAGCTCTGGTACCGGCCGGCCAGCAGCTCCCCGGCCCGCAGCCGCGCCGCGCCCTCCAGGGCCACGGCCAGTTGGCGGCGGTCCAGGGGCTTGAACAACAGGCCGTGGGGCCGGACCTGGGCCAGTCGGTCCAGGACCTGGTCGTCGTTGTCGTGGGCAAGGAAGATGACGGGGATGCCCCGGCCGGCCAGGGCCCGGCCCAGGGCTTCGCCTGCGGCGGCGTCTGGCAGGAGGGCGTCCACCAGGGCGACGTCCGGGGCGTTCCTGGCGGCCAGGTCCAGGGCCTCGGCCGCATCCCGGGCCGGGCCGACCACCTGGCAGCCCAGGCGGCCGAGCATGCGGTGCAAGCAATCGCCCGAGGCGGGATCGTCCTCGGCCACCAGAACGCGCGCGCGTTCAAGGCTCGTGTCGCTGCCGGCCATCCGTCCTTCCCGTTGGGTCCGCCGTGACGTTCCGGCTACCCTAGGGCAAAACGGCGCGGCCGTTCAAGCACAATTCCCGAACGGGTCAGACGGCGCAGGCGGCCGCTCCGGTCCGGCCCCCGCTCCGTGCGACCAGGTCGGCCAGGGTGATGGCGTCAAGCCGCTCGTGCATGGCCCGGGCCGCGTCGGCCCAGACCTCCCTGGTCAGGCAGTCGGCCTGGCGCGGACAGGGGACGCCGGCCTCGGCCTCGCACTCGACCAGGGACAGGTCGCCCTCCAGGGCGCGCACGATGTCGCCCACGGAGATCGCCTCCAAGGGACGGGCCAGTTCGTGGCCGCCGCGCGGGCCGCGCCGGCTGCGCACGAACCCCGCCTGCTTGAGCTCGCGCACCAGTTTTTCGAGGTATTTGACCGAAACCCCCTGCCGGGCCGCGATGTCCTTGATCCGGACCGGCCCGTTGCCGTCGTGTAGGGCCATGTCCAGGATCATCCGGGTTCCGTAGCGGCTTCGGGTGGTGAGCTTCATGGCCGCGCCTCCTGGCGGGTGTGGCGGAAGGTGGAGATCCGGCCCTGGCGGACATCCATACGAAGACGGTAGACAAACACCCCGGCCGCGTCAACGCGGGTCCTGCCGCCAGGCGGCCCCGGGCACGGGCCAGGGGCCGCCGGTCAAGACGGCCGTTCTCCGGGCCTGCGGCAACTTTCTGAGCCGACGCTCAGTTTTTTTCGCCTTCTCAAGGGGGCAGCGAACCGGCTATCCATGAAAAATCAGGCGATTTCAATTCCTTGTTTCGGTCTTGGCGCAACAGGGGAAACCGGTCCCCTTTCTTGACACCGGCCCGGGCCGCGACTAGAACAAAAACCGACTGAGCACTCAGTCGATTCGTGCGAGACTTCACATGACCAAAAAAGAAGCCATCCGCTACGCCGCCACGGTCCTTTTCGCCCACAAGGGGTTCCAGGAAACTACCATGCAGGACATCTGCAAGGTGACCGGAACCGCCGAGGGCACCATCTTCTACCACTTCAAGAGCAAGGAAGGCCTCCTCATCGCCATCCTCGAGGAGGCGAAAAACCGCATCCTCAAGGAGTACGAGGCCGCCTTCACCGGCCGGGACTTCGCCTCGGGCCTGGAGATGATGGAAGAGGCCGTGACCTTCTACTTCCACCTGGCCGGGGTCATGGAGCACGAGTTCACCCTGCTCCAGCGCCAGTTTCCCCACCAGCTGGCCGAGGACAACCAGGAGTGCCGGTCCCACCTGGCCGCCATCTACAACTGCCTGACCGACATCTTCGAGCGGGTGGTCCGGGCCGGCCAGGACGACGGATCCATGGGGGAGTTTCCGCCCCGCGAAACCGCCATGATCCTTTTCGCCATGGTCGACGGCCTGCTGCGCCTCAAGACCTGCAACCTCTACGACGCCGGGGCGCTTTTCGACGAGCTTCTCGCATCCTGCCGCAGGATGCTGGCCAAACCACGTGACGGGAGTTCATGATGCTACTGAGAATCTTTCCCTTTCTCGGCTGGTTTTCGGGCTACGACATGGCCAAGCTCAGAGCCGACGCCATCGCCGGCCTGACCGTGGCCCTCGTGCTCATACCGCAGTCCATGGCCTACGCCCAGCTGGCCGGCATGCCGCCCTACTACGGCCTGTACGCCTCGTTCCTGCCGCCCCTGGTGGCCGCCCTGTTCGGCTCGAGCCGCCAGCTGGCCACCGGCCCGGTGGCCGTGGTGTCGCTCATGACCTCGGCCTCCCTGGCCCCCCTGGCCACGGCCGGCTCGGAAGGCTACATCGCCTACGCCATCCTCCTGGCCCTTCTGGTCGGCGTCTTCCAGTTCGCCCTCGGCGTCCTGCGCCTGGGCCTGGTGGTCAACTTCCTGTCCCACCCCGTGGTCAACGGCTTCACCAACGCCGGCGCGCTGATCATCGCCTCCTCCCAGCTCTCCAAGATGTTCGGCGTGTCCGTGGACGACGCCGAGCACTACTACGAGACCATCATGCGCGTGGTGGGCGCGGCCGTCCACAACACCCACTGGCCGACCTTCATCATGGGCGCGGCCGCCTTCGCCATCATGTTCGGGCTCAAAAAAATCAATCCCAGGATTCCCAACGTCCTGGTGGCCGTGGTCCTGACCACGGTCGTCTCCTGGGCCATCGGCTTCGAGCACAACGCCACCGTGGACCTCGGGGCCATCAAGTCGCCCCAGGTCACGGCCGACATCGAGGCCTTCAACAAGGCCGCCGCCGCCCTGCCGGCCATCGCGGCCAAGCGGGCCGAGATCACCCCCCGCGAGGACGCGGCCAAGGCCGCCCACGATCCAGCCGCCATCCTGGAAGTGGAGCACGAGATCGCGCTCCTTGACCTGGAAAAGGCCGCGGCCCAGCGGCAAAGCGCCGCCTACCGCGACAAGCTGCGCCACTACCTGCTGGCCGGCGTGCCCGGCCAGGGCGGAACCCTGGCCTTCTACGACAAGGCCGAGGTCCCGGCCGGCGCGGCCACCGACGGCCGGACCTGGATCCTGCGGGTCGGCAACGCGCCGCTCAAAACCGACAAGCTGCTCCTGATCGGCGGCGGCCAGGTGGTCGGCGTGGTGCCCTCGGGCCTGCCGTCGTTCACCATCCCCACCCTGGACCTCAAGGCCATCCTGCGGCTGTTGCCCTTTGCGGCCATCATCTCGCTTCTGGGCTTCATGGAAGCCATCTCCATCGCCAAGGCCATGGCCGCCAAGACCGGCCAGCGCCTGGACCCGAACCAGGAGCTGATCGGCCAGGGCCTGGCCAACATCCTCGGCGCCGTGGGCAAGAGCTACCCGGCCTCGGGCTCGTTTTCCCGCTCGGCCGTCAACCTGCAGGCCGGGGCCGTGACCGGGTTCTCCTCGGTCTTTACCAGCGCCACCGTGGTCATCGCCCTGTTTTTCTTCACCCCCCTCCTCTACCACCTGCCCCAGAGCGTGCTGGCCGCGGTCATCATGATGGCCGTCATCGGCCTGCTCAACGCCTCGGGCTTCATCCACGCCTGGAAGGCCCAGTGGTACGACGGGGCCATCTCCGTCCTGACCTTTGTCTGCACCCTGGCCTTCGCCCCGCACCTGGACAAGGGCATCATGGTCGGCGTGGTCCTGTCCCTGCTGGTGTTCCTCTACAAGAGCATGCGCCCCCGGGTGGCCTCCCTGTCCCTGACCGAGGACAGCGCCTACCGCGACGCCTCGGTCTTCAAGCTGGCCGAGTGCCCGTACGTGGCCGTGGTCCGGTTCGACGGCACGCTGTTTTTCGCCAACGCCAGCTTTCTGGAAGACCAGATCACCGAGCGGATGCAGGGCAACAGGCAGCTTAAGCACTTCATCCTGGCCGCCGACGGCATCAACGACATGGACGCCTCGGGCGAGGAGGCCCTGTCGCTGCTCGTGGACCGCGTCCGCAGCGCCGGCCTTGACATCTCGCTGTGCGGCGTGAAGGAATCGGTCATGGATGTCATGAAGCGGACCCATCTGCTTGAACATATCGGCGAAGATCACCTCTACCCCGATCTGAACCAGGCCCTGTGCGCCGTGCACCAGGATGCCTGGCATGCCCCGGGCGAGAGCTGTCCGCTCACCAGCGTCTGCCGTCTGCCCGGCGCCTAAGCCCCGAACCTCAAGGAGTCGCCATGTCCGTCATTTCCATCTTCAGCGGCGTGTTTTGCAAGGAACAATCCGTGGTCGCGGCCCTGCACGAGGCCACGGGACTGCCCATCGTGCGCGACGCCGAGCTGGTGGCCCTGGCCGGCCAGCTGTCGGGGCTCGGCGAGGACAAGATCGAGAAGGCCTTCACCGCCAAGACCTCGGTGTTTAACAAGTTCACCCACGAGAAGCAGCGCGCCGCCGCCTGGCTCCGCCTGGCCCTGGCCACCCGCCTGGCCGAGGAGGACCGGATGCTGTTGTCGGGCTTCACGGCCCTGCTGCCGCCGCGCGAGATCGCCCACGTCCTGCGCGTCTGCCTGATCGCCGACGCCGCCTACCGCCGGACCGTGGCCGCCGAGGAGGCCGGGCTGGCCGACCGCGAGGCCCAGAAGGCCCTGGAGCGCGGGGACGAGGACCGGTCCGCCTGGGCCGCCATGGTCGCCGACACCACCGACCCCTGGTCCTCCGCCCTCTACGACATGGTCGTGCCCATGGACAAAACCGGGGTGGACGACGCGGCCGGACTCATCACCCGCCACGCCGCCGACCCGGCCGTGCGCGTCACCGAGGCCTCCCGCCGCACGGCCCGGGACTTCCTCCTGGCCGCCCGGGTGGAGACCGTGGTCACGGGCAAGGGCCACGACGTGGCCGTGTCGGCCAAGGACGGCCTGGTCATCCTGACCATCAACAAGAAGGTCCTGCTCCTGGACCGCCTGGAAAACGAGCTGCGGGCCATCGCCGCCAGGATCGACGGGGTCAAGGACGTGGTCACCAAGGTCGGCAAGGGCTACTACCAGACCGACATCTACCGCCGGGCCGATTTCGAGATGCCGACCAAGGTCCTCCTGGTCGACGACGAGCGGGAATTCGTCCAGACCCTGTCCGAACGCCTGTCCATGCGCGAGGTCGGCTCCCACGTGGTCTTTGACGGCGAATCCGCCCTGGAGATGGTGGCCGACGACGAGCCCGAAGTGATGGTCCTGGACCTCAAGATGCCCGGCATCGACGGCATCGAGGTCCTCAAGCGCACCAAGGCCACCCGTCCGGACGTCGAGATCATCATCCTGACCGGCCACGGCTCCGAGGCCGACCGCGACGAGTGCATGCGGCTGGGGGCCTTTGCCTACCTGCAGAAACCCGTGGACATCGAGCAGTTAAGCGACACCCTCAAGCGGGCCAACGAAAAGGTCCGCTCGAAAAAGGCCGGCAGCTAGCGCCCGGGCGCGCCGCGGCCCTTGGCGGGCCGCGGCGCGGGCCGGCGAAAAGGATGGGCCATGGGTTTTCTCAGCCGTCTGCGCCCGGAATTCTGGGACGGCGCCGCCGACGGCGGCCCGTACCGCAGCCTGTTCAATTACCGCCGCCTGTGGCGGCTGTCCGTCGTGCTCCTGGTCGCCGTGTCCCTGACCCCGCTCACCATCATGACCGTGACCGACTACAACGTCACCAAGCGGGCGGTCATCCAGGAAAGCAAGCTCGTCACCTCCCGCACCACCTCCAACACCCGCCGCTCGGTCTCGTTTTTCCTGGAGGAGCGGCTGGCCGCCCTGACGTTTGCCGCCCGGGAGGAGCCCTACGCCTCCCTGGCCTCGCCGACCCGCCTGCCCGAGGTCCTGCGCAACCTGAAGGCCGGGTTCGGCGGCTTCATGGACCTCGGCGTCATCGACGCCTCGGGCCGCCAGACCGCCTACGTCGGCCCCTACGACCTGCTCGGCATCGATTACTCGGGCCAGGAGTGGTTCAAGCGGACCATGGAGACGGGATCGTTTATTAGCGACGTGTTCCTGGGGTTTCGCAACGTGCCGCACATGATCATCGCGGTGCGGGCCGAGGGGCCGGACGGCGCGCCCTTCGTGCTGCGCGCCTCGGTGGACACCCAGCGCATCAACGACATCCTTTCGGGCCTGGACCTGTCCGGCGGCGGGGACGCGTTTCTCATCAACCGTCAGGGCGTGGTCCAGACCGTGTCCCGGTCCCACGGCTCGGTGCTGGAGCGCCTGTCCCTGCCCGTGCCGCCCTACGCCGAGCGGACCGAGGTCTACGAATCCACGGACGCGGCCGGCGGCGGCACCATCGTCGGCTACGCCTACATCGAGAGCACGCCGCTGATCCTCATGGTCATCAAGCGCCAGGCCGAGCTCATGAAGCCCTGGTACGCCGTGCGCCTGGACCTGGTGGGCTTTCTCGGCGCGAGCATCCTGGCCATCCTGGTGGTCATCCTCGGCGTGGCCACCTACATGGTGGAAAAAATCTATCTGGCCGACCAGACCCGGGCCCGGACCATGCACCAGATGGAGCACACCAACCGTATGGCCTCCATCGGCCGGCTGGCCGCCGGCGTGGCCCACGAAATCAACAACCCCCTGGCCATCATCAACGAGAAGGCCGGGCTCCTGCAGGACCTGATCCGCTACGGCAAGGAGCCGCCGAGCCCGGAACGGCTGTCCGGCCTTTTGGATTCCATCCTCGGGTCCGTGGAGCGGGCCGGCACCATCACCAAGCGCCTGCTCTCCTTCGCCCGCCACCTCGAGGTCCACATCGAGGCCGTGTGCCTGTCCAAGGTGGCCGAGGAAGTCCTGAGCTTCCTGACCAAGGAGGCCGAATACCGCCGCATCCAGGTGGACGTGGAGGCCGACCCGGCCGTGCCGACCATCGAATCTGACCGGGGCAAGCTCCAGCAGATCCTGCTCAACCTGGTCAACAACGCCTTCCAGGCCATGGACGACGGCGGCCACCTGGTGGTGCGCGTGTTCTCGCCCGCGCCCGATGCCGTGGCCGTCAGCGTCGCGGACAACGGCTGCGGCATCCCGGCCGCGGACGTCAAGCGGATCTTCGAACCGTTTTTCTCGACCAAAAAAAAGAAGGGGGGCACGGGGCTCGGCCTGTCCATCACCTACGGGCTGGTGCAGGAGCTCGGCGGCGCGCTGTCCGTGCAGAGCGTGCTCGGCCAGGGCTCCACCTTCACCGTGACCTTTCCCCTGGCCAAAGGAGATCCCGATGCGCCTCCTGCTCGTGGATGACGAATCCGAACTGGTCTCGGCCCTGGCCGAGCGCCTGACCCTGCGCGGCATCGAAGCCGACTTCGCCACCGACGGCGACGGCGCCGCCGACCTGGTCCGGGCCAATGCCTACGATCTGGCCGTGCTGGACATGAAAATGCCGGGCCTGTCCGGCCTGGACCTGAAAAAAAAGCTCCAGCGCCTGCGGCCGGGCATGCGGTTCATCTTCATGACCGGTCACGGTTCGGAA
Source organism: uncultured Desulfovibrio sp. (assembly GCA_964539435.1). GTDB lineage: Bacteria > Desulfobacterota > Desulfovibrionia > Desulfovibrionales > Desulfovibrionaceae > Solidesulfovibrio. Next base: position 24,558 of record CAZIJE010000048.1, read on the forward strand.
GAGGATTTCCGGGCCGGCTCGTCCGAGGCGGCAGATCGGAAGAGCGTCGTGTAGGGAAAGAGTGTATCCACTGGTGTGGGGGTCGGG
>CAZIJE010000049.1:0-24604 GCA_964539435.1 uncultured Desulfovibrio sp.
CCCCCCCCCCCCCCCCCCCCCCCCCCCCCCGCCGGCCGCGCCGGGGCCCCGCCCCCCCCCCCCCCCCCCCCCCCGCCGGAGGCAACTTCTCTTCTCCGTCTTCCCTCTACACCTTGGCCGGGTCGATGATCTCGCCGGCCACGGCGGCGGCCGCGGCGGCGGCCGGGCCGGAGAGGTAGACTTCGCTGTCCAGGCTGCCCATGCGGCCCTTGAAGTTGCGGTTGGTGGTGGCGATGGCCCGTTCGCCGCCGGCCAGGATGCCCATGTGGCCGCCGAGGCACGGGCCGCAGGTGGCGGGACCGACGACGCAGCCGGCGTCCATGAAGGTTTCGATCAGCCCTTCGGCCAGGGCCTGCCTCCAGATGCCCGGCGTGGCGGGCAGGACGATGCAGCGGACGTTTTTGGAGACTTTTTTGCCCTTGAGGACGGCGGCGGCCTGGCGCAGGTCTTCGATGCGGCCGTTGGTGCACGATCCGATGACGGACTGGTCGATGGGCAGTCCGGCCACGGCGGACACGGGCTTGACGTTGTCCGGCAGGTGCGGGCAGGCGATCTGCGGCTCCATGCCCGTGGCGTCGATGGTGACGGTCCGCTCGTAGGCCGCGCCCGGGTCGGCGGAAAGGAGCGCGTCGCCGGTGCGGCCGGCCTTGGCGGTGTATTCCAGGGTCTTGGCGTCGGCCGCGAACAGGCCCGCCTTGCCGCCGGCCTCGATGGCCATGTTGGACATGGTCATGCGGCCTTCGACGGACAGGGCGGCGGCCAGCGGGCCGGTGAATTCCAGGGCCTTGTAGAGCGCGCCCGAGACGCCGATGGTCCCGATCAGGGCCAGCATCAGGTCCTTGCCGCCGACATGGGGACCGAGATGGCCCGTGAGCACGACCTGGATGGTGGGCGGCACCTTGAACCAGGTTTCGCCAAGGGCCATGCCGCCGGCCACGTCGGTGGAACCCATGCCCGTGGCGAACGCGCCGAGGCCGCCGTAGGTGCAGGTGTGGGAATCCGCGCCAATGACCACGTCGCCTGGGCCGACCAGGCCCAGTTCGGGCAACAGGGCGTGCTCCACGCCGACGTTGCCGCCCTCGAAGTAGTGGGTGAGCCCCATGGCCTTGGCGAAGTCGCGGCAGACCTTCACCTGCTCGGCCGAGGCGATGTCCTTGTTGGGCGTGAAGTGGTCGGCCACGATGACCACCTTGTCCTTGTCGAAAACGGCCGAGGCCCCCATCTTCTTGAAGGACTTGATGGCCAAGGGCGCGGTGATGTCGTTGGCCAGGACCAGGGAGAGCCGGCAGCGGACGATCTGGCCCGGTCCGGTCACCTGTTCGTCGCTGTGGGCTTGCAGGATTTTTTCGGCTAAAGTTGCGGGCATATCCGGTCCTCCTTTTTGGCCAACCGATTGAGGGCATTGATGAAGGCCAGGGTGCTGGCCATGATGACGTCGTCGTGGACGCCGCGTCCGACGGAGGTGGCGTCGCCTTCGCGCACGCGCACGGTCACCTCGCCCTGGGCGTCGGTGCCGCCGGTGATGGCGTTGATGTGGAACTCTTCCAGTTCGGGCTTGCGGCCCACGGCCTGGCAGACGGCGTTGAAGGCCGCGTCCACCGGACCGGAGCCCGAGGAGTAGTGGCGGACCTTGTTGCCCTCCACTTCCATTTCGAGCACGGCCGAAGGCGCGAGCTCCACGTTGCCGCAGTGCACGGACAGGTGCTTGAGCGCATAGTGGTCGGGACGGCGCAGCACCTTTTCCAGGATCAGGGCTTCGATGTCCTCGTCGAGGATCCGCTGCTTGCGGTCGGCCAGCTCCTTGACCGCGTCGAACACGATTTTGAGTTCGTCGTCGGTCAGCGTGTAGTTGAGTTCCTTGACCTTGGCGTCCAGGGCGTGACGGCCGGAGTGCTTGCCGAGGACCACCACCGCGCCCTTGCGGCCGATGTGCTCGGCGGTCATGATCTCGTAGGTGCGCCGGTCCTTCATGACGCCGTGCTGGTGGATGCCGGACTCGTGGGCAAAGGCGTTTCTGCCGATGATCGGGGCATAGGGCGGAATGGGCTGGCCGATGATGCCCGAGAGGCGGCGGCAGGACGGGAAGATCTCCTCGGTCACGATGCCGGTCTGGAGATTGTAGTAGTTGGGCCGGGTGACAAGGCCCATGACCACCTGTTCAAGGGAGGCGTTGCCGGCCCGCTCGCCGATACCCGAGAGCGTGACCTCGGCCTGCCGGGCTCCGGCGTGGAGCGCGGCCAGGGTGTTGGCCACGGCCAGGCCCAGGTCGTTATGGCAGTGGACCGCGAAGGTTACCTTGTCCGCGTCCTTGACCGTGGCGAGCAGGTGGCGGATCAGCTCGGCGAACTCGGCCGGCTGGGCATAGCCCACGGTGTCCGGGATATTGATGATGGTGGCCCCGGCCGCGATGACCCGGTCGCACACGGCCACCAGGAAGTCCGGCTCGGAACGCGAGGCGTCCTCGGCCGAAAACTGGACCTCCACGCCCTTGCCCACGGCGTGGCGCACGGCCGCCTCGGCCATGGCCAGCACCTGGTCCGGGGTCTTGCCGAGCTTGTGCTCCATGTGCAGGGGCGAGGTGGCCAGAAACGTGTGGATGCGGCGGCGCTTGGCGTTTTTGATCGCCTCGAAGCCCCGGTCGATGTCCGAGGTGAGCGCCCGGCACAGGGCGGCCACCACGGGCTTGGTGACGGTTTCGGCGATGGCGGCCACGGATTGGAAATCGCCTTCGCTGGCGGCCGGGAAGCCGGCCTCGATGATGTCCACGCCGAGCGTTTCGAGCTGGCGGGCCATGCGGACCTTCTCTTCCCTGGTCATGGTGGCCCCGGGCGACTGTTCGCCGTCCCGGAGCGTGGTGTCGAAAATGTAAACCCGATTGTCGTCTGACATGGGCGTCTCCCTTTGGTATCCCCGCGCGTGGCGCGGCACGGCTGACGCATGCGCGGCAGCCACGGCAAGAGGCTGGTTAGCCGAGGGCCGGGACAATGACAAGCGATGTCAAAAAGGGATGAATGGTATTATGAGAGCTCCTGGAGGGGCTCCCGTAGCTTGGAGGCGCGGCGCGGCAGAACGAAAAAGGTGTAGATGGGTCCGGAGACGAGGTAGGCCGTGAAGAGCAGGAAGCCGATGAACCACGGCTCCGAGGCCACGACCACGAAGAGGAGCATGGCCGTGACCATGGCGCTGAACGGATGGGCCTTGACGAGCCCGAACTCCTTGAAGGAGGCGTAGCGCACGCGGCTGACCATGAGGAAGGACAGGGCGTAGACGAGGACGAGGCAGGCCCTGGGGACGACCGCGGCGGCGAGGTCGTCGGGCAGGTAGCGCTCGAACATGAAGAAAAGCGAGATCATGCATCCGGCGGCCGGGATCGGCAGGCCGATGAAGAACTTTTTCGACGTGGCGACCTTGCCGGACATCACGTTGAAGCGGGCGAGCCGAAGCGCCCCGCAGGCCACGAGCATGAAGGCGGCCAGGATGCCGAGCCGGCCGAACCGGGCCAGTTGCCACTGGTAGACCATGATGGCCGGGGTGACGCCGAAGGCGACCAGGTCGGCCAGGGAGTCGAACTGGACGCCGAAATCGCTGCTCGTGCCCGTCAACCTGGCCACCTTGCCGTCCAGCCCGTCGAACAGGCAGGAGACGAGGATGGCCAGGGCGGTCATGTCGAAGCGACCCTCCATGGCCCAGAGCATGCCCATGAACCCGGCGAAAAGACTCGCCATGGTAAACAGGTTCGGCAGGATGTAGACGCTCCTGCGAGCCCGGCTCTGGGTGGGTTGCTCTTCCATCTAGTCCGCTTTTCGGGCCAGGACGGTCAGTCCGGCCGTGGTCTTTTGCCCCATTGTGACGGCAGGAAGATAACCATGGGGCAAATAGACGTCAAGCCGGGACCCGAACTTGATCATGCCGTAACGCTCGCCGCGCGCCAGGGCGTTGCCCGGGGCGGCCTTGCACACGATGCGCCGGGCGATCAGGCCCGCGATCTGGACCACGGACCACTGGCCGCCGTCGGCGTCGCGGATGCCGAGGACGTTGCGCTCGTTGTCCACCGAGGCCTTGTCCAGGGAGGCGTTGAAGAATTTGCCTGGAATATAGCGGACCTCGGTCACCGTGCCCTCGATAGGGGCCCGGTTCACGTGGACGTTGAAGACGTTCATGAAGATGCTCACCACCTGGCGCATCTCCCCGGTCAGGGGATCGGCGGCCTCGCCCATCTTGCAGACCACGCCGTCGGCCGGGGACACGGCCAGGCCGGGTTCGGTCGGGGCGGCCCGGTCGGGATCGCGGAAGAAGTTGAGGCAAAAGGCGGTGAGAAGGAGCATGACCACGGCCGGCACGGGCCAGCGCAAAAGCGCCATGACCAGGGTGGCCAGGGCGAAGAGCCCGATGATGGGCCAGCCGTCGCGGGCGAAGCCGAACAGGGGATTATACATGGGTCGCTCCAAGGAGCGGGCAGAGGGCGGCCAGTGCGGCGAAGAAGGAGGCCTCGTCCCGGTAGAGGATGGTGTGAAACCCGAGGGAGGCGGCAAGGGCGGTGTTCCTCGGGGCGTCGTCAATAAAGAGGGAAGTATCGGGCCGGCCGGCCATGGCGTCAAGGGCCAGCCGGAAAAAGCCCGGGTCCCGCTTGGACAGGCCGTGGTCCCAGCTGTTGAAAACCGCGTCGAAGTGGGAAAACACGTCGTGCCGGGCGTCCAGGCGGGAGAGCCACACGGTCTGGTCGCTTAGAATCGCGGTGCGCAGCCCAAGGGCCCTGGCGGCGTCGGCCACGGCGAACATGAAGGGACGGGGCGCAAACCGCGACAGGACCGCTTCCGTCAGGTCCGCGTCGCTGCCCGCAATGCCCGTGGCCCGGCGGAAGACCTCCCAGAAACCGGCCTCGTCGCAGCCGCCGACCACGAACCCCGTGGCCCAGGCCATTTCATAGGCCTTGGGCACGACCGCGGCCGGGTCGCGGCCGGCCTGCATCGCGATGGCGGTCAGGCCCTCGCGGAACCCCTCCTCGGCCAGGACCCCGCCGAAATCGAAGAAGATCGTGCCGATCCGGCACCTGGTGTCCCTGTCTTTGTCCGTCACGCCTCGTCCACCCCTGCCCGCCGCCTTTCCATGGCGGATCAAAAACCGTAGGATCGCAAAAAAACGCCTGCAAGGCCTTAGCCGCTAACCCCGCGCCGATCAAGCCGGGAACGCCCGGTCGAGGGAAATCATGTCCGAAGAAATCCGCGTCGGCGTCAGCGCCTGTCTGCTCGGGCAGCCCGTGCGCTACGACGGCGGCCACAAGCACGACCGCTACGTCACCGACACCCTTGGCCGGTATTTCACCTTCGTGCCGGTCTGTCCCGAGGTCGAGGCCGGGTTCGGCGTGCCGCGCGAGGCCATGCGCCTGGTCGGCGATCCCGAGGCCCCGCGTCTGGTGACCATCAAGACCGGCCTGGACCTGACCGACCGGATGCGATCCTTTGCCAAGGGCCGGGCCGACCACCTGGCCCGGGAGGACCTGTGCGGCTTCATCTTCAAGTCCAAGTCGCCGTCGAGCGGGTTCACCCGGGTCAAGGTCTACAACGACAAGGGCCTGCCGGCGGAAAAGGGGGTCGGCCTTTTCGCCCGGGCCTTCATGGACCGCCTGCCCCTGGTCCCGGTCGAGGACGAGGGCCGGCTCCACGACGACCGGCTGCGGGAGAACTTCATCGAGCGGATCTTCACCCTGAGCCGGTGGCGGCAGACCCTGGCCGGGGACGGCAGGACGAGCCTTTTGGCCCGGCTGGTCGGCTTCACGGCCAGCCACAAGCTCCTCTTGATGTCCCACAGCCCGGCCATCGCCCGGCAGATCGGCCGCCTGACGGCCGAAGCCAAGGCCTGGCCCGAAGACGCCCTGCGCCAGTCCTATGAAACCATGCTCATGCAGGCCCTGGCCTTGCCGGCCACCCCGGCCAAGCACGCCAACGTCCTCCAGCACGGCATGGGGTATTTCAAGAAGCTGCTCACCGGGGACGAGAAAAAGGAACTGGCCGAGGTCATCGACCAGCACCGCCTGGGTCTCGTGCCCCTGATCGTGCCCGTCACCCTGCTTAGGCACTACGCCAGGAAATACGAGGTGGCCTATCTGCGCGACCAGCACTACCTCAACCCCCACCCCATCGAACTCAAGCTGCGCAACCACGCCTGAACGCGAGACCGCCATGCCCCGCACCCTGCTCCTGTTGTCCCTGTCCCTGGTCCTCCCCTTGCTTGCCGCCCCGGCCCGGGCCGCCGCCCTGCCCGGCCGGCAGGCCACGGCCCATGTCGTGTCCCGGCTGACGGAATCCGGCCGGGTCCACGGCCTGGTGGTCGGCTACGTCAGCCCGGCCGGCCGGGCCACCTACGGCTTCGGCCGGGCCGGCGAGAGCCGGCGGTCCAAGGAGCCCGACGGCCGCACGCTTTTCGAGATCGGCTCCGTCACCAAGACCTTCACGGGCCTGCTTCTGGCCCAGGCCGTCATGGAAGGCCGGCTGCGGGCCACGGACCCGATCCGCCTCCATTTGCCGGACGGCGCGCTGGCCAAGGATTCGCCCCTGGCCTGGATCAGCTACCTGGACCTGGCCACCCACAGCTCGGGCCTGCCCGAAGGGCCGGACAACCTGCCGTCCAAGGACCCGAAAAACCCCCTGGCCGGCTATTCCACCGGCCTGTTGCTCAACTCCCTGTCCACGGCCAGGCTCCTGGCCCCCATCGGCCAGAACTTCCACTACAGCAACGTCGGAGCCGGGCTGTGCGGCTACCTCCTGGCCCGTCTGGCCGGCACGGACTACGAGACCCTGGTCAAGGCCAAGGTGCTCGCGCCCCTCGGCATGGCCGACACCGCCATCACCCTGTCCGCGGACCAGGCCCAGCGCATGACCCACGGCCACGACGCCAAGGGCCGGGTCGTGCCCAACTGGGACGTGACCGGGCTCGAGGGGGCCGGAGCCCTGCGGTCCACGGCCGACGACCTCCTGACGTACGCCGCGGCCAACATGGCCCTTGTTCCCACGCCGCTTTTGCCGGCCATGAAGCTGGCCCAGCTGCCGCGCCGGCATGTGGGCTCGATCCCGACGCTGTATCTCGGCTTTTTCTGGAACCTGATGAATTTCGGCGGCAAGGAGTACCTGCTCCACGCCGGCCGCTCGGGCGGCTATTTCGCCCTGGTCCTGCTCTCGCCCGAGGACAACGCCGGGGTGGTCCTGTTGTGCGACACCGAAGGGGACTTCACCAAGGAAGGATGGCGGCTGCTCGAACTCGCAACCGGGAAAAACCTGCCCTGACCGGCCGCCACGGCACCGCCGGCACGCATATTGCTTTTTCGCCGCCACACGGCACAACCGGCCCGGTTCGCCGGCCTTCATGGAGAAACGGCATGACCCAGGACAAGCTCGTCGGCATTTCCGGCGAAATGGACGCCCTGTCCCTGGACGGGGCGTGCCGCTATTACCAGAACTACCTCAACGCGTTCCAGATGGACCTGCCCCTGTCGGTCTCGTTCATCAACCGCGTCCTGTCGGAAAAGATCAGCGAACTGCCTCCCCTGGCCAAGACCCTGCTGGAACAGGCCATCAAATCGGCCGTGCAGCTGGCCAACTTCGATCCCCAGGTCCTCGGCATCGGCGTGGATTCCGGCATCTCTCCGGGCGCGGCCACGGTGGTCAAGATCCTCGACGGCACCCATGTCGAGCCCCAGACCTTCGATGAGCTGCGCCGGGCCCCCTTCAAGTACCACGGCGACGACATCCGCACGATCTGCGAGCGCGTCCTGGCCCGCCACCCCATGGCCGTGCGCTACGCCGACCTGCTTTTGGCCCTGGACTTCTACCAGGGCGAGCCGCCGAGCCCGGCCCTGGCCGGATTCAAGTGCCCCAAGGTCCTCCTGCCGCTGTGGACCAAGCGGCTGTTCAACCACCACGCGGCCCTGGGCGACGACGCCGGAGCCCGCCCCTACTGGGAGGCCGTGGCCCGACAGGTGGACGATCCCTTCACCCTCAGCCGGGCGGCGGAGATGCACCGCCGGGCCGGGGACCTGGACAAGGCCCTGGCCCTCTACGGCCGGGCCCTGGAGCTCGATCCCCTGCAGCGGCCCTACGCCCTGCGCCTGGACGCCCTGCGCGCGCCCTTTGCGCCCGACCACGGCCTGGTGGACGCCAAAAACGTCGTCATCTGCCTCTACAGCTTCAACAAGGCCCGGGTCCTCGGCGAGACCCTGGAAAGCCTGGCCACCTGCGCCATCGGCCCGGCCCGGATCAAGATTCTCCTAAACGGCTGCACCGACGACAGCCTGGCCGTGGCCGAACGGGCGAAGGGCCTGTTTCCGCAAAACGAGGTGGAGATCATCGCCCTGCCGGTCAACGTGGGCGCGCCGGCCGCCCGCAACTGGCTCTTGGCCCAGCCGGCCGTGCGGGAAAGCGACTACGTGGCCTTCCTCGACGACGACGTCTATCTCCAGCCCGACTGGCTGGCCCACTTCCTGACCGTGGCCGAGAGCGACCCGAAAATCGGCAACGTGGGCTGCAAGGTCGTGTTCCCGGGCCGGTTCCGCATGCTCCAGTACCTCTACCGCCACGTCTCCATGACCCATGACGACGCCATCCGGGTCAGCCTGCCGACCCCCTACCAGCAGTACGACATCGGGCTTTACGACGTGATCCGGGAGACCCGGGTGGTCATGGGCTGCCAGCACCTCCTGCGCACCGCTTCCCTGGCCGACGCCCCGGCCTTCGACATCCGCTACTCGCCCTCCCAGATCGACGACACCGACCACGACCTGCAACTGTGCCTGGCCGGATGGAAGGTCTTTTTCTGCGGCACGGTCACCTGCGTGCACCGCCAGGACTCCGGCACCTCGGCCAAAAGCAAGCTGTCCCTGGCCAGCCAGGGCAGCATCATGGGCAATGACTTGAAATTCCACTACAAGTGGTACGAACGCAAGGAAGAGCTGGCAACGCTGGATTCCCTGAGCCTGAACCAATGAGCGTATGAGGAACCGGGGCGCTGCCCCGGGCCCCGCCGGGGGGGATCATCCCCCCCGGACCCCCTGAAAGGGGCAAGTCCGTATCGAGGAGAGGTCTTTTCCGGCGGGCCGTGGTTGTTGCAGCCACGGCCCTGCCATTTTCCGGTGGGCCGCGCCGTGGTCCGGTCCGTTGACAGCCCATGTCTCCGTGGTAAAAAACGGCCAGCATCGAAAATCCCCAAACCATGGAGGCACGACATGTTCAGGAACTTTCTGCCCAGCCTGCGCCAGTCGTCGGCTGCCACCAAACAGCCCATGCGCATCGCGGACCTCATGGAACAGTTCTGGCGCGAACCGTTCGGCAACTTCCCCCAGGCCTTCAAGGACTTCGGCTATCCGGCCGTGGACGTCAGCGAAGCCGACGGCGTGGTCACGGTCAAGGCCGAGCTGCCGGGCCTGGAGCCGGGCGACGTGGAGATCAGCATCGAAAACGACGCCCTGGTCCTGCGCGGGGAGAAGAAGTTCGAGGACGAAGAGAAAAAGGAAGACTACCACCGCATCGAGCGGGCCTACGGCTCGTTTTCCCGCACCGTGCCCCTGCCCGGCAAGGTGAAGCAGGCCGAGGCCAAGGCGAAGTTCGACAAGGGCGTCCTGACCATCACCCTGCCCCGGGACGAGTCCCAGTCGCCGACCAAGATCACCATCGAGGGCTGAGGCCGCCGCACCGCGATCTGGCGCACCCGCCGGACAGGAGCCGACAGGAGCCGGGCCGCCCCCCCGGCCCGGGCGTGGCCGCGTTGCTGCCGCCGGGCCAGGACCGCAAGCCGTTCGCTCCGGTCCTGGCCCGGCCGGACAGCCTCCCCAGCCCGGCCGTCGGCCCGGAACGCCGCAAGCCCCACCGAAACCGAAGCTTTTTTGTTTGTAAATAAAGAATGTTAGCAGCGAATACGAAAAAAAGCCCAATTCGTTGTTGACGCCGGGCCGTCAATTTGGCAGTTATGCGCCTCGGCAACGGCGGCCGCCCCGCCGCTCCGGACCGGACGGAAAAAAAGTTTGAAAAGACGATTGACAACCGGGACGGGCGAGAGTAGACAAATTGGTCTTTGGAATCGAGGCGGCATAGCCAAGTGGTAAGGCAGAGGTCTGCAAAACCTCCATTCTCCGGTTCAAATCCGGATGCCGCCTCCACAGCCGATCATGAGCGGGAATAACTCAGTGGTAGAGTGCAACCTTGCCAAGGTTGAAGTCGCGGGTTCAAATCCCGTTTCCCGCTCCACTCCGAACGCACAGGGCCGGCCTTAAAAAGCCGGCCCTTTTTCTTTGCCTCCTGGCCGCTTTTGGGCTATAGGCGACATTTCATACCAAAGCGGGAGTGATTGTGAGCGCCGACATCCCCCTTGCCGCCCCCCTGGACGAACTCCTGGACCTGGCCAGAAGCCGCTACAACGTCCGTTTCGAACCCGTGTCCATCGCCGGCGAGACCCTGGAGATCCTCCAGATCGCCGATCTCGAGGCCGTCATCGACCGGCTCGTGCAGACCGCCGGCCAGGGGCCCGTCGCCCTGCCCTACTGGGCCAAGATCTGGCCCGCCTCCATGCTGCTCGGGCATTTCCTGGCCCACCTCGGCCCGGGCGACGGCCGGACCCTGCTCGAGATCGGCGCGGGCGTCGGCATCTGCGGCCTGTTTGCCGCCAAAAAGGGCTTCACCGCGGTCCTGACCGACATCCACCCCGACGCCCTGCTTTTTTCCCGGATCAACATCCTGCAAAACGGCCTGGCCGACCGGGCCTCGGTGGCCAAGGCCGATTTCGCCGCCGACCGGCTGGGCCGGCGCTTCGACGTCGTCCTCGGCGCGGAGGTCCTCTACATGGAGGACCTGTACCGGGGCCTCCTCAAGTTTCTCCTGGCCCACGTGGCCCTGGCCCCGGACGCCGAAGCCGTCCTGGCCAAGGACTACACCCGCAAGGCCACCCGGTTCCTGGGCCTGGCCGAAAAGGAATTCCACATCGCCGAGCGGGTGGTGGGCTACAAGGAGACCAACCCGGAAAGCGGCGAACCCGAGCGCAAGCTGTGCCAGATCTACCGCCTGCGTCCGCGCAAGTACGCCTGAGGCCCCGCCGCCCGGCCGCAACCCTTTTCCTGTCCACCCCACGAGCAGCCGCATGAGCACACGCCCCGCCGTCCTCAAGGGACTTTCCGCCCGGCCCAAGGCCTATGCCCTGGACCAGGACAAGATCTGCCCGCCGTCCGAAACCGTGGCCCGGGCCAAGGCCGCCTTTGCCGCCCTCGGCTCCGGCGTCCTGGCCGAGACCCGGCGCATCGACACCGGCCGGCTCGGCATTCCCGTCTTCCTGAGCCTGTGCGGCGAAACGGCCCGGGCCGTGATGCCGACCCGCAAGCAGATGGGCAAGGGAGCCTCGCCCGAGCAGGCCGAGGCCTCGGCGCTGATGGAGCTGGCCGAACGGTTCAGCTTTTTCTCCTTCTGGGCCGACCCCGGCCGGTGCGTCACGGCCACCTGGTCCGAAGCCGAGGCCCGGTTCGGCCACCGCCTCGTCCCCCTGTCCCTGATCCGCCATTCCGTGGGCGAGGCCATCGGAGACGACGCGGCCCGGCGGGTGCTCGACCTCGTGCCCTGGCGGTTCGCCCTGGCCCGGGACGTGGCCACGGGCCAGGACGTGGCCCTGCCCCTGGACTGGTTCAAGATTCTCAACGAATTCAATGGCTCATCCGCCGGCAACTGCTTCGAGGAGTCCGTGCTCCAGGGGGCCTGCGAACTGGTGGAGCGCCATGTCTGCGCCGTCATCGACCGGGCCCGTATGGAGCTCCCGACCATCGATCCCGCCACCTGCCACGATCCGGTCCTGGCCCGGCTCCTCAATGCCTTCGCCCGGGAGGGGGTGCGGGTCTGGCTCAAGGACTTCTCCCTCGGCATGCCCGTGCCGACCGTGGGGGCCATCGCCTACGACCCGGCCACCTTTCCCGACGCCTCGGAGATCGTCTTCACCGCCGGCACGGCCGCCTCGCCGGCCAAGGCCGCCATCCGGGCCCTGACCGAAGTGGCCCAGCTGGCCGGGGATTTCGAGACGTCGAGCAACTACGAGGCCTCGGGCCTGCCCAAGTTCCGGACCCTGGACGAGGCGGCCTGGGTCCTCGCCGGCCCGACCGTTCCCCTGGCCGGCCTGCCGGACATCGCCGGCGACGACATCGCCGCGGAACTGGCCACCCTGGCCGAGGGCCTGCAGGCCCTCGGCCACCCCCTCCTGACCGTGGACACCACCCACCCGGAGCTCGGGCTGCCGGCCAACTACAACATCGTGCCCGGGTTCGCCTTCCGCGAGCGGACCCCGGCCGCGAGCCTCGGGCTTTTCACCGGCCGGATCCTGGCCGAGCAGGCCGACCCGGCCGTGGCCGAGGCCGGCCTGGCCGCCCTCGCCGAGATCTACCCGGACGCGCCCTTTGTGCCCTTTTTCGAGGGCCTGCTCGCCCTGCGCCTGGGCGACGCCGGCGGGGCCCTGCACCGCTTCGCCGTGGCCGAGGCCCTGCACCCCCTGGCCGAGGACCAGGCCCTGGCCGCCTTCTACCAGGCCCACGCCCTGTCCCAGCTCGGCCGGTTCGAGGACCTGCCGCCGCTTTTGGACCGGGCCATCGCCCTCAGTCCCGAGGTCAAGGAATACTACAACCTGCGCGGCGTGGCCCGGTTCCGGGCCGGCCAGTTCGAGGCCGCGGCCGAGGACTTCGCCGCCGCCCTGGAGCTCGACGCCGGTTCGGCCATGGACCTGGCCAACCTGGGACTTTGCCAGATGCGGCTGGGACATGCGGAACTGGCCGTCCACCACCTGGGCGCGGCCCTGGACCTGGACCCGGACATCGCCTTCGCCCGGCAGGCCCTGGCCGAATTGGCCGCAACCCGCGATCAGGCCTCGAATTTGTCGCAATAGCTTGACATTATGGACAAAATTGTCATTAACCTGTCCCCCTGGCAGGGAAATACGTTGACAAGAACCTTTTTTCAGGCTTACGTTCGAAAAGTAACGCGGGAGCCGGACCGGCCCTCGGCGTCCTGACACTCACGACCCATCGGGCATCAAGGGTGCTCTGATTCATGGGTGAGGCCCCCTGCCCCGCAGGGCGGCGCTTGCGAACCGCCCGGTTTCTCCGAACCCCCGGGCGCTGGTTTCATCAACCTGTAAGGAGGATGCGCATGGCTACTGTTGAGTACAAAGGCAAAACGTTCGAGGTCGACGAAGACGGCTTCTTGCAGAAGTTCGAAGACTGGACCCTGGAATGGGTTGACTACGTGAAGGACTCCGAGGGCATCAAAGAGCTGACCCCGGAGCACAACAAGGTCATCGAGTTCCTGCAGGACTACTACAAGAAAAACGGCATCGCCCCGATGGTGCGCATCCTGTCCAAGGTGACCGGGTTCAAGCTGAAGCACATCTATGAGCTGTTCCCGTCCGGACCGGGCAAAGGAGCCTGCAAAATGGCCGGCCTGCCCAAGCCCACCGGCTGCGTCTAGGCATTACGATTCCTCGAGGAAAAAAGGCGGAGAGGCGACTCTCCGCCTTTTTTCATGGGCGCGGGCATTGCCGGCGGCGCGGCCCGGCATCCGGCGACCGGGCGGGCAGCCAGCCCCGATGGCGTGCGGCTTCGCCCCCGCCCGGGGCCGGCCGTCACTTGGCCGGCTTGGGCTTGGCCTTGGGTTTGGGTTTCTTGGCGGGCTTGGGCTTTTTCGCCGGCAGCTTGCCCTCTTCGGCCAGCTTGAAGAGCTTGCGCTTTTTCGACTCAAAGGTCATGGCCGTCTTGATGGCGGCCAGGGCCAGGGCCGCGATGGTCAGGATGATCACCAAGCCCTTTTGCAGCTGCCACTTCTGCTGCTCCACCATCTCCGCCACCCAGCCCTGCCCCGACTGCTGGAAGAAATAGACGAAGACCGGCACCAGCCCCAGGGACAGGCCAAGCCCCACCACCTCCATCCACATGAAGTTGCGGCCGAGCAGCATGCAGAAAAAGGTCGCGTCCCGCACGATGCGCAGCGTGATGAGCCGGGTACGAAGGGTCCGGATCCGTTCGTCCACCTCGGGCAGGTACTCCCGGCTCTTGTGGAAGTTCGCGGCCTCGGCCATGGACGAGGTCCGCATCCAGTTGAGCTTGGTGGCGCAGAAATTGAAATCCCTGTTGAACTCCCGCAACAGGGCCGGAAAGGGAAACCAGGCCGCCTCGCGCTGCACGCCTTTCAGGTCCTCGAACTGCCGGGCCTGGCTCTGCTGCATGGCCTTGACCTCGGCGTCGACCTTCTTGCGGACCGCGTCCTGAATTTCCCCGACCCCGGCCTCCAGGCGCTTGAAGGCCACGTAGTTGCCGACCTGGCCGAGGGTGACCAGCTGCTTGATCCGGTCCTCGGACTCGACCAGGTACGGCTCGCCCTCGAGAAACCGGGAGCGCAGGGATTCGGACAGTTCGCCCAGGGCGGCCAGCCGGGCGTTGGCCTCCTCCCGGGCCGTTTTCCATATCCGCCACAGGGCGGACAGGATGTGCAGCCGCCCCCGCTCCAGCTCCGGGTCCACCATCACCCGGTTGAAAAGGGCAGGATCGCCGGCCAGGAGCTGGCCAAAAAGCTGCAGCCCCTGGTCCGTGAACCCCATCTTCACCAGGCACACGCCCTGGCGGTAGACCGGCTCGATCCATTTGGGGCTCTCGCGCAGGGTCTCCCGGAACAGGGAGATGGCCTTGTGGTAGTCGCCCTGCACCTCCATGGCCCGGGCCTGGAGGAACAGAAAGTAGGCCCGCTGCAGGGCCGTGTAGCAGAGCCGGCCCGACTCCTGCCAGTAGTAGACCGCCTTGATCCAGTCGCCGGCCTCCATGGCCGCGAACCCCTGCACCGACTTGGGCTGGTAGGCCCGGGGGAACTTGGTCAGGGTCTGGACCATCTGGTTTTCGTAATTTTCCTCGTTGCGCTCCCGAAGGGCGGCCAGGGCGGCCCAGAAAGAGTCCGTCTCCCTGGGGCCGATCTGCTCGAATCCGGCCGGCAGGTCCTTGCCCCGGCTGCGCCAGACCATTTCCAGGGTCCGGAACTGAAACGGCAGGTCGATCTCGAAGATGGCCTGCAACAGCAGGTCCGCCTCCTCGCGTCCGGCCAGACGCCGGGTCATCTCGCCCACGGGGTCGGCGGCCAGGGCGGTTTCCAGGGTCTGGGACAGGCCCTCCAGCCGGCCGATGTCCAGGCGGCCGAACCGCTCCCAGACCTCGGGTCGGGGGGCGGTCAGGCCCTTGGACGGGCAGTGGCGGGGCTGGTGGTTGTTGAGGCCGCAGTAGAAGCAGGGCCTGACGTCCCCGCCGGACAGGCTGGCCGGCAGCGGCACGGCCAACGCCCCCTGGGGCTCGGCTTCCTCCTCGACCCGCTCCAGGCTCACGTTGCACCAGTCCTCCACGGTCAGGCCCCGCGACAGGGCCCTGGCCTCGTGGATGAGAAAATCGTCGCCCAGGAGAAAGGCCGAGCGGTAGCTCATGTGGGGAAAGTCCGGCGTCAGCTGGTCCCAGTCGAGGCCGAGACGGCGCGGCAGGTCCTTGTTCAGGACCCGGCCCTTGGACGGCACCGAGGCCATGACGCTCGGCCAGTAGCGGCCCTGCTCCCCCTCTTCCTTCAGGCGCATGATCCGGGCCACGGTGTCGCGGCACCAGGTCCGGAAGTGGCGCAGCCCCGGGGTCTCGAAAATGAGAAACCCCTCGTGGCGCAGGAACTTGAACCCCAGCCGGTCCACGATGTCCAAAAGCTCGGTGGCGATGTTGCGCCACCCCTCGGCCGTGTCCCGGCTCAGGGGATCGCCCAGGGGCCGCACGACGCACATCCAGCCGAGTCCGGATTCGTAAGACAGTGCCGGATCGGCCTCGAACCGCTCGAACGGGACCCGGGCCAGGCCCAGCGACGGCTTGGCCGGGACGCTGGAGAGCCCGGGAATGAGCGCGATCTGGTTTTTCAGGTTGGGGTGGAGCAGGATGTCCAGGGTGTCGGATGGGCTGACGTGCTGCCGGGACAGTTCCACGGAGATGGACAGGGACCGCTCGAACTTGGGGCTGATCAGCATCGTGGCCGGAAAGACCTCGATGAACACCGGCATGGCGTTGACTTTCCCCCAGACATGGATCCTGGCCAGGGCCCGCAGCCCCTCGTCCCCGAAAAAAAACCACAGGGCCTGGCCCGAGGCCTCGGCCATGCGGAAGCCGCCGTAATCGCCCAGCATGGCCGCGAAGGCCGGATCGAGTTGGCCGTCCCAGGCGACCCAGACGCCGATGCCGGTCTGGACCATGCGGGTGGAGCCGACCTGGGGCATGCGCTCCAGCAGATTGGTGATGTAAAGCGTGGACAACGGGAAAGTTCTCCCTTATTTGGCGGCCATGGACATCTCAAAAACCATTGCGCAACTCAAGGCCGAGCCGGGCTTTCTCGAAAAGGTCGGCATGGTGCTCGTGCACAACGGCGTGGCCCGGGCCACGTCGCGAAAAGGCGCTCCCGTGGCCTCCCTCGAGGTGACGGTCGACCAGGACCTGGTGGAGGCCATCCGCCGGGAGGGCGAGGCCATGCCCGGCATGTTCCGGGTGCTGGTCGAGGCCAGGGCCGGCACGTTCGCCCCGGGCGACGACCTGCTTTTTATCGTGGCCGCCGGCGACATCCGGGAAAACGTCCTGGCCGCCCTCACGGCCACGCTCACGCGCATCAAGGCCGAAGCCGTCACCAAGAAAGAGATCGCGCCCTAGGCCGATCCGTTCCGCTTCCCTGCTTCACGGTGCGGCCGCCGCCTCGGCCAGGGCCATCACGCGCATGGCCTCTTCCGGTCTGTCGCGCTTGAGGCAGCCCTGGGCATAGATCCGGACCTTGCGCCGCAGTTCCTTCAAAATGCAATCCCTGTGCCAGGATGACAGGTCGTCCCGGCCGAGCAGCCGGACCAGGGACCGGATCCGGTAGAGGTCCTGGCCCAGGTGGCTGGCCGACAGCTGGTCCGGCCGGCCGCCGTGGCGCACGGCCAGGGGCGCGTCGAGCAGGCCCACCGGGTGGCGCAACAGCGTCCGCAGCCACAGGTCGTAATCCTCGCAGGCCGGCAGGGTCTCGTCAAAACCGCCCATCTCCTCCCAGTAGGCCCGGGTCCCCATGACCGTGGACGGGCTGACCAGGCACCGGACCAGGGCCTGCTCGAAGAAAAAGCCGTCCGGCTTGGCGTGGACAGCGCCAGGATTGACCCGCCGGCCGTGGCGGATCCAGATCTCCTGGGTCTGGCTGATGGCAAGCCCCCGCTGCCCCATGAAGGCCAGCTGCCGGGCCACCTTGTCCGGCAGCCAGACATCGTCGGAATCCAGGAGCGCCAGGAAGTCCCCCCGGGCCGCCCGAATGCCCGTGTTGCGCGCCGCCGACACCCCCCGGCCGGTTTCGTGGCACAGGACCCGCAGCCTCGGATCGGCCACGGCCGCGAGCCGGGCCACGGTGTCGTCGCTTGAGCCGTCGTCCACCACCACCACGTCGAGGAACGCGTGGGTCTGGGCCAGGACCGAGGCCACGGCCCGCGTCACCAGCCCGGCCCGGTCCCGGGTGGGGATGACCACGGACACCAGGACCGGCCCGTCCGTTGCCGCCCCGGCCTCCAGGCCGCCGGTCACCCGCCCCTTTCGCTTCATGGCCCGACTCTACAGCCCCGCCCCCGGCCTGCCAAGGCCGGCCCTTTCCTCCCCGCCGCGATCCGGGCATACTGGACCGACCAATCCCCAAACCGCCGGAGCCGTCCGTGACACCGTCTTCCCCCTTCCACAACGATCCTGTCCGCGCCTACCGCCGAACCCTCGCCGCCCGGCCGGGCGAGATGGCCTTTCAGGTGGTGGTGGCCCAGACCGACCTCCTGGTCGTGGCCGAGCGCCACCTCGCCCGGGAGATTGCGGACTTCGTCACCACGCTCCGGTCCGGACTCATGAACCACATCCTGCTCTTTCCGGAATTTCGCGACAGCCTCGTGCCGGTCGCGGTCCCGGACACGGCCCCGGCCATTGCCCGGGACATGGCCGCGGCCGCGGCCCGGTTCGGGGTCGGCCCCATGGCCGCCGTGGCCGGGGCCGTGTCCCAGGCCGTGGCCGACCGGTTCGCCCCCCTCTCCCCCAACCTGTTGATCGAAAACGGCGGGGACGTGTTTCTGCGCTCCACCGTGGAGCGGACCGTGGCCCTCCTGGCCCGGCCCGTGGAAGGGGCGCGCCTGGGACTGCGCTTTTCCCCGGAAAAACTCCCGGCCGCGGTCTGCGCCTCCTCGGCCACGGTCGGCCCGTCGCTGAGCCTCGGGCGGGCCGACATGGTGACCGTGGTGGCCGACCGGGGGGCCGTGGCCGACGCCGCGGCCACGGCCCTCGGCAACCTGCTCGTGTCCCGGGCGGACCTCGAGGGCGTGTTGGCCGCCGCACAGGGCATGGCCAGGCAGGGCGTGCGGGGCGCGTTCGTCCAGATCGGCGACCTCGTCGGCCTGGTCGGCGACCTGGACCTGGTGGCGATAGAGGAAGAGGAGGAGGAAGAGGCCTCCGGCGGGGGGGGGGGGGGAGGGGCCGCCCCCCCCCCCCCCCCCGCCCCGGCGGGGGGGGGGGGCCGGCGCGGAGGGGGGCGGGCAAACAAAACGCGGGCGAGCGGAGACCGGACCCCCTCGAGGGGACAATGGGGGCTGGGAGAGAAGGACGTCTGGGCGTAAAAAAAAACGGGCGTCGGACTTGCGTCCGGCGCCCGCCCGGCCAATGGCGGCCTCCCCCTAGCTGGTGGCGTCTTGTCGTTGGAGTCGGCTCGCGCCGGCATGGCGTGGCGAACGCGGGTGGAGCGGGCGCCAGGGATGCCACGCGGGACTGCCCTGGTGGGGGGCTTTCGGGAAAATACGGGCCATGGCCGGAAACAGTCGCGGGAACCTAGGCACGGACGCTCTCGATGGTCCGTTCCAACTCCCGCCCAAGGGGCGTGCGCAGGGACAGGTGGCGCTCCAGGGCGGTGATGCCCTTGACCACGGTGGAGTGGCGGCGGTTGAACCGGCTGCCGATGTCGACCAGGGACAGGTCCGTGTGCTGCCGGGCCAGCAGGAAGGCCGTGTTGCGGGCCAACACGTACTGGCGCTTGCGGGACTTGGAAACGAGCTGGTCTTCCGACAGGCGGTAGACGTCGCAGACATAGCCCACGATGTCCTCAAGCGTCAGGGACCGGGCCTCCAGGTCGTAGTGGCGCAGGACGTCCCAGGCCAGGTCCACGGAGATCCGGCAGTTCAGCAGCCGGGCCTTGAGGGCCAGGTTCTGCAGGCAGCTCTCCAGCTGGCGGACATCGGCGTGGAGCCGGTCGGCCAAAAGCGTGGACACCTCGTCCGGCAGAAGGACCTGGTGGATGGCGGCCTTGCGCTCCAGGATCCGCTTGCGCGTGGCCAGGTCCGGCTTGTCGATGACGGCCAGGAACCCGGAGCTGATGCGCGACAGGAGCTGGGCATCCAGGCCCGTCAGGTCGCGGGGCAGAAACGAACTGGTGAAGACCAGGCGGCAGCCCCGGGAATTGAGCGCCTTCAAGGTGTTTAACAGCTCGTCCTGGATGCGCGGCTTGTCGCGGAAGAAATGGATGTCCTCCAGCAGCAGGACGTCGACGTTCTCGCGGAAGGCGGCCTTGAACTTCTCCACCTGCCTGGTCTTGAGGGCCAGGACCAACCGGTTGGCGAATTCCTCGGCCGACAGGTAGGCCACCCGCAGGTTGCGGCCGTTCTCGCCGCCGGCATGGCACAGGCGCTTGCCCATGGCCTGGATGAGATGGGTCTTGCCGAGGCCCGGGGCCGAACTGATGAAGAGCTGGTCCGCGGAAAGGGACATGTCGCAGATGCCCTTGCTGGCCACATAGGCCAGTTCGTTGCTCGGGCCGACCACGAATTCGTCGTAGCTGAACCGGAACCGGTCGTCGCCGAGTTCCGGGGCGCGGGGCGTCATGGGCAGGGTCAGGGACTTGGGGGCCCTGGCCGGACGCGGGGCGGACACGGTTTGGGCCTGGGCCTTGGCCGGAGCCTTCTCGCCCAGGACGGCCTCGCGCACCACCAGCTGGGGCCGGCCGCCCATGACCACGGCCGCGGCCTCGGCCACGGGATCGGCCAGCCGTTCCCGCACCCAGGAGGCCACGAAGGCGTTGGGCGCGGTCAGTTCCAAAACCCCGTCCCGGGCCTTGGCGGATAGCGGTTTTATCCAAAGATTATAGAGCCCTGGGCTCAAGGTTTGTTCGAGGAGCTCTTTCGTTTTGGGCCAGATCGTTTCCATAGCGGCACCTTACGGAGAGGCGGCCATGGGGCAAAGGGTGATTAGGGGCTGCTTTCAGGGGCCGGGGCCTTTGGTTCTCTACAGCACAACCCGTTATAATTACATTCTAATTCCTTCGACCCAGGCAGGACGGGGGGTTTGGGAGCCCCCCGCCAGCCCCCGCCGGCCGGGGGTTTTGGCGCGCGGCTGCTCCTTTTGCACACATGTGAAAGCGTTTTCCACAGGTGCAAATCCATCTACCTTCATTTTCCTCACCGTAAATTTATTTTTTCGTGTTCCAACACGCAACTTTTCGGTTGACCGCCGGAAAACCCGCTTGGCCCCTGCCCTGGCGTCCATGGCCCGTGTGCATCCGTCATGCACAGGCGATGAACAATCGCTTCATTTAATTAATTAAAAAAATAACGCACTATTCATGACCCGTTGGAAATAGAAAAAACAAAAAGCCCGCCATCGAAACGGCGGGCTGGAAATCCGATCAAAAAAGCTGAAATTCGGGAGTTAGGCCGGAATTTGCGGATTCTCGATGCGCCTCGGGTAGCGGCCGCAGGTGAAACGCTCGTCCTCGGGACAGTAGCCCAGGCGTTCGCAACGGGCCCCGGCCCGGGCGAAGATGACCGGCAGCGCCTCCCGGCAAAGCCCCAGCATGGCCATGGCCATGGCCCGGATCTCCCACTGGGCCCGCTGGCAGCAGCGCAGCTCGAAAAAGTGCAGGAGGCTGCGGCAGTTCATGGTGGCCACGATCTTGGTCTCGCAGGCGTTTGGCAGTACGAACCGGGCGTCCTCGTTGGCCTTGGCTCCCCGGCCGTGGCGGGAGAGAATCTCCTGCAGGTCGGCGTAGGCCGCCCCGGTCTGCTCCATGGCCGCCTCGAACCGGGCCCGGGCCTCGGGAATGGCCGCAATCTGCGGCGGCAGGATATAGTCGAACCCGGCCGCGTCCACGTACCGCTGGGACTGCTGGCTGTAGCTGGCGATGCGGTGCCTGACCAGCTGGTGGGACAGGGCCCGGGACACGCCGGCCACGGCAAAGGTGAAGGAGACGTGTTCGATGGGCGATTCGTGGCCCGAGGCCAGGATCCGGTCCACGAACGCGGCCTGCTTGTCCGGGGATATGTCGCCGGAGAGGAGCTTCGGCCACATGTCCGCCACATACCCGGGATGGTAACATTGGCGGAAGGCGGCGTAGATGAGCGACAGGGCGTCCGGGGTGTGGGCCAGGAGCGTGACGGAAAGGGATGTGGCGGGCATCAGTCGAGCATCCGTTTTTTGATGTGGGCGTAGGCCTTGGCCGTGGCCACCCGGCCGCGCGGGGTGCGTTTGATCAGGCCGCACTGGATGAGATACGGTTCGTAGATCTCCTCCAGGGTCCGGACCTCCTCGGAGATGGCCACGGCCAGGGTCTTGACCCCCACCGGACCGCCCTCGTAGTGGCCGATCAGGACCTCCAGGATCTTGCGGTCCATCTGGTCCAGGCCGTGGGGGTCCACGTCCAGCCGGGCCAGGGCCTCCCTGGCCAGTTCCTCGTCCAGGGTGGTGGCTCCGGCCACCACCGCGAAATCGCGCAGCCGCCGCAGCAGCCGGTTGGCGATGCGCGGCGTGCCGCGCGACCGCTGCCCGACCACCAGCGCCCCGCCCGGGGTGACGCCGATGCCGAGGATGGAGGCGGCCCGGGTGACGATGCGGGCCAGTTCGTCCGGGGTGTAGAATTCCAGCCGAAAGATCACGCCGAACCGGTCCCGCAGCGGCGAGGTGAGCAGCCCCAGGCGCGTGGTGGCCCCGACCAGGGTGAAGGGTTCGAGGTCGATGCGCACCGTGCGCGCCCCCGGCCCCTGGCCGATGATCAGGTCGAGCTTGAAGTCCTCCATGGCCGGGTAGAGGATCTCCTCCACGGCCGGAGGCATGCGGTGGATCTCGTCGATAAAAAGGATGTCGCCCCGCCGGAGGTTGGTGACGATGGCGGCCAGGTCGCCGCACCGTTCCAGGACCGGTCCGGTGGTCGTCACCAGATTGACGCCGAGCTCCGAGGCCATGATCTGGGCCAAGGTGGTCTTGCCGAGGCCCGGCGGCCCGTAGAGCAGGCTGTGGTCCAGGGCCCGGCCCTGTTCCATGGCCGCGCGCAAAAACACGCGCAGGTTGGCGCGCAGCTCGTCCTGGCCGATGAACTCGTCGAGCCTGGACGGCCGGATGGATTCGTCGGGAACGGCCGGGCCGGAAGCGTCTCCGGGCAGGCCGCAGGTGTCGAAATCGCTGGTCATGACTTCTCGGAGGCCAGACGTTTGAGGGCCTGCCGGAGCGCCCCGGCCACGTCCAGGTCGGGTTCGTCCGCGAGCACGGCCGCGGCCACGCGCCCGGCGTCGGCGTCGGGATAGCCGAGGTTGGTCAGCCCGGCGATGACGTCGCCGAGGACCCCGCCCACGGCCGCGCCCGGACGGACGCCGGCCGGGGAGGCGGCCTTGCCCTCGAGCTTGTAGGTCAATTCGATAAAGATGCGCTGGGCGCTTTTCTTGCCGATGCCCGGCACCCGGACCAGGGCGTCGGCGTCGCCCGTGGCCACGATCCGCAGCAGATCGTCGGTGGAAAAGCGGGACAGGATGGCCAGGGCCGTGCGGGGGCCGAGCTTGGTGATGCCGAGCAGGGTGCGGAAGGTCTCGCGGTCGTCGATGGTGGCGAAGCCGTACAGTTCCAGCGCGTCCTCGCGGACCACGGTGTGGACGAACAGGCAGGCCTGTCCGCCGGACGGCGGCAGGGCCTCGGCCACGGGATCCGGCAGCTCGAGCTCGTAGCCCACCCCGCCCTGGGTCAGGATGACGGCCCACCGGTCCCGCCGGACCAGGACCCGGCCTTCCACATATCCGATCATCGCGCCCCGCACAGGCGGGTCAACCGCCTCTGGTTCAGATGGCACACGGCCGCGGCCAAAGCGTCGGTCGCGTCCAGTGCGAACGTTTCGCGGCATGCCAGCACCCTGCCCACCATGAAGGCGACCTGGGATTTTTCGGCCCGGCCCGTGCCGACCAGGCTCTTCTTGATCAGGGTCGGCTCGTAGGAAAAGACCGGCAGCCCGGCCACGGCGCAGGCGGCCAGGGCCGCGCCCCGGGCCTGGCCCAGCTTGAGGGCCGTGGCCGCGTTTTTGGACACGAATACGTTCTCCACCGCCGCCTCGACCGGGGCCAGCCGTCCGATCAGCTCGGCCACGGCGGCATAGATGACGCCGAGCCGCCGGGTGAAATCCGTCTCCGCCCCGGTGCGGACCACGCCGGCCGCGAGAAGGTCGAGCACGCCCGACCGCTCGCGCACGAACCCGTACCCCGTCACCCGCGAACCGGGATCGAGGCCGAGGACAATGGTTTCCTGGGAAGACGCCATGTCTCGCAACCTGCCGCCCTACCTACCCGCAATCGGCAAGGACAACCAGCGGAAAAAACCGCCCCCCGCCTCCCCTTGCCGGGGGGCCCGGGGGGGATGATCCCCCCCGGCGGGTCCAGGGCAGCGCCCTGGCGGGGTCCGGGGCGGAGCCCCGGCCGCCGGAGGCATCGTCATAAGTCTACCCCAACAATTCGTCGGCCAGATCGCCGGTGGTGTGGACCTTCTGCACGTCGTCGTTGTCTTCCAGGGCGTCGATGAGCTTCAGGAGCTTCTGGCTGTTTTCCACGTCCAGGGCCACGGTGTTGGCCGGCATCATGGCCACCTCGGCGTCGTCGGACACCATGCCGGCGGCCTCGAAGGCCCGGGCAAGGGCGTCGAAGTCCTCGGGCGCGCAGTGGACTTCCCAGACGTCGCCTTCGTCCGCGATCTCCTCGACCCCGTGCTCCAGGCCCACTTCCATGAGCTGGTCCTCGGTGAAGGCCGCCTTGGGGAAGGAGAACACGCCCTTTTTGGCGAACATCCAGCCGACGCAGCCGGCCTCGCCCATGGCGCCGCCGCCCTTGGCCAGGATGTGGCGGACCTCGGCCACGGTCCGGTTGCGGTTGTCCGTGGCCGCTTCGATCAGGATGGCCACGCCGCCCGGTCCGTAGCCTTCGTACATGACCTCGTCGAAGTTCTCGCCGGCCAGTTCGCCGGTGCCCTTCTTGATGGCCTGCTCGATCTTGTCCTTGGGCAGGTTCACGGCCTTGGCCGCGGCAATGGCGGACTTCAGGCGGTTGTTGAGCGCGGTGTCCGCGCCGCCGGCCCTGGCGGCGAGCATCAGCTCCTTGGTCACCTTGGTGAAAAACTTGCTCTTCTTGGCGTCCTGGACCGACTTGCGGGCCTGGATGTTGTGCCATTTGCTGTGTCCGGCCATTGCTCCTCCAATAGTGTAAAAGAAAGATGCCTCCGGCGGCCGGGAGGGGGTCACCCCCTCCCGGACCCTCCCGTCCT
>CAZIJE010000050.1:0-23905 GCA_964539435.1 uncultured Desulfovibrio sp.
GGGGGCATCATGCCCCCCGGCCGCCGGAGGCGCCTTACCCGCACTTCGTATAGCCGCAGGCCTTGCAGGCGTGGCAGCCTTCCTCGAAGACCAATTCCCCGCCGCAGTCCGGGCACTGGGGATGGCCGAGGTTGCCGGTGTCGTCCTGGACCTTGCGGCCCTGGAGGTAGCGGTTTTCCAGCACCCAGGACACGGCGTCCGGGATGGACAGGAGCAGGCCTTTTTTCTGGAACACCGGATTCTCGCCGCCGATGCCCTTGAGCTGGCCGACAATGGAGGACACCTCGACCCCGGCGCGCAGGGCCAGGGACACGAGCCGGCCGATGGCCTCGGCCTTGGCGGTCACGGACCGGCCGGACTTGCCGATGGTGGCGAAGACCTCGAAGGGCTTGCCGTCGATCTCGTTGACCGTGAGATAGAGGTCGCCGAGGCCGGTTTTGACCTTCTGCGTAAAGCCGAACACGATGTCCGGCCGGTTGCGGACCTTGCTCTGGGCCGCGGCCTGGGGCTGGGCGGCCCCGTCGCCGGTGCACAGGACCTGGTTGGACTTGCAGCCGTCGCGGTAGACGGTCACGCCCTTGCAGCCCAGTTCGTAGGCCAGGGTGTAGATTTCGCGGATGTCGTCCTGGGTGGCCGCATTGGGCAAGTTGACGGTCTTGGACACGGCGTTGTCCGTGTATTTCTGGAAGGCGGCCTGCATCTTGAGGTGCCAGACCGGTTCGATGTCCATGGCCGTGACAAAGACTTCGCGCAGCGCCTCGGGCAGCATGCCGATGTGGGCGATGGAGCCCTTGCGGGTGACCTCTTCCATGAGGCTGTCGGAATAGGCTCCGGCCTCCTTCATGGCGGCCACGAAATGGGGGTTGGCCTCCACCAGCTTTTCGCCGTCCATGACGTGGCGGGAAAAGGCCAGGGCGAACAGCGGCTCGATACCGGACGAGCAGCCGGCAATGATGGACAGGGTGCCGGTGGGAGCGATGGTGGTGGTGGTGGCGTTGCGGTAGGGGCCGAGGTCGCGCTTGCCGAAGATGGAATCGGGGTAGGCCGGAAAGGGGCCGCGCTCGGCGGCCAGGGCCTTGGAGGCGGACTTGGATTCGGCCTGGATGGTGTCCATGATCTTTTCGGCCAGGGTCAGGGCTTCGGAGCTGTCGTAGGGGATGCGCAGGAGATAGAGCAGATCGGCGAATCCCATGAGTCCCAGCCCGATCTTGCGGTTGGCGTGGACCATGTCCGTGATCTGGTCCAGGGGATAGCGCGAGGCGTCGATGACGTTGTCGAGGAAGCGCACGGCCAGGTGCACGGTCTCGGTCAGTCCCTTCCAGTCGATGCCGTCCGGCGCGTCGGGGTCGTGAAACACGGCCAGGTTGACGGAGCCGAGGTTGCAGGCCTCGTAGGGGAGCAGCGGCTGTTCGCCGCAGGGGTTGGTGGATTCGATTTCCCCGAGGGCCGGCGTGGGGTTGTCGCGGTTGATGCGGTCGATAAAGACGATGCCCGGATCGCCGGATTCCCAGGCCTTGCGGACCAGGAGCGAAAAGACCTCGGCCGCGCTCAGGTTTCCGACCACGGCCTTGTCGCGCGGGTCGATCAGGTCGTAGTCCTCGCCCTTTTCCACGGCCTGCATGAACCGTTCGGTCAGGGCCACGGAGATGTTGAAGTTTTGCAGCTCGTTTTCGCGTTCCTTGCAGGTGATAAATTCCAGGATGTCCGGGTGGTCCACCCGCAGGATGCCCATGTTGGCCCCGCGCCGGGTGCCGCCCTGTTTCACCTGTTCGGTTGCGGTGTTGAAAATGCGCATGAACGAGACCGGCCCGGAGGCCACGCCGCCCGTGGACCCGACCCGGGCCTTTTTCGGCCGCAGCCTGGAAAAGGAGAACCCGGTGCCGCCGCCGGACTTGTGGATGAGCGCCGCGAATTTCACGGCGTCGAAGATCTCCTCCATGGAATCGCCGACCGGCAGCACGAAACAGGCGGCCAGCTGCCCCAGCGGCGTGCCCGCGTTCATGAGGGTCGGGGAGTTGGGCAGAAACCGCATGCCGGTCATCATGTCGTAGAACTTGCGGGCCAGCTCGTCCGGGGCGAAGGACGACTTGTCGTACTTCGCCTCCTCGGCGGCGATGGCCGCGGCCACGCGCCAGAACAGCTCGCGCACGTCCTCGAGGGGCGCGCCGTCCGGGCCTTTTTGCAGGTAGCGCTTGGAAAGGACCACCTGGGCGTTGGCGTTGACGGAGGCGTCGGGCAGATCGGCGGGCATGGGCAGGGTGGTCATGGGCGGGTGTTCCCTCGAGGTTGGTCGGTCCAAAAAAGGAGTTGGGCCGGAAAATGGCCCAACATAAAAATCCAAGGATGCCGAAATGTTGTCTTTTGCGGACAGGGTGCGGGTCCCTGTCCTCGACAACGTGCGAAGCTACATCAGGAGGAGGGGGTATGCCAAGTCCGCCCCTGTCCGGAGCCGGAAATGAAAAAGGCCGGAACGCGAGTTCCGGCCTTTGACGGTTTCCGACATGACAAAAAAGTAAGGTTTCAGCCTTGTTTCGGGCGGGAGACCGGGTGTCGTCCCCTGGCGGCGCCACGGAACGCCGCGCCTGCCGCCAACGGCGGCCTAGGCCTCGGTTTCGCCGTTCCCCCCGTTCCCCCCGTTCCCTTCGTTGCCCCCGGTTTCGCCCGGATCGACGGGCGGGATCTTTTTTTCCACGGCCGCCGCCTTTTCCGGGGTTACGGCGCTGGCCAGGGGCCAGACCTCGTCGATGCGCTCCACCGGGAAGACCTTGACCCGGCCGCGCAGGTCGCGGGGGATGTCGCGCAGGTCCTTCATGTTCTGGGCCGGGATGATGATCCGCTTCATGCCGGCGGCCACGGCGGCCAGGACCTTCTCCTTGATGCCGCCGACCGGCAGGACCCGGCCGCGCAGGGTGATCTCGCCGGTCATGGCCACGTCGTTGCCGACACGCTGGTTGGTCAGGGCGGAAATGAGCGCCGTGACCAGGGTGACGCCGGCCGACGGGCCGTCTTTCGGCGTGGCGCCGGCCGGAACGTGGATGTGGATGTCGTTTTTCTCGAATACCTCGGGCTTGATCCCGAGTTCCTTGGCCTTGGCCTTGGCGTAGGTGAGCGCGGCCTGGGCCGACTCCTTCATCACGTCGCCGAGCTTGCCCGTCAGCTGGAGGCCGCCCTTACCCGGGAGCGTGGCCACCTCGATGTGCAGGATGGCTCCGCCGACAGGCGTCCAGGCCAGGCCCACGGCCACGCCGGGCGGCAGTTCGGCCTCGCGCTCGTCGTCCAGGAACTGGGCCGGCCCGAGGAGCTTTTCCAGGGACGCGGCCGTGACCCGAAACGGCGGCTTCTCGCCCTCGGCCTTTTTCCGGGCCACCTTGCGGGCCACGGAGCCGACCTCGCGCTCCAGGTTCCGCAGTCCGGCCTCCCGGGTGTAGTCGCGGATGATCCGCGACAGGACCTGGTCGGACAGGATCAGGTCGTCCTTGGCCAAGCCGTTTTCCTCGATCTGGCGCGGCAGGATGTAGCGCCGGGCGATCTTGATCTTCTCCTGCTCGGTGTAGCCCGGGAGCCTTATCAGCTCCATGCGGTCCAAAAGCGGCGGCGGGATGGTGTCCAGGATGTTGGCCGTGCAGATGAACATGACCTTGGACAGGTCGAAGGGGACGTTGAGGTAGTGGTCCGAAAAGGAGAAGTTCTGTTCCGGATCCAGGACCTCAAGGAGCGCCGAGGACGGGTCGCCCCGGAAGTCCGAGCCGACCTTGTCGATCTCGTCCAGCATGATGACCGGGTTTCGCGTGCCGGCCTGCTTGATGCTCTGGATCACCCGGCCGGGCATGGAGCCGATGTAGGTCCGGCGGTGGCCCCGGATCTCGGCCTCGTCCCGCATGCCGCCAAGGGACATGCGCACGAACTTGCGGCCAAGGGCCCGGGCGATGGACCGGCCAAGGGAGGTCTTGCCAACGCCGGGCGGGCCGACGAAGCAGAGGATCGGGCCTTTCATGCCCGGATTGAGCTTTCTGACGGACAGGTATTCGAGGATCCGCTCCTTGACCTTTTCGAGATCAAAGTGGTCCTCGTCCAGGATCCGCTTGGCTTCCTTGATGTCGAGCCGGTCCTTGGACAGCTTTTTCCAGGGCAGGTCCACCATCCAGTCGAGGTAGGTGCGGATGACGCCGGCCTCGGACGAGTCGGGGTGCATGGAGACCAGGCGCTTGAGCTGCTTGTCCGACTCCTTTTTGACTTCCTTGGGCATGCCGGCCTTTTCCAGGGCCTCCTTGAGCTCCTCGAGCTCGTCGGACTCCTCGCCGCCCTCGCCGAGCTCCCGGCGGATGGCCTTCATCTGCTCGCGCAGGAAGAAGTCCTTCT
Organism: uncultured Desulfovibrio sp.; assembly: GCA_964539435.1. Classification (GTDB taxonomy): domain Bacteria; phylum Desulfobacterota; class Desulfovibrionia; order Desulfovibrionales; family Desulfovibrionaceae; genus Solidesulfovibrio. The sequence goes on from CAZIJE010000050.1 coordinate 4,360, forward strand.
GGGCCTTGTCCATGCCCTCCTTGGCCATGTTCTGGATCTTGGCCTGCATGGTGGCCACTTCGGCTTCCTTGACCAGCTGCTCGTTGACCAGGCGCAGCCGTTCGATGGGGTCCTCGCACTCCAGCAGCCGCTGGGCCTCCTCGACCCGCATCCGCAGGTTGGAGGCCACGAGGTCGGCCAGGCGGCCGGGCTCGTTGACGCTGTTGAGCACGGCCATGATGTCGGCCGAGGCCATGCCGCGCAGCGACAGGATCTTTTCGCTCTGCTCCCTGGCGGCCCGCATCATGGCCTCCTGTTCCAGGGTCACTTCCTTGGCCTCGCGCTCGCCGATGATCTCCACCTTGGCCAGGTGGTACGGATCGGACGATAGGAACCGTTCGACCCGGGCGCGGGTCAGTCCCTGGACCAGGACCTTGAGGCGGCCGTCGGGCATCTTGAGCATGCGCATGATCATGCCGACCGTGCCGACCCGGTGGAGGTCGTCCTCGCCGGGCTCGTCCACCTTCTCGTCCTTCTGGGTCAGGATCAGGATGTAGCGCGAGCCGTTTATGGCCGCGTCCACGGCCTGGACCGACTTGTCCCGGCCCACGAACAGCGGCAGGATCATGTAATTGAAGACCACGATGTCGCGCACGGCCAGCACGGGCAGTTCGAGCGGGATGTCGGGCTGGCTCTTGTCGTCGTTCTCGCTGGCCATGGGGGCTTCGTGGACCTCCGTGCCGGCGTCGGGAGCGGTCCCGGCGGCCTCGGGCCGGTCTTTGGGGTCGAATTCGTTATCCATGTTGGCCAAACGCCTCCCGCGCCCCCCGCCCCCCGGCGGCGGGGGGGGGCGGGGGGCGCGCGCGCCGGGCGGGGGGGGCGGGGGGCGGGGCCGCCGGTGCGGCGGCGCAGCCCGGACCGCGCGCCATGAGGCCAGGGGCCGGGCGCACCCCTAGCCCCGGATTTCAAACGCGGTATACGTCTTGTCGTGGTCGATGGTCTCGGTTTGCACCGATTCCACCCGGGACAGGGGCGACCCCTGTGACAGGCGTTCCTTGAGGGCGTGCAGGGCCTCTTCCGGACCCTGGGCCAGGATCTCCACCTCGCCTTCCCGGAGGTTGCGGACCCATCCCGTCAGGCCGAGGCTCTTGGCCTGGTCGAAGACCCAGGCCCTGAAATACACACCCTGGACCTTGCCGAACACGGTTGCGTGCAGACTGGGCGTCGTCATGGCTCCCTCCTTTTCCGTTGCAACTACAGCATCCCTTCGGACTGGAAGCTGAAAAAACGGCTGTCCGTGACCACCAGGTGGTCGAGGACGCGCAGATCGATTTCCCGGGCCGCGTTGCGGATGCGCCGGGTGAAGTCGACGTCCTGGGCCGAGGGCCGGGGATCGCCGCTCGGATGGTTGTGCACCAGGATGATGCCGCTGGCCTTGTGGCGCAGGGCCACGCCCAGGACTTCGCGGGGATAGACCGCGGCCTGGTCGATGGTGCCCTTGCTGACCTGCTCCCAGCCGATCAGCCTGTTTTTGGTGTCCACCAGGGCCATCCAGAACTCCTCGTGCTCCCGGGCCCCGATCCTGGCCCGGGCCATTTCGGCCACGATGTCCGGGGAACGCAAGACCACCCGGTCCCGGGCCGGCTGCTCGTGAAACCGGGCCCAGGCCTCGCGCCAGAGGAGGAAGAACTCCTCGGCTCCGGGGCCGAATCCCGGCACGTCGCGCAGTTCCTCCTGCCGGGCGAGCAGCGCGCCGCGCAGGCTGCCGAAGCGGGCCAGGAGCTCCTTGGCCAGGGGCTTGGTGTCGCGGCGGACGTTGACATAGCCCAAAAGGAGCTCCAGCACCTCATAGTCCGCCAGGGCCCTGGGGTTGTCCAAAAACCGGTCCTTCAGTCGCCGGCGGTGGCCCAGGTAGTGCGGAGGTTCTTTCTTAGTAAGCATATTTCCAGGCCCGGGCAAGACTTTCCCGTGGATTCGGGGGGTGTTTCCAGGAAAAGAGGGGCAAAAGGGAGGCAAAAGCCGGGCGCGCCATGGTCAGACCCGTTCCCTTGGCCGTTCGTCTCCCCGAAAAATGCGAAAAAGTTCGGCGGTCAGGTATTCCATGGCCTGGTCCGGCCGCCGGGAGCCGGATTTGATGCCGGCCTCGGCCGCGAAGGCCGCCTCGAAGAGCCTGGCCAGGCCCGGCGCGCCCAGGCGTCGGGCCATGGCCTGCTTTTTTTGCAGGACCTGGGGCGGCAGCCGGATGTCCCCGGCCTCGCCGGCGGCGATGCGCCACATGGTCCTGGCCTCGTAGAGCAGCAGCCCGAGAAACGGAAAGATCATCTCCTCGCCGGCCAGCTGTTTCTCGCCGATCTCCCGCCAGACCGCCACCGGCGACCGGCCGCCGGCCAGGGCGTCCAGGAAGCCGAAGCCGTCCATGGCCTCGTGGTAGCTGACCAGGGACAGGTCGGCCATTTCCAGGGTGGTTCGGTCGCCCAGGGCCAGCTCCAGCTTGGCCAGTTCGCTGTCGGCCCGGGCCAGGTCCGGCGGCAGGGCCGCGGCGAGGGCCTCGGCCACGCCCGGCTCGAAGCCGAGGCCGCGCCCCTTGGCCCAGTCGGAAAGGAGCGGCCCCATGTCCCGGCGGGTCAGGCCCGGCAGGACGAGCAGCCAGCGCCGTTTTTCCGCCACCTTGAAATAGGGCTGGTCGGCCAGGGCCTTGGGGATCTTCGGCCCCTTGCGGTCAAAGGGCCCCTCCAGGCAGAAAAACGGCCAGACCGAGGCGTTGAATCCGGACAGGGCGGCGGTCAGCTTGGGCCACAGTTCGGCAGGGCAGGCCTCGGCCCGGCGGACCACCACGGCCCGGCGGCCGGCGAACAGGCTGGCCACGGTCAGGGCGCTCCAGAACGGGGCGCCGAGTTCCTCGTCGCCCCAGAAAACCTGTTTTTCGAAATCCTGGCCGCAGTCGGCCAGCAGCCTGTCCACCCGTTCCCGGGTGATCTCCGGGTCCGGGCAGGCCAAAAAAGTGAAGCCGGGTCGGTTCATGGGGCCAGAGTAGCCGAGGCCCGGCCAGGGGGCAACGGCCTGGGGCTCCCAAACGCCGGGAGTCGCAGCGGGCGCGGCCTTCCGGTCGGAAGAGCCGGGCCGGCCGGGCCGGCGGGGGAGCAACAGGTGGGCTGGCCTGGATATTGCTTTTGTCAGCCACGCGGCAAGATTTGCACGGCCAGACCGCGCCATGCCACGGAGGCGACACGCCCATGACCAATCCCTCGGCGCCCAACTACCAGCTGACGGTCTCGGAATTCCTGCGCTGCCACCTGGTCAGCCGCGATCCCCTGATCATCATTTCCTACGGACTGCCGCTCGGCGCGCCCATCCATCTGTGTCCGTACCTGGCGGACCGCAAGGCCTATTTCCTCCTGGGCAACTGGTGGTCGTTTCTCGATGCCGGGTTGCTGCGGCAAAGCAGGTACGTCTACTCCCTGTTGCGGGAGATGTACCCCCTCCACGAGTTCATTTTCCTGACCAACGCCAGGGAAGAGTGCCGGATGCTCGATCGGGCGGGACTGCCGAACTACTTCTGCCACCACAACGCCTTTCTGGACGAGCGGATCTTCCGTCCCATGCCGGGCGTGGCCAAGACCCTGGACGCGGTCTACACGGCCAGGCTCTTGCCGTTCAAGCGCCATACCCTGGCCCGGCGCGTTCCCTCCTGGGGACTCATCCACTATTTCGACCCCAACGACAGGAACAAGCAGCTGGCCTACCTGGACTACCTGCGCCGGACCATGCCGGGCATGGTCTGCTGCAACCACGATCCCGTGACCGACGCCTATTCCCATCTCGATCCCGAAGCCGTCTGCCGGACCTACAACTCGGCCCGGGTCGGCCTGTGCCTGTCCCAGGTGGAGGGCGGCAACTACGCCACCACGGAATACATGCTGTCCGGCCTGCCCGTCGTCTCCACGGTCAGCCAGGGCGGCCGCGACCACTTTTTGGACCCCGACGTCAGCCGCATCGTGGAACCGGACGCCACGGCCGTGGCCGAGGCCGTGGCCGAACTGATCGCCCGGGACATCCCGCCCCGCCTGGTCCGGCTGCGGGCCTTGGTCAAGATTCGGGAGCACCGCCAGGACTTCATCCGGCTCATCGACGCCATCCTGGAAAAAGAGGGCCGTCAGGCCGGGTTCGGGGACCGGTTCGCCTCGGTCTTCACCCACAAGATGCTGACCTACCCCGGCACGCCCGAGAAATTCCTGGCCGACCACGGCCTCCTTCCCGCGGGCGGGCCTGTCGCGCCCGCTCCGGAGGCCGTGCTGCGGGCGGTGTAGTCCGCCCGCCGGCGGTTCTCCGCGCCGGAAAGCCGTTGCCGCCCTGTTCCCGTCAAACGGCCGAGCCGTCGTCCGTCGCGCCCGCGAAAAAAAAGATTCCCCGGCCAAGCCGCGCCTTGTCGGGGTTCTCCAGGGGCTGGGGAAAACTCGCCCCTTGCAATCGGCCGGTCCGGGGGTATGACTGCTCCTGATTCGGGGGGGCGTCACAGGGGGTTTTCTCCGGTCCGTTGGGGAGCGGCCGGATCCGTCTAACTGTTTTTTCCTGCTGGAATTCATAGAAAAGATGACATTTTCGCCTGCCTGGGAACTCGTGCGCGGCATCGAGCCCATGTCCCTGTGCGACTGGCCGGGACGGCTCTCGGCCGTGCTTTTTTTCGGCGGCTGCGACCTGGCCTGCCCCCACTGCCACAACGCCGCCCTGGCCTGGCGTCCCCGGACCCAGCCCGCCCTTGCGGCCGCCTCGGTGCGCCGGTTCGTGGCGTCCCACGCCAAATGGCTCGACGGCGTCGTCCTCAGCGGCGGCGAGCCCACGCTGACGCCGGGACTGGCCGTGTTCGCGGCCGAGATCGCGGCCCTGGGGCCGGCGGTCAAGGTCGACTCCAACGGCATGCGGCCGGATGTCCTGGCCGAGGTCCTGGCCGCCTGCCCCGAGGCCCGGTTCAGCGTGGACGTCAAGGCGCCGTTTTCCAAGTACGGCGCGTTCACGGGCGGGGCCGTGACCCCGGAAGAGGCCCGGTCCCGCCTGCACGGCGTCTTCGCCCTGGCCGCGCGCCATCCCGGCCGTTTTTCCTTTCGCACCACGCTCGTACCGGAATTGGCCGAGGCCGACGTCAGGGAAATCAGGGAGGCCCTGCCGTCCGGATGCTCGCTTACCCTCCAACCATTCAATCTCAGGAAGCGCACCGGGGAGGAGAGGCATGCCCAAGCAGATTCGCAAACGCGACGGGTGTCTGGAGACATGGTCCACGCAGCGCATCGCCCAGGCGATTCTCAAGGCGCTCAAAGCCAGCGGCATCCAGGACCCGCTCCTGGCCACGCGGCTGGCCCACAAGGTCGAGTTCAAGCTTAACGAAACCGACGTTCCCGAACAGGAGCACGTCCAGGACGCCGTGGAGCTCGTGCTCATGGAGTCGCGCCTTTTCGGCGTGGCCAGGCGCTACATCGTCTACCGGGAGAAGCGGCGCGAACTGCGCGAGCAAAAGGCCGCCTTCCTGGACATCGCTGACGTCATCGACAACTACATCTCCAAGACCGACTGGCGGGTGGCGGAAAACGCCAACATGAGCCACTCCTTCCAGGGCCTGATGCTCCACCTGTCGGGCACGGTCCAGGCCCGCTACGCCCTGGGCAAGTATCCGCAGGAGGTCCGCGAGGCCCACGACCACGGCTATTTCCACATCCACGACCTGTCCTTCGGCCTGGCCGGCTACTGCGCCGGCTGGAGCCTGCGCGACCTGCTCCTGGAGGGCTTCAACCTGCCCGGCCGGTCCTGCGCCGGCCCGGCCCGCCACTTCGACGCGGCCCTGGGCCAGATGGTCAATTTCCTGGGCACCCTGCAAAACGAGTGGGCCGGGGCCCAGGCGTTCAACAACGTGGACACCTACCTGGCCCCGTTCGTGCGCCACGACAACCTTTCCTACCGCGAAGTCCGGCAGGCCATGCAGAAGTTCGTGTTCAATTTGAACACGACCTCGCGCTGGGGCGGCCAGAGCCCGTTCACGAACCTGACTTTCGACCTGGCGCCGCCCCGGCACCTGGCCCAGGAGGCCGTGATCATCGGCGGCGCCCTCCAGGACGCGGTCTACGGCGACTTTGGCCCGGAAATGGCCATGATCAACAAGGCCTTTCTCGAATGCATGGCCGAGGGCGACTACCACGGCCGGATCTTCTCCTTCCCCATCCCGACCTACAACATCACGGCCGATTTTCCCTGGGATTCCGAAATCGGCACGCTGCTTCTGGAACTGACGGCCAAGTACGGGGCTCCTTACTTCCAGAACTTCATCAATTCCGACCTGTCGCCCGAGGACGTCCGGTCCATGTGCTGCCGGCTGCAGATGGACCTGCGGGAGCTGCGCAACAAGGTGGGGGGGCTTTTCGGGGCCGGCGACCTGACGGGCTCGGTCGGCGTGGTGACGCTCAACCTCCCCAAGCTGGCCTTCCTGGCCCAGGGCGAGGAGGACTTCCTGGACCTCCTGGCCGAATACGCCGAACTGGCCAAGGACGCCCTGGAATTCAAGCGCAAGATGATCAGCGACAACCTGGAGCGGGGGCTTTTTCCCTGGACCAGGCGGTACCTGAAAAACGGGTTCAAGGGCCACTTCTCGACCATCGGCCTGGTGGGCGGCCACGAGGCCTGCCTGAACCTGCTCGGCAAGGGCATCGAAACCGACGCCGGGCTGCGGCTCATGACCCGGGCGCTCAACCACCTGCGGGCCGTCACCGCCCGTTTCCAGGAGGAGACCGGCAACCTCTACAACCTGGAGGCCACCCCGGCCGAAGGCACCAGCTACCGGCTGGCCAAGATCGACAAGGCCCTCTACGCCGACATCAAGGCCTCGGGCAACGGCACGCCGTACTACACCAACTCCACCACCCTGCCCGTGGGGCTGTCGCGCGACGTGTTCTACGCCCTGGAGCACCAGAACAGGCTCCAGCCGCTCTATACCGGCGGCACGGTCTTCCACACCTACCTCGGCGAGGCCGTGGCCGACACCGAGGCCCTCAAGGCCTTCATCGTCAAGGCCTTCACCCTGACCAAGATCCCCTACCTGTCCATCACCCCGACCTTTTCGGTGTGCAAGACCCACGGCTACATCAAGGGCGAGCACCACGAGTGCCCGACCTGCGGCGCGGCCTCGGAAGTCTTCACCCGCATCGTGGGCTATTACCGGCCGGTGTCGCTGTGGAACAAGGGCAAGCAGGCGGAATACGCGGAGCGGCTGACGTACGACGAAATTTGTTAATGGTGCGACGTTCGGCGGCGTCTGTTGGCGGAGGCTTCGGCCTCCGCTTTTTTTATGCAGAAAGGCATAGTTTGTGATCCGTGTTTTCCAATAGTTCCGTATTCCCCATCCCCATGGACACCCCTGCCGTTCCATGCCAAAAAGAGGCTTCTGCCGTTGCGTTCCCGCGGCGTCACGAGCAACCTTGTCAGGAGGGAACGGCATGCGCCTGTCGCTTCGCACCAAATTTTTCACCCCCATCCTCGCCATCGTGATCCTGGGCATGGCCGCCCTGGTGTTCCTCAGCGACAGGGCCGCCAAAACCGCGCTTCACAGCGTGGAAAGCCAGTCCATGGCCCTGTTGTGCCAGTCCTTGGCCAAGGACGTCACCGGCACGGTGGCGGGCAATCTCAAGGTCCTGGCCAGCTTCGCCAAAAGCCCGGAAGTGACGGCCGCCGCCAGGGGGGGAGACACGGCCGCGGCCAATGCCTTCCTGACGACGCTGGCGAACGGTTTGACCGGCGCGGACTACGCCAATGTCTTTGACGCCAAGGGCACGTCCACGGCCTCCTCCAACGCCGGTTCGGTCGGCAAGGTGAACGTGGCCGACCGGGACTACTTTTCCCTGGTGACCAAGGAAAACAAGAAGGATGTGGTTTCCAAGGCCATTGTCAGCCGGACCACGGGCAAACCGGCCATCGTGCTGGCCCAGCCGATCCGCGACGCCGGGGGCGCGCTCGTCGGCGTCCTCAACGCCGGCATGGACCTCGAATCCCTGACCAACGACCTGGCCGCCACCAAAATCGGCCAGACCGGATACGCCTTCATCCTGGACGGGCAGGGCATGGTCCTGGCCCACCCGGACAAGTCCCTGCTCATGAAGACCGACTTCGCCGCCACCGAAGCCGGAAAGCGGATCATGGCCACCACCGGCGCGACGGTTATCGGCTACCGCGACGGCACGGGCGAGCACCTGGCCGCGGTCACCCGGGAACCCAAGACCGGCTGGCTGTTCGTGGTCGAGGCGCCCCTGGCCGAATTCCAGGCCTATGCCGCCGCCGCCACCCGCCAAAACGTCCTGATTGCCCTGGCCGTGACCCTGGCCATCGTGGCCGCCATCGTCTTGCTCCTGCGCAGCCTTGTGCTCAAGCGCTTGAGCGCCTGCGTGGATTTCGCCGCCGCCGTGGCCCAGGGCGATCTGGACCGTCGCCTGGCCATCGCCAGCCGCGACGAACTCCAGACCCTCGGCGACGCCCTGTCGACCATGAGCCGCAGCATCAAGTCCAATCTGGACGAGGCCAGGGCCAAGGGCGAGGAGGCCCTGGCCCAGGCGAGCAAGGCCCAGGAGGCCCTTGACGCCGCCACCCGGGCCCAGGCCGAGGCCGAGGCGGCCAAGGCCCAGGGCCTGCTTCTGGCCGCCGACCGGCTCCAGGGCATCATGGAGGCCCTGGCCGAGGGGTCCTCCCGCCTGGGCGACGAGATCACGACCGTCACCCGCTCGGTGGAGGAGCAGGAGCACCGGACGACCGAGACGGCCACGGCCATGGAGGAGATGAACGCCACGGTGCTCGAGGTGGCCAAAAACGCGGCCTCGGCCTCGGCCACGGCCGAGTCGGCCCGGCAGCAGGCCATGGCCGGACGCGGGGTGGTGGAGAAGTCGCTGGCGGCCATCAGCCGGGTGGACGCCGTGTCCCGAGAGGTCAAGGCCGGCATGGACGCGCTCGGGGAAAAGGCGCAGGCCATCGGCGCCATCATGAACGTCATTTCCGACATCGCGGACCAGACCAACCTGCTGGCCTTAAACGCCGCCATCGAGGCGGCCCGGGCCGGCGAGGCCGGCCGGGGGTTCGCCGTGGTGGCCGACGAGGTCCGAAAGCTGGCCGAGAAGACCATGACCGCCACCAAGGAGGTCGGGGACTCCATCCGGGCCATCCAGCAGGGGGCCCAGGACAGCATGGCCAAGGTGGACGCCTCCACCGAGGCCGTGGCCCAGGCCACGGAGCTGGCCGGGGCTTCCGAGGCAGCCCTGGGGCAGATCGTGACCCTGGTGGACGAGACCTCGTCCCAGGTCCAGGGAATCGCCACGGCGGCCGAGGAGCAGTCCGCGGCCAGCGAGGAGATCAGCCGGGCCGAGGAGGACGTCAGCCGCCTGTCCGGGGAGATCGCCCGGGGCATGCGCGACTCTTCCGGGGTGGTGGAGGACATGGGCCGGCAGGTGGACGCCCTGGAGGAGATGGTGGCGGCGTTTCGCCGGGAAGGGGGGCAGGACGCGCCCGCGCGGCAGGCCCTCGGCGGCCGCCGTCCCCGCTCCCTGCCGGCCGGCCGGAGCCGGGCAGGGCGCTAGCGGCAGAACACGGGCGCGGCCGGAGGGCCGCGCCCGGTGCGGAGGGCGCTGTGAGCGAATATTTCTATCGCGGAATATGACCGGGCATATTCCAGCCAGCCTCAGTCCAGTTCCCGGGCGGTCCAGATGCAGCGGCCGATGATCTCGAAGTCGTCGGCATCGGAAATCAGGACCAGGCCGGGGGCGTTGTCCGAGGCGATGGCCGGCCGGCCGTCCCGTTCCACCAGCCGCTTGATGTACATCTGGCCGTTGTGGCGCAGGTAGTAGACCTTGTTTTTCACGAACTGCCGCCGCCCCTCGTCGATCAACACCACGCTGCCGTCCGGAATGGTCGGCTCCATGCTGTCGCCGAAGGCGCGGATCACGGTCATGTATTCCGGGTTGCCCTTGGCCCGGATCCAGTCGGTGCGGAAGCTCAGATAGGTCAGGGCCCGGTCCCCGGTCTCGGTGGAGCCGCCGCCCATGGAGCCGGTGGCCTCGCGCAGGGGCACCTCGGTGTAGAACATCTGGTGCGCTTCCCTGGCCCGCAGGTCCCGAAGCATGGACTGCAGGACCGAGGCGTCGGCGGCTGCCGGACCGGTGCGGCCGGTCCCGTCGCCGTAGAGGGGGTCGCGGACATGGTAGCGTCGCGATTCCCCCCCCTCGGCCACGGACGGCGGGTGCTCCAGCCGCTCCCGGCCAAGGGCCACCATGTCCTCGTAGGAAATCCTGAAAAAGGCCGCGAACCGGCGGCGCAGGGCCGGCTTGGGCACCTGCTTGCCGGACAGGATCTTGCTGACGTAGCCCTGGCTTGCGCCGATGAAGGCCGCCATTTCGGCCTGATTGGCGTTTTCCGCAGCCGCCAGGTCCGCCAGGGCCTTCCAGAAGCACTGGTCCTCTTCCGTGCGGAAGGGGGCGTTTTCAGAAGGGGCATGGGGGGCGGCGGCGCGGGTCATGCGGGCATGTTGCCTCAGCCTGGCCGGGAATGTCCATTCCTTTTTTGGAATATTATTCTTGACAATTATTCCATATAGGAATACTCGTGGGACCAAGGAGACCACGGAAACGGCTTTCCACCCTGGAGGCGGCTTTTCATGCGCGAAGGCGAGTTGGAAGCGAAACTGGCGGAGAGCCTGGGCCTCGAGGCGGCCCGGGCCGCGTTGCAGGCCCTGATCGCGGAGTGGGGCGGCTGCCGGCTGGACATTCCCAACGGCACGACCTCGCGCAAGCGGCGGCGGGACGACGAGATCCGGCGTCGGTACCGGGCCGGGGCGGACATGTTGGCCCTTCGCGACCAGTTCGGCCTGTCCGACCGCCACCTGCGCCGCATCCTGGCCGAGGCCCAAGCCGGACCATCCCGGTCCGCATCCCCTGCGCCGATGCGGTAACCCGGCTTCGCCACCGTCCCACCCTGCCGACCCACCGGACGCGAGGCTTCCTTGCCCGCCTGACTGCCCACGGAAAGGAGGCGGGGGCGACCCGGTCCCGTGGCCGCGTCGCTCCCTGCCGCACCCTGTTTCTATTTGCCGAGGGCCCGCTCCATGGCCTCCACCAGCTCCGACGGCTCGAAGGGCTTGGTCACGTATTCGTCCATGCCGGCCTCCAGGCCGCGCTGGCGGTCCGAATCCATGGCATAGGCCGTCAGGGCCACCACCGGAATGGTCCTGGCGATGCCGGGCACCTGGCCCGAGCGGATCATGCGCGTGGCCTCCAGGCCGTTTAAGCGCGGCATCTGGATGTCCATGAGCACCAGGTCGAAGGAGGCCTGGCCGAGCAGGGCCAGGGCCTCGCGGCCGTCGGCCGCGGTCTCCACGGTGTGTCCGAGCTTTTGCAGGGCCCGGACCGTGAAGATCCGGTTGACCGGCTCGTCCTCGGCCAGAAGGATGCGCAGCCCGCCGGGAGTCTCGGCCTCGGGCGGGGGAACGGCGCGGCGCGGGACAGCGACCGGGTCGGCTTCGGGCAGGCCGCAGGCCAAGGTCAGGTGAAAGGTGCTGCCCCGGCCGGGCCTGGACTCCAGGGTGATGTCCCCGCCCATCAGGTTGGCCAGGCGCTTGGCGATGCTCAGGCCGAGGCCGGCCCCGCTGTATTTCTTGGTCAGGTAGTTCTCGCCGATGCCGAACGGCTCGAAAATGGTGGCCTGGGACTGGGGATCGATGCCGATGCCGGTGTCGGCCACGGCCATGTGCAGGCGCACGCGCGGCCGGTCTCCGGCCGCCGCTTCCCTGCCCGGGCTCTCGTCCAGGCCGATGCGGACCGTTACCGAGCCTTTCTTGGTGTACTTGAAGGCGTTCCCCACCAGGTTGATGAGGATCTGCTTGGTCCGGTTGGGATCGCCGATCAGGCGGGGCGGCACCAGGGGGTCGAACTGGTAGGAAAAGGAAAAGGACCGCAACTGGCTCTGGGTGGCGAAATTGCGCAGCAAAGGCAGGAGCTCGGCCTGGAGGTCGAATTCCCGCTCCACCACCAGGAGACGGCCGGCCTCCACGGCGGACAGGTCGAGCAGGTCGCCGACCACGTGCATGAGCAGGGAGGCGGAGTGGCGGATGGCGGTCAGGGAATCCCGGGTCTCCTCGTCCTTGGCCGTGTCGAGCAACAGTTCGGCCATGCCCAGGATGCCGTTGAGCGGCGTGCGCAGTTCATGGCTCATGTTGGCCAGAAACTGCGATTTGGCCACGCAGGCCGCCTCGGCCGCCTGTTTCGAAGCCCGCAGTTCCTCTTCCAGGCGTTTTTGCGCGGTCACGTCCTCAAAGGCCCAGACCACGCCCTCGTCCTGCTTGCCCGGCCCAAGGGCCTTGGCCGAGCACCGCACGATGATCGTGCGGCCGTCCTTGCGGCGAAGCTCGTACTCGCCCGTGTGGACCCCGACCATGGCCAGGTCCGGCCGGGAAGCGTCGGCAAAGGCCTGGTGGGCGGCGGGGGACGGGAAGAGCCGGACCGCGTCCGCGCCCAGGACCTCCTCCGGGGAGTACCCGAGGATATCGAGCCCCCGGGCGTTGATCTTCTCGATGCGGTGGTTGCGGGCCAGGGCCATGCCGATCAGGGCGTTTTCGAAAATGATCTCCATTTCGCCAAGGGCCTTGGCCAGGCTGAGCCGGGATTCCAGATCGCCGGACAAGACCAGGCAGTGGGCCTCCATGCCGGCCGCGGCCCCGGCCTCGTCCAGGCGGACCAGGGCCCGGGTGCGCACGGACATGGTCGAGCCGTCGGCCCGGCGCAGGACTTCCTCGAGGCAGACGGGGATGCCGGCCGTGGCCAGGGAGCGCAGGAGCGGGGAACGGTCCTCGGGGCGGCGGTAGAGGACCTCGGCGGCCGGCCGGCCGACCAGGTCCCGGGGCCTGTCGTGGCCCAGGAGCCGCGCGCCTTCGTCGGAAATCCAGTCCAGGCGGTCGGCCCTGTCGGTCCGGTAGGACAGGTCGATGGGGCCGTGCAGCAGGTTTTGAAAGGCGCAGAAGGCGACGGGCTGCGGCTGGAGCGCGGGCGCGACGGGAGAGGGTTTTCGTGCCGGTCCGCTGCCGTCCTCATGGGATGCGTGCATGGAGCTCCTCGCCCGGGGAAAAAGCGAAAAAAACCTCTTTCCGGTACGGTGTTGTATAGCCCCCGGCGGCGCCTCTCGCAAGGCCGTTTATCGATAAATCGGCCAAAAGCGGGAGGGTTGTAGGCGTTTGCCTGTGGAGCGAGGCCCATGCCGACGGCGCGCGGCCGTCGGCGCCGGCAAGGGCTTTCCAGGCCTTGCCGGTCGGGACAGGGAGGTCAGCGCCTGTCCCGGCGACGGCAGAACTGGTCGCACAGGTCTTCGGCCCGCTCCAGGGTCTCGCCGCAGCCGTTGACCAGGTTGTCCACGTACAGGCCCTGTCCGGTCCGCCGGCACAGGGCCAGGCAGGCCGGCAGGTCCTCGGGCGGCGAGGCCAGCTCCTGGCGGAACTTGTTGCAGATGGGGTCGGACAGGCAGGCGCCCGGCGTCGGCAGGGTCGTGCAGAAGCCGTAAAAGTCCGAGACGGTCATGACCGGGGCGGATTCGCCGCTCCGACCTCCCTGGCCGGGCGACGTGCCGGCGCAGCCGGCGGCAAGGAACGCGAGACTCAGGGCCAGGACGAGGCGAAACACCATGGCGATCTCCAGAAGAGTCGTGTCCCTAGAACCTTGCCCAAGGCCCGGCTCCTTGTAAAGGCGCTGCCGGTCCGGCAGCGCCGGCCGCCTGCCCGGGCCGGGAAATAGTGACAGAGACTGGCTGGTCCGTGTCCGCCATCCGTGATCCCTTCGGAAGAAAGAAGGAAGGTGCGACATGCTTGCCGACTCGACCCTGCCGGCCTTTTCCGCCGATATTCGCGGCGCGGTCCTGTCCAGCTACGCCAACGTGGCCGAGGACGGAACCATCTGCTTCGTGTCCGACAAGGTGCACCGGGCCTGCGCGGCCTGCGGCACGGTGTTCGTGGACTCGGCCTGCCGGGCGGCCTTTTCCGGCCCTCCGGCCTGTCCGTACTGCGGCGGGGCCCGGTCCGCTCCGATCCCGCCCCGGTGGTTGTCGTGACCGGGGGCTCACGCCTGGCCTCGCGCAAGCTTCTTATTGCCGTGGCCTCCATCGTGGCCGTGGCCGCCAACCGCAAATGGGGCATGGGACTGACGCCGGACGAGATCCAGGCCGTGACCGACATCGCCCTGGCCGCCATCGGCTCCCAGGCCGGCATTGATCTGGCCGAACGGGCCCTGCCGCTTTGGGTCCGGCCCCGGACCGATCCCATGGGAGGGGACGGCCATGGCGTATGAGGCCCTTTTCCTGCCGGGCTGGACCTCGTTTCTGGTCGGACTGGTCCTTTTTTTCACCCGCAAGTGGGTGGCCGACGTGGCCCGGTCCATCGACAGCCTGGAAGAGCGTCTGCGGGGCCTGGAAAAGGCCCAGGCCGACTGCCGGGTGGAGCTGGCCCGGGGCTATCCGACCCGGGCCGAACTGGAGCGGGTGGTGGAGCGCCTGGACAGCCACGCCACCCGCTTGACGATCCTGGAAGAGCGGGACCTGGCGGCCTAGGCGTCGTGTCGCGCACAACGGCCGCCGCCGGTCGCGGCCAAACCCTTGGGAGGACGTCATGGCGACGACCCCGCATCCGACCCTGAGTCTCGACGGCCTGCTGGCCCTCAATCCCCACCTGGGTCTGGCCGACATCCTGGCCCTGTGGCGTTGGGCCGGTCCGTCCGACCGGATCCACTAGGCGTCGGCCGCCGGCGGCTCAGGCAACAGCACCAAAGGGGAGGCCCATGGCCGAAATCGGGCAAGGCGGCCGTTTGACGGACAGGCAGCAACGGTTCGTGGAGGAGTATCTGGTGGACCTGTGTCCCGGCCCGGCCGCCGTCCGGGCCGGCTACGGCCAGAAAAGCGCGGCCCGGGTGGGCCGGCGGCTGCGCGGCCTGGCTCCGGTGCGCGCGGCCATCGAGGCGGCCATGGCCCGGCGCAGCGAAAGGCTTGGCATCACCCAGGACCGGGTGGTGGCCGAACTGGCCCGCATCGCCTTTGCCGACATCCGGGAGTTCGTGGACTGGGACGGGGACGGGGTGACGGTGCGGGCCTCGCGGGAACTGGGGCCGGAGCAGACGGCCTGCGTGGCCGAAATCGTCGAGAGCGCGGGCAAGACGGGCAAGGGGGTCCGGATCAAGCTCCATGGCAAGATCCAGGCCCTGGCCGCCCTGGCCCGCCACCTCGGCCACGACGGCCCGGAGCGCGAAGCGCCGGCGGACCAGCCCCGCCAGGTCACGGTGGTGACCTGCGTCCCCGAACCCGCGCCGCCCCCGGACGCACCGGCCCAAGACCCTCGGGTCGCCTGACCGGTATACGGACAAAGCCGCTTTCGGCTGCTGTCTACAAGGGGGCCTTGGCCGTGGTCGCGGCCGTCCCCGCGGTCGTGGACCGGTCGGGCGGGGCGGCGTCGTTGGCCACGCGGCAATAGTCGCGCAGGGCCTGGAACTGGGTCTCCGGAATGGCCGGCCTCCCCTCCGCCCGGGACCGGAGCAGCACCGTGGCCATCAGGCAGTCCGACGCCCTGTCCATCGGACCGGTGGAGGGCAGGAGCCGGGCATAGCCGCGCGCGGCCGCCCGGGGCCGGCTGGCCGAGGAAGCGGCCCCGACCGCCACGGCGGCCGCAAGGACCAGGGCCATGGCAACCAGGCATCGCGGCACGCTTCTTCTCATGACAGTCCCCCCGGACCGCCGCTGGGAGCGGTCCGCAACGTTCCTTGCCGCATCCGTGCCAGAACAAATGTTCAAGAAAACCAGGCGGGTGCTGTTCCAGGCCTGAAGGAGGGCGTTGCGCCTTGCGGCATTGTGGCCATATTTCGTCACCTGCCGGTCCGGCCGGAGACCGGGTCCTCCTGGACTACCGGCCCCAGCCGCGCCAGGCCGCGCTCCATGCCTGTCCGGCCAACGAGATCCTCTACGGCGGCGCGGCCGGACCGGGAAAAAGCCACGCCCTGCGGTTCGAGGCCCTGCTCTGGTGCCTGCGCCTGCCCGGCCTCCGGGCCTACCTTTTCCGCCGGACCCTGCCGGAACTGGAGCGCAACCACATCCTGCCGGCCCTGGCCCAGTTTCCCCGGACCCTTGGCGCGTACCAGGCCTCGAAAAAACGGTTCATCTTCGTCAACGGCTCCAGCCTGTCCTTTTGCGGCTGTCCGCGCGAGGCCGACGTCTTCGCCTACCAGGGGATCGAAATCCATCTCCTGTGCATCGACGAACTGACCCATTTCACCGAGTTCCAGTACGACTACCTGCGCGGCCGGCTGCGGTGCGCCCTGGATGTGCCCGCGTGCTACCGCCACAAGATTCCGGGCATCGTCTGCGCCTCCAACCCCGGCGGCGTGGGCCACGGGTTCGCCAAGGCCCGGTTCGTGGATTTCGCCCCGTCCCTGACGCCGCGCCGGGCCCCGCCCGAGGAGGGAGGCATGCTGCGCTGCTTCATCCCGGGCCGGCTGTCCGACAACCAAATCCTCCTGGCCCGCGATCCGGGCTACGCCCTGCGCCTGGACGCCCTGCCCGAGCCCTACCGCTCGGCCTACCGGGACGGGAACTGGGACGTCTTCCTCGGCCAGGCCTTCGCCTTTTCCAAGCGGCTCCACGTGGTCAGGCCAAGGCCCGTGCCGGACGTTGCCCCGCTTTTCATGACCTTCGACTGGGGCTACGGCGCGCCGTTTTCCGTGGGCTGGTGGTGGGTGGACCCGGACGGCCGGCTGTTTCGGTTCGCGGAGTGGTACGGCGCGGCCGGTCCCAGGAACCAGGGCCTGCGCCTGCCGGACTCGGGCATCGCGGCCGGCATTGTGGAGCGCGAGGCCGGACTCGGCATCAAGGGCCGGCCCGTCACCCGCCTGGCCGGTCCGGACTGCTTCGCCCGGAAACCCGACTACCGGGGAGGCGGGCAGGGGCCGAGCACGGCCGAGGTCTTTGCCGGGGCGGGCCTTTTTCTGACGCCGGGCGATCCGTCCCGGTCGGCCAAGATCCGGCAGTTCCACGAACGGCTGCGGCCCCGGCCGGACGGGCCGCCCATGCTCCAGGTCTACGACGTCTGCGAACACTTCATCCGCACCATTCCGCAGCTTGTGACCGACCGGCGCAACGTGGAGGACATCGACACCAACGGCGAAGACCACGTCTACGACGAGGCCTGCCATGTCTGCATGGTCCGCCCGCTGACGCCGGACACACCCGAAACGGCCGAGCCCACGGCCGCCCGTCTCATCGACGCGGTCACGGCCGGGGGCCGCATGGAGGAGGAACCATGAGTCCCGATGCCTGGCGCTTGATCCACGCCCTCTCCCACCTGGCCGCGGCCCTGGCCTTTTTGCTCGTCGGCTGGCGTCTGGGCCGGGAGAGCGCCGGCCGGCCCATGTTCGATTTCCCGGTCCAGGCCCGGACCCTTCCGGAACCGGCCGAGGAATCAGACCCTTGGACCGAGGCGGCCCTGGGCCGGCCGTCCGGGGCGCGGGCGGTGGATAGTTTCGAGACGCCTGGCCCGCCTGACACGCCGCTGCATACCGGAAAGCGTCCCAACTTCCCGGAATGATGGGATACGTCCGCAATGGTCTGGCCGCTGGCCGGATGTATGAAAAGCATACGCCCGGCTCCGGCCCGGTCGGCCGAAGTGGACAGCTTCTATCCAGGGTTGTTCCCTCGCTAACGAGGCAGACAGGATAACAATCTGAATTTAAAGTACATGTTATGTTGGCACGGACCCTGCTTTCAAGAGGGCAACGTCGCGAACAAAAGGCCGGCAACGGTTCCGGCCCGCGGCGGCAAGACGCGCCTTTTCGGCGGCGCTTGCCTAACCCTCACGGAGGTTGACGACATGCAAGGCAAGACTTTCGGCATCGCCCTGGCGGCTCTGGCCACCCTGGCCCTGACCGCGTCCCTGGCCCTGGCCCGCCCCGGCGGCGGCATGGGCGGCGGTCCCGGCGCGGGCGGCTGCCCGGGCTACGGCGGCGGCATGGCCCAGCTGACCCCGGAAAAGCAGGCGGCCTTCCAGAAGCTCCACGATGCCTATGCCGCCAAGACCGCCCAGCTGCGGGCCGACCTCGGCGTCAAGCGGGCCGAGCTCAACGCCCTGGCCGTGGCCCAGAATCCCGACCAGGCCAAGATCGACGCCCTGACCAAGGAGATCGGCGCCATGATCGGCAAGCTCATGGCCGAGAAGACCGCCTTCCGGATCCAGGTGGAAAAGGAAATCGGCCCAGGCGTCATGGGCGGCATGGGCGGCTACCACGGCGGGGCCGGTCCCTGCGGCGGCGGCAACTGCCAGTAGCAATCGGATCGGGGCCGGCCATTTGCCGGCCCCGGCCGCAACCGCTTGCGGGGCATGACCATGTGGGGCTGTGCGACCTTTCCCTTTCAGGGCGGCGGACTGTTCACGGGGGCGTTTTGGTGGCTGTTCCTCCTGGCGGCCGTGTTCCTGATCCTGCGGGCCTTCCTGCCGCCCCGGGGACACCGCC
The DNA here is from genome assembly GCA_964539435.1 of uncultured Desulfovibrio sp. GTDB lineage: Bacteria > Desulfobacterota > Desulfovibrionia > Desulfovibrionales > Desulfovibrionaceae > Solidesulfovibrio. The sequence goes on from CAZIJE010000050.1 coordinate 22,875, forward strand.
ACAACGCCAGGGCCGACCGCGACGACGCCATGCGCATCCTGCGCGCCCGTCTGGCCGAAGGGAATATTTCAGAAGAGGAATTCGACCGCCTGCGCCGGGCCGTGGAATCCTGACAGCCCCGCTTCCGAGCCATCAACGGACGACCACGAACGCTCCGTTGTTCCCATACAGCGCGTGACTGCGACACGTATCCCTCCCCTCCCCTGCCCGCGACGGTTCCGACCGTCGCGGGCTTTTGCATCCGGTGACTTTTCACCGCGACATTGCTAGCTTGCCGGCCGAACGAAACCTTCCGCATTGTTAAGGAGAATCCATGGACAATACCAAAAAAGAAACCCCGGCCACCGTCAGCCGCAACGCGGCCATCCTCGGCGCGGGCCTGGCCCTCTTGGTGGGCCTGTATCTCGGTTTCACCCTCCACGGCCTGACCGGCAGCAAGGCCACCGCGCCCAGCGCCCCGCCGGCCGCCCAGGCCCCGTCCGGCCCGTCTGGCTCGTCCGCCAACCCGGCTCTGGCCGACCGGATCAAGGCGCTGGAAAAACAGACCCAGCTCGAACCGGCCAACACCGCCGCCTGGACCGAACTCGGCAACCTGTACTTCGACACCGAACAACCCGAAAAATCCATCGCCGCCTACGGCAAGTCCCTGACCCTCGATCCCAAGCAGCCCGACGTCCTCACCGACCAGGGCGTCATGTACCGCCAGGTCGGAAAATTCGACCAGGCCCTCGAGTGCTTCAACAAGGCCATCGCCCTCAATCCGACCCACGTCATCGCCTATTTCAACAAGAGCGTGGTCTACGAGCACGACAAGAACGACAAGGCCGCCGCCCTCGCCACCCTCAAGGAACTGGCCGCCAAAAGCCCCAACGCCGTCCTGCCCGGCGGCCACACCGTCGCCCAGGCCATTCAGGAACTGTCGGCCGGGAAGTAGGGGGAAGAGGAGGCGGCGGATGCCCCGGCGGCCGGGAGGAGGGGAAGATGCCTCCGGCGGCCGGGGGGCGTCACGCCCCCCGGACCCCCCGAGCGGG
>CAZIJE010000051.1:0-23771 GCA_964539435.1 uncultured Desulfovibrio sp.
CCATGGAAAAGGGCCTGCGCTTCGCCATCCGCGAAGGCGGCCGGACCGTCGGCGCCGGCGTCGTGTCGGAAATCGTGGAGTAATATCATGGTTTCCATGCAAAATGACCGCATTCGCATCAAACTGAAGGCCTACGACTACCGCATCCTGGACAAGGCCGTGGCCGAGATCGTGGATACCGCGCGCAACACCGGCGCCGGCGTGGCCGGGCCCATCCCGCTGCCCACGGACATCCACAAGGTCACGGTCAACCGCTCGGTGCACGTGGACAAGAAGTCCCGCGAGCAGTTCGAGATGCGGGTTCACAAACGTCTCCTGGACATTATGGAGCCCACCCAGCAGACGGTGGACGCGCTCGGGAAACTGAGCCTGCCCGCCGGCGTTGACGTGGAAATCAAGCTCTAAGGAAGGTTGGCATGGCTGCCACGCTTGGAATACTCGGCCGCAAACTGGGCATGACCCGGATTTTCGGCGACGACGGATCGATCATTCCGGTCACGGTCATCGAGGCCGGCCCCTGCCCCGTCACCCAGGTCAAGACCGCGGAGAAAGACGGGTACAACGCCATGCAGATCGGGTTCGACCAGATCCCGGAACGCAAGGTCAACAAGCCCGAAAAGGGCCACCTGGACAAGGCCGGTCGCGGCTATTACCGGGTGCTCAAGGAAATCCGCCTCGACGGCCCCTCGGCCTTCGAGCAGGGCATGGACGTGACGGTCGACATCTTCGCCCCGGGCGAGACCGTCAAGGTCACCGGCACCTCCATCGGCAAGGGCTTTGCCGGCGTCATGAAGCGCTGGAACTTCGCGGGCCTCAAAAAGACCCACGGTACGGAAAAAGCCCACCGCTCCGGCGGCTCCATCGGTAACAACACCGAGCCGGGCAAGGTCATGAAGGGCAAGAAGATGGCCGGCCACATGGGCGCGCGCACGGTCACCGTGCCGGGCATCCAGATCGTGGACGTCCGCCCGGAAATGAACCTGATCCTGGTCAAAGGCCAGGTGCCCGGGCCGCGCAACTGCGTGGTCATGGTGCGCAAGCAGGGATAACGGGAACAACCATGGCAAACATTACGCTCTACGACCAGGGACGCCAGGAAGTCGGCACCGTCGAACTGGATCCCGCGGTCTTCGAAGTCGAGGTTCAGCCCGAACTGCTGCACCTGGTGGTCCGGGCCCAGCTGGCCGCCAAGCGCGCCGGCACCCACTCGGTCAAGACCCGGGCCTATGTCAGCGGCGGCGGCAAGAAGCCCTGGCGCCAGAAGGGCACGGGCCGCGCCCGGGCCGGCTCCACCCGCTCGCCCCTGTGGCGCGGCGGCGCCATCGTCCACGGCCCCGAGCCGCGCGACTACACCTTCAAGGTCAACCGCAAGGTCCGCCAGCTGGCCCTGCGCATGGCCCTGTCCGCCAAGCTCGGGGACGCGTCCCTGGTCCTGGTCGACTCCCTGGCCGTGCCCGAGGTCAAGACCAAGCACATGGTCAAGGTGACCAACGACTTCGGTCTGAGAAAAGCCTTGATTGTTCTGCCTGCTTCGGATAACAATCTCGAGCTTTCCGCCAGGAACATTCCCGGCATCAAGGTTGTCCGCGAGGACATGCTCAACGTGTATGACGTCCTGCGCCACGACCACCTGGTCATGGTCAAGGACGCGGCCCTGAAGGTCCAGGAGAGGCTCGGTCATGGAGTACGCTAACATTCTGCTGCGGCCCCTGGTTTCCGAAAAGGCCACCATGATCAAGGAAGCCGCCAACCAGGTGGTTTTTTTCGTCCACCCCGAGGCGAACAAGATCGAGATCGCCAAGGCCGTGGAAAAGGCGTTTTCGGTGAAGGTCGACGCGGTGCGGGTCGTGAAGCGCCGCCCCCTGGCCCGCTCGCGCATGGGCAAGGTGACCGGCCGGATTCCCGGCTACAAAAAAGCCTACGTGACCCTGGCGCAGGGTGATAAAATAGAGTTCTTCGAAGGGGTTTAGTCATGTCCATCCGCAAGCTCAAGCCCACGTCGGCCGGCCGCCGGTTCCAGACGGTCTCCACCTTCGAGGAGATCACCCGGACCGAGCCGGAAAAGTCCCTTGTCGAGGGGCTTTCCCGCTCCTCCGGCCGCAACTGCTACGGCCGGATCACCTCGCGGCGTCGGGGCGGCGGCAACAAGCGCCTGTACCGCATCATCGACTTCAAGCGCGACAAGTTCGACGTGCCGGCCAAGGTCTTCTCGGTCGAGTACGACCCGAACCGTAGCGCCCGTATTGCGCTTTTGCATTACGCCGATGGCGAGAAGCGTTACATCCTGGCGCCGGTTGGCATTTCCGTGGGCGACATGATCGCCGCCGGCGAAGGCGCGGACATCAAGCCGGGCAACGCCCTGCCGCTGAAAAAGATCCCCGTCGGCACGCTGCTGCACAACATCGAGCTCAATCCCGGCCGGGGCGGCCAGATCTGCCGCGCCGCCGGCACCTACGCCCAGCTCGTGGCCAAGGAAGGCAAGTACGCGCTTCTGCGCCTGCCCTCCGGCGAGGTCAGGAACATCCTGGCCACGTGCCTGGCCACGGTCGGGCAGGTCGGCAACGTGATGCACGAGAACATCTCCATCGGCAAGGCCGGGCGTAACCGCTGGCTTGGCAAACGGCCCGAGGTTCGCGGCGTGGCCATGAACCCGGTCGACCACCCGCATGGCGGCGGCGAGGGCAAGAGCTCGGGCGGCCGGCATCCGGTCACCCCCTGGGGCACGCCGACCAAGGGGTACAAGACCCGCAACAAGAAAAAGGCCTCGTCCAAGCTTATCGCCAAGCGGCGCGGACAAAAGTAAGAGGGAACGCCTATGCCTCGGTCGCTCAAAAAGGGTCCGTTCGTTGACGGGCATCTGGAAAAAAAGGTCAGCTACGCCCTGGAGAACAAGGATCGCCGCGTGATCAAGACCTGGTCCCGCCGGTCCATGATCCTGCCGGAAATGGTGGGACTGACCTTCGCCGTGCACAACGGCAAGAAATTCATTCCGGTCTTTGTTTCCGAGAACATGGTCGGCCACAAGCTCGGTGAATTCGCCCCCACGCGGACCTTCCACGGCCATGCCGCGGACAAGAAAAGCAAAGTGAAAAAGTAGCCGGGGACCGAACCCCGTCGGGACACAGTCATGGAAGCCAAAGCCATAGCCAAATTCATCCGCGTGTCGCCCCAGAAGGCGAGGCTCGTTGCCGCCAACATCCTCGGCCGCCCGGTCGAGGAGGCCATGAATATACTGAAGTTCACGCCCAAGAAGTCGGCCAAGATCATCGGCAAGGTGCTGCACTCCGCCGTTGCCAACGCCGAGCAGATCTCCGGGGTGGACATCGACAACCTTACGGTCAAGCAGGTGATCGTCAATCCGGGGCCGACCTGGAAGCGCATCATGACGCGCTCCATGGGCCGCGCTTTCCGGATCGTCAAGCGCACGAGCCATATCACCGTCGTCGTGGCCGAGAATTAGGAGCGACACATGGGCCAGAAAGTACATCCCTACGGGTTTCGGCTCGGGTACAACAAGAATTGGCTGTCCCGCTGGTTTTCCAAGAAGGATTACCCCGCGTTCGTTTTCGAGGACAATCAGATTCGCAAGTTCGTGAAAAAGAACTTGTACCACGCCGGGATCTCGAAAATCGAAATCGAACGGGCCGGAGGCAAGATCCGGCTGATCATCCACACCGCCCGTCCCGGCATCGTCATCGGCCGCAAGGGCACGGAGATCGAGAAGGTCCGCGGCGACCTCAAGCAGCGCTTCGGCCGCGAGTTCACGGTCGAGGTCAACGAGATCCGCCGTCCCGAGATCGACTCCCAGCTGGTGGCCGAGAACATCGCGCTGCAGCTCGAACGCCGCGTGGCCTTCCGCCGGGCCATGAAGCGCACGGTGGGCCTGTCCCGCAAGTTCGGGGCCGAGGGCATCAAGGTCTCCTGCGCCGGCCGCCTGGCCGGGGCCGAGATCGCCCGCTCCGAGTGGTACCGCGACGGCCGCGTGCCGCTGCAGACCCTGCGCGCGGACATCGACTTCGGTTACGCCATCGCCAAGACCACCTACGGCGTGATCGGTGTCAAGGTCTGGATTTTCAAAGGCGAGATTTTGGACCAAGAGGTGGAAGCGTAATGTTGGCTCCCAAGAAAACCAAATTCCGCAAGATGCAGAAGGGTCGCCTGCGCGGCCCGGCCACCAAGGGCGCCTCCATCGACTTTGGCGACATCGGCATCAAGGCCCTTGAGCACGGCAAGCTGTCCAGCCAGCAGATCGAGGCCGCCCGCGTGGCCATCATGCGGCACATCAAGCGCGGCGGCAAGGTCTGGATCCGGATCTTCCCGGACCGGGTCAAGACCGAGAAGCCGGCCGAAGTCCGTCAGGGCAAGGGCAAGGGCGCGCCGGTCGGCTGGTTCGCCCCGGTCAAGCCCGGCCGCGTGCTCTACGAGATCAAGGGCGTCGACCTGGCCACGGCCAAGGAAGCCCTGACCCGTGCCCAGCACAAGCTGCCGATCAAGACCAAGATCGTGGCCAAGGAGGGCGTCTAGCCATGAAGACCGCTGAACTGCGCGAACTCGACGCCGAAGGCCTGGCCAAAAAGCTTGGCGAGACCCGCGAGGAGCTCTTCAAGCTGCGCTTCCAGCACGCCACGGCGCAGCTGGAAAAAACGCACCGCCTGCGCCAGGTCCGCAAGGACATCGCCCGGCTCCTCACGGTGCAAAACGAAAAAAAGCGCCAAGCGTAATCGGGGATCGTCATGGAAGAACAGAAGAGCAACCGTCGGGTGCTGACCGGCGTCGTGGTTTCCGACAAGGCCGACAAGACCATCGTGGTCATGGTCGAAACCCTGGTCAAGCATCCGCTTTACAAGAAGTACATCCGCCGCCGCAAGAAGTTCATGGCCCACGATCCGCAAAACGACTGCGGCATGGGCGATACGGTGAGCATCATCGAACACCGTCCGCTGTCTGCCCGCAAGCGCTGGCATCTCGTGAAAATCATGGAAAAAGCGGTCTAGGAGCAGGTCATGATCCAGGTTGAAACCCAGCTCGATGTGGCCGACAATTCCGGCGCCAAACGGGTCAGCTGCATCAAGGTGCTCGGCGGCTCGCGCCGCCGGTACGCCTCGGTCGGCGACATCATCGTCGTGTCGGTCAAGGACGCCCTGCCCAATTCCAAGGTGAAAAAGGGCGCGGTGATGAAGGCCGTGGTGGTGCGGACGAAAAAGGAAGTGGGCCGTCCCGACGGTTCCTACATCAAGTTCGATTCCAATTCCGCCGTGCTCTTGTCCGCCCAGGGCGAGCCCGTGGGCACCCGCATCTTCGGCCCCGTGGCCAGGGAGCTGCGGTCGAAAAACTTCATGAAAATCGTGTCGCTGGCGCCCGAAGTCCTGTAGGACTTCCGCACCGCGCCAACGGGGACGCCATGAAAACGTATCGGATTCGCAAAGACGACAAGGTGATGGTCACCACCGGCAAGGACAAGGGCAAGGTCGGCAAGATCCTCAAGATCCTGCCCAAGAAGAACGCCGTGCTGGTGGAAAAGGTGAACATGGTCAAGCGCCACACCAAGGCCAACCCCTACGCCAAGATTCCCGGCGGCATCGTCGAGAAGGAAGCGGCCCTTGACATCTCCAACGTCGCGCTGATCTGCGACGCCTGCGCCAAACCGACCAAGGTCGGCTACAAGCAGACCGGCGACGGCAAAAAGGTGCGCTTCTGCAAGAAGTGCAACCACGAAATCGCTTGAGTTTAAAAGGAAACGGTATGACCCGCCTGGAACAAATTTATGCCGAGAAGGTAGCCCCGGAGCTGAAAAAGGAGTTCGGGTACACCTCCAGCATGCAAATCCCCCGGCTTTCCTTCATCTCGCTCAACATGGGTTTGGGCGAAGCGAGCAACAACAACAAGCTCATCGAGGAAGCCGTGGTCGAGTTGACCGCCATCTCTGGACAGAAGGCCGTGGTGACCCGCGCCCGCAAGTCCATTGCCGCGTTCAAGCTCCGGGAGGGCATGCCGGTGGGGTGCCGTGTGACCCTTCGCCGGGACCGGATGTGGGACTTCCTTGACAAACTGATCAACTTTTCCCTGCCTCGGGTCCGCGACTTTCGCGGCGTGCCCGACCGCGGGTTCGACGGACGCGGCAATTTTACCCTCGGCATCCGGGAGCACACGATTTTCCCGGAAATCAACGTGGATCGCGTCGAACACGTCAAGGGCATGAACGTCACCATCGTCACAACGGCCCGGGCCGACAAGGAAGGCAAGATGTTTCTCGACCTTCTCGGCATGCCGTTTAAAAAGTAAGGAGAACGGCCGTGGCCCGTAAATCGTTGAGGGTGAAAGCCAGCCGCAAGCCGAAGTTTTCCACCAGAGCGTATAACCGCTGTCCCATCTGCGGTCGTCCCAGGGCGTTTTTACGCAAGTTCGGCGTGTGCCGCATTTGCTTCCGTAACATGTCGCTGACCGGTGAAATGCCCGGCGTGCGCAAGTCGAGCTGGTAGCAAGGAGAAGGACGCCATGTCGGTGACCGACCCCATTTCGGATATGCTGACCCGCATCCGCAACGCCCACCGGGCGCTGCACGCGGATCTGGCCTTGCCGGCCTCCAAACTCAAGGCCTCCATCGCCGCCATTTTGAAGGACGAAGGCTATATCGCCGACTTCGCCGTCAGCGACGCCAGCCTGTCCATCAGCCTGAAGTACCAGGGCGGCAAGCCGCTCATCTCCGGGCTCAAGCGGGTGAGCAAGCCGGGCCGGCGGATCTACGTCGGCGCGGATGCCATCCCCAAGGTCCAAAACGGCCTGGGCATCAGCATCCTGTCCACCTCTCGGGGCATCCTCGAGGGCGGCAAGGCCCGGGAGCTCCGCGTCGGCGGCGAGCTCCTGTGCGAAATCTGGTAAGAAGACAAGTCGCGGAGAAGATGTCATGTCCAGGATAGGCAAACGTGAAATCGAGCTTCCCGCCGGCGTGTCCGTCGAGGTGGCTCCCGAGGCGGTGACGGTCAAGGGGCCCAAGGGCCAGTTGACCACGCCGACCCACCCCAAGATCGTCTACGCGGTGGCCGACGGCAAGGTGCAGCTGACCCGGGTCGACGAGACCCGCGTCGCCCGCGCCCAGCACGGCCTGCGCCGCACGCTGCTCGCCAACCTCGTGGAAGGCGTGAGCAAGGGCTTCAGCAAGACCCTCGAGGTCATCGGCGTGGGCTACAAGGTCTCGGCCTCGTCCGACACCGTGTCCCTGGCCGTGGGGTTCTCCCACCCGGTGGACTTCAAGCTGCCGGCCGGCATCGAGGCCAAGGTCGAGGGCAACAAGCTGACGCTCTCGGGCATCGACAAGGTGCTCCTCGGCGAGACCGCCGCCCGGATCCGCCGCGTGCGGCCGCCCGAGCCGTTTAAAGGCAAGGGCATCAAATACGACAATGAAGTCATTCGTCGCAAGGCCGGCAAGTCCGGCGGCAAGAAATAGGGACCGCATATGAAGATGACCAAGACCCTGGCGCGCGCGCGCCGGAAAGTCCGCATCCGCAAGAAGCTGGCCGGAACCGCCGAGCGTCCCCGTCTGGTCGTGTACCGGTCCAACCGGCACATCTACGCCCAGGTGATCGACGACCTGACCGGCCAGACCCTGGTGTCCTCCTCGAGCCAGGCCCTGTCCAAGGGTGGCGAGCCGCTCAAGGCCGACAAGGAAGCCGCCGCCAAGGTCGGCAAGGACCTGGCGCAGAAGGCCCTGGAACGCAATATTGAAGCCGTGGTCTTCGACCGCAACGGCTACATCTACCACGGCAGGATTCAAGCCCTCGCCGACGGAGCCCGGGATGGCGGCCTTAAATTCTAAACGCTCGAAGGAAGACGGCATGGACCAGCAGTCCGATCTGGGACAGATCGAAAAGATCGTCCACCTCAACCGCGTGGCCAAGGTCGTCAAGGGCGGCCGGCGGTTCAGCTTCAGCGCCCTGGTCGTGGTGGGCGACGGAAAGGGTTCCGTGGGCTGCGGCCTGGGCAAGGCCAACGAGGTCCCGGAAGCCATCCGCAAGGCCACGGAGCAGGCCCGCAAAAGCATGATCCGCATCCCGCTGCTCGACGGCACGCTGCCCTACGAGGTGCTCGGCCAGTTCGGCGCCGGCCGCGTCATGCTCAAGCCCGCCTCCAAGGGAACCGGGATCATTGCCGGCGGTCCGGTCCGGGCCATCATGGAGGCCTGCGGCGTCCATGACATCCTGACCAAGGCCATCGGCACCAACAATCCGCACAACGTGTTGCGCGCCACCATGGAAGGCCTGGCTTCGCTGCGCAGCGCCGACGTTGTCGGCGCCATGCGCGGCAAGGCCCTGGCCACCCCGCGCAAGTAAGGAAGAGAACCATGGCAACCATCACCGTCAAGCTGACCCGCAGCCGCTTCGGCAAAACGCCCAAGCAGCGGGGCACCCTGGCCGCCCTGGGACTGAAGAAAATCCATCAGGAACGATCCTTCGAGAAGACCGACACCCTGGTCGGCATGATCGATAAGGTCAAGCACCTGGTCGAGGTGACCGAGTCATGAAGCTGCACGAACTCTACCCCTTCCCCGAGGAGCGGGTCAATCGCAAGCGCATCGGCCGCGGCCGGGCCACGGGCCAGGGCTGCACCGCGGGCAAGGGCAACAAGGGCCAGAACGCCCGGGCGGGCGTGAGCGAGCGCCCCTGGTTCGAGGGCGGCCAGATGCCCCTGGCCCGCCGGCTGCCCAAGCGCGGGTTCAAGAACTTCAAGTTCAAGGTGGCCTACCAGCCCCTGAACCTCGACCGCCTGCTGGCCGCCTTCGAGGGCCAAAGCGCCATCTCCCTGGACGACATCTACGGCCGCGGCCTGGCCAAGGCCGGCGCGCTGGTGAAGATCCTGTCCCAGGGCGACGTGGCCGCCGCCGTCACGGTGGAGGCCCACCGCTTCAGCGCCAAGGCGACCGAGAAGATCGTCGCCGCCGGCGGCAAGGCCGTCACCCTCGGCGCCGTGGAATCCGGCGACGAAACCCCAACCGAATAACGGAAGTTGCCGTGGCCCTTACCGGAGTCGAAAACCTGGCCCGTCTGCCGGAGCTGAAAAAAAAGCTCCTCTGGACCTTCCTGCTCGTGGCCGTCTACCGCATCGGCGTGCACGTTCCCGTGCCCGGCGTGGATTCGGCCGCCTTGGCTGACTTCTTCGAAAGCGCCAAGAACACGCTCTTTGGCCTGTTCGACATGTTTTCCGGCGGCGGGTTGCGCAACCTGTCCATCTTCGCCCTGGGGATCATGCCCTACATCTCGGCCTCCATCATCATCCAGCTCCTGACCGTGGTCAGCCCCGAGCTGGCCAAGATGCAGAAGGAGGAAGGGGCGGCCGGGCGGAAAAAGATCACGCAGTACACGCGCTACGGCACGGTCCTGATCACCATCATCCAGGGCTTCGGCATCGCCGTGGGCCTGGAGAGCATGGCCAGCCCCACGGGCGCGCCGGTGGTGATCATGGCCGGCTGGGCCTTCCGGCTGATGACCATCATCACGCTGACGGCCGGCACGGTTTTTCTCATGTGGCTCGGCGAGCAGATGACCGAAAAGGGGATCGGCAACGGCATCTCCATGATCATCTACGCCGGCATTGTGGCCGGCCTGCCCCGGGCGGTCCTGTCCACCATCGACCTCCTGAAGGCCGGCGAGCTGTCGCTTTTCGTGCTGCTCCTGATCGGGGCGCTCATGATCGCGGTCCTGATCGCCATCGTCTTCATGGAGCGCGGCCAGCGCCGCATCCCCATCCAGTACGCCAAGCGGATGGTGGGGCGCAAAATGTACGGCGGCCAGACCACCCACCTGCCGCTGCGGGTGAACACGGCCGGCGTCATCCCGCCGATCTTCGCCTCGTCGATCCTGCTCTTTCCGGCCACCCTCGGGGAGTTCTCGAGCGTGCCTTGGCTCAAGACCGTGGCCGCGCTGTTCAGCCCCCAGACCATGACGTACAACGTCATCTTCGTGGCCCTGATCGTGTTTTTCTGCTACTTCTACACGGCCATCATCTTCGATCCGGCCGACATCGCCGAGAACATCCGCAAGCAGGGCGGGTTCATCCCCGGCATCCGGCCCGGCGTCAAGACCAAGGAATACATTGACAGGGTCCTGGTCCGCATTACCCTCTGGGGCTCGATGTACATCTCCCTTGTCTGCGTCCTGCCCATGGTCCTCATCCAGCAGTTCAACGTGCCGTTTTATTTCGGCGGCACGTCGCTTCTGATCGTGGTGGGCGTGGCCATGGACTTCATGTCGCAGATCGAGTCTTACCTGATCTCCCGTCAGTATGAAGGTCTCATGCAGAAGGGGAGAATCAAGGGCAGGCAGTAGTCTTGAAGAAGGTCAGGGGGATATTCCTCAAAAACGACCTCGAACTCGCGTCCATGCGCGAAGCCTGCCGGATCGTGGCCGTCATCCTGCGCGAGCTGTCCGAAGCGGTCCGGCCCGGCGCCAAGACCATGGTCTTTGAGGAGATCGCGCGCAAGCGGTGCGACGATTTCAAGGTGAAGCCGGCCTTTCTCGGCATGTACGGCTTCCCCTACGCCCTGTGCTGCTCGGTCAACGAGGAAGTGGTGCACGGGTTCCCGTCGGACCGGGTCCTGGTCGAGGGCGACCTGGTCAGCTTCGACATGGGCGTGGTCTACGACGGGTTCTACGGGGACGCGGCCACCACGGTCCCGGTCGGGGCAGTTAACGGGGAGCGGGAGAAGCTCCTGCAGGTCACCCGGGAGTCCCTTGCCGCCGGCATCGCCGAGGCCCGGGCCGGCAACGACCTGTACGACATTTCCCGGGCCGTGCAGAAATATGTTGAAGGGCATGGCCTTAGTGTTGTAAGACGGTTTGTTGGGCACGGCATCGGGAGGAAACTCCACGAAAAGCCGGAGATTCCCAATTTCGAGCCCAAGGGCGCGCCCCGGATACCGCTTCTGCCCGGGATGGTGCTGGCCATAGAACCCATGGTGACGGCCGGCGGGCCGGACGTCGAGGTGCTGTCCGACAACTGGACGGCCGTGACCAAGGACCGCAGCCTGTCCGCCCATTTCGAGCATACGGTGGCTGTGACCAAAAACGGTCCTCGGATTTTAAGCCTGGCTGAATGACGCGGCCGGCGCCCAGGCGCCGGTTGCCGCCGTCGCCAGGAGACGGAGCAACAAGATGAAAGTGAAACCCTCGGTCAAAAAACTTTGTCCCAAGTGCAAAGTCATCCGTCGCCACGGCGTTGTGCGGGTGATCTGCGAGAACCCCCGGCACAAGCAGCGCCAGGGATAACGGAGAAGCATCATGGCGAGAATCGCGGGAGTCGACCTTCCGAAGAACAAGCGGATGGATATCGCGCTGACCTACATCTACGGCATCGGCCGGACCACGGCCCTTCGCATCCTCGAAGCCACGGGCGTTGACTGGACGAAAAATTCCGACGCCCTGAGCCCCGAGGAGACCAACACCATCCGCAAGGAAATCGAGGCCAACCACAAGGTCGAAGGCGATTTGCGGCGTGATGTGACCGCCAATATCAAGCGCCTCATGGACATCGGTTGCTACCGCGGCCTGCGCCACCGCCGCGGCCTGCCCTGCCGTGGCCAGCGCACCCACACCAATTCGCGCACCCGCAAGGGCCCGCGTCGCGGTGTGATGGCCAAGAAAAAGAAGTAGACTTTGCCGGCGCCAGACCCTGGCGCCGGACCAAACCCGGTAAAATGCCCGGACAGGGCTTTCTGGAGATACGCGTATGGCGAAACCGCGCCGCACCGGCAAAAAGGAACGGAAGAACATTCCCGTGGGCGTCGCCCACATCCAGGCCACGTTCAACAACACCATCGTGACCTTCACCGACCAGAAGGGCAACGTGGTCAGCTGGGCCACCTCCGGCGGCGCGGGCTTCAAGGGGTCGCGCAAGTCCACCCCGTTCGCGGCCCAGGTCGCGGCCGAGAACGCCGCGCGCAAGGCCCAGGAAAACGGCATGCGCACGGTCGGCATCCTGGTCAAGGGCCCGGGCTCCGGACGCGAGGCGGCCATGCGCGCCATCCACAACGCCGGGTTCAAGGTCAGTTTCATCCGGGACATCACGCCCATCCCCCACAACGGCTGCCGTCCGCCCAAGCGGCGTCGCGTCTAGTGAGGCGGATCGTCCGGCGGCCGGCGCCGGCACTTTTTCGGTGATTGAAACCAGGCCTCGGCACGGGGCCTGGATTGTTATTCGGTTCGCCGCGGGGCCTTGCATACGGCCCGCCAGGTCGAAACGGACGAATAGCGGGACACGCTGCCAAGGCGGCAACGGCCCGCGGCACAGTCAGGAGGAACTACCTTGGCACGTTATACGGAAGCGAAATGCCGCATCTGCCGCCGCGAGGGGGGCAAGCTTTTTTTAAAGGGCGACCGCTGCTACACCGACAAGTGCGCCTATGAGCGCCGGCCTTACGCCCCGGGCCAGCACGGCCGCGCCCGCAAGAAGATGAGCGACTACGCCGTGCAGCTGCGCGAGAAGCAGAAGACGCGCCGCATGTACGGCATCCTGGAAGGCCAGTTCCGGGCCTATTTCGAGCGCGCCGACATGAAGCAGGGCGTCACCGGCGAAAACCTGCTGTCCTTTCTCGAGCGCCGCCTGGACAACGTGGTCTATCGCCTCGGTTTCGCCAATTCGCGCAACCAGGCCCGCCAGCTCGTGCGCCACGGGCTTTTTGTCCTGAACGGCCACCGCGTGACCATCCCGTCCCTGCAGGTCAAGGTCGGCGACGTCATCGAGGTCCGCGAGAAAAACCGTCAGTCCCCCATCATCCTGGAAGCCCAGCAGGTCATTGCCCGTCGCGGCTGCCCGGCCTGGCTCGAAGTGGATGGCGAGAAGCTCAAGGGCAAGGTCAACGCTCTGCCCACCCGCGAGGACGTGCAGTTCCCGATCAACGAGCAGCTCATCGTCGAGCTTTACTCCAAGTAATCGGCAAAGTACGCTTTGCATAAGGTGACGCCATGTTGATTCGTAACGGCCAAAGGCTCATCAACTCCCGCAACTGGACCGAGCTGGTCAAGCCGGAGAAGCTGGAAAAAGACTCCGGCGGCTCCGACACCTACGGCCGGTTCGTGTGCGAGCCCCTGGAGCGCGGCTTCGGGACGACCCTCGGCAACGCCCTGCGGCGCGTGCTCCTGTCCTCCCTGCAGGGCGCGGCCATCGTGGCCGCCCGCATCGAGGGGGTGCAGCACGAATTCTCCACCATCCCGGGAGTCATCGAGGATGTGACCGAGATCATCCTCAACCTCAAGCAGGTCAGGCTCGCCATGACCACCGAAGACCCCCAGCGGTTGACGCTTTTCGCCAACCAGAAGGGGGAGGTTCTGGCCAGCGCCATCCAGGGCAACCAGAACGTCACGGTCCTGAGCGAGGACGTGCTGATCGCGACCCTGTCCGAGGACCGCGATTTCCGCATCGACCTTGAGGTGCGCATGGGCAAGGGCTACGTCCCGGCCGACATGCACGAGGGCCTGGAGTCCGAGATCGGCCTGATCCTGCTCGACTCCAGCTTCTCGCCCGTGAAAAAGGTGGCCTACACCATCGAGCAGGCCCGCGTCGGCCAGATGACCAACTACGACAAGCTGGTGCTCGAAGTGGCCACCGACGGCTCCATCACCCCTGATGACGCCATCTCGTACAGCGCCAAGATCCTCAAGGACCAGCTCACGGTCTTCATCAATTTCGATGAGAAGGAATCCGAAGCGGACAAGGCGCGCCGCCGCGACGACATCGAACTCAATCCCAGCCTGTTTAAGAGCATCGACGAGCTTGAGCTTTCCGTGCGCGCCACCAACTGCCTCAAGTCCGCCAACATCCAGACCGTTGGCGAACTGATGCAGAAAACCGAAAACGAGATGCTCAAGACCAAGAACTTCGGCAAGAAATCCCTTGAGGAGATCCGCCGGGTCCTTGAGGACATGGGCCTTGAATTCGGCATGCGCATCGAAAACTTCGAACAAAAATACCAGGAATGGCTGAAGAGGAAGCAGGTCGATGAGACATAAGAAATCCGGACGCAAATTCGGCAGGAATTCCTCCCACCGGGAGGCCATGCTGCGCAATATGGCCCGCTCGCTCGTCATCCACGAGCGGATCCGCACCACCGAACACAAGGCCAAGGAGCTGCGCGGCGTGGTCGAACGCCTCGTCACCCTGGCCCAGACCGACACCCTCCACGCCCGGCGGCTGGCCTACAAGTTCCTGGCCAACCACCAGCTCGTGGCCCGGCTGTTCGACGAGATCGGCCCGCGTTTTCGCGGCCAGCCCGGCGGCTACACCCGGGTGGTCAAGATGGGCCTGCCCCGCGCCGGCGACTGCGCGCCCATGGCCGTCATCGAGCTGACCCAGATGGCCGGCCAGGCCGCCAAGAAAGAGGCCCCGGCCGAGCAGGCTCCGGCGGCTCCCCAGGAATAAGCACAGGCAGGGTCTTCGGACCCTGCTTTTTTTTGTCACTACCTATCGGATTTATCTATAGGAGGCATGGAAGAGATGGACGTCCGCCGTCTCCAGGCCTTTTCGAAAGTCTTTGAGTTGCGCAGCTTTTCCAAGGCCGGAGAGGAGCTCCTGCTGTCCCAGCCGACCATCAGCGCCCACATCCAGACGCTGGAAGAGGAGCTCGGGGCGCAGCTTTTCGACCGGCTCGGCCGGACCGTGCTGCCGACCCAGGCCGGCGAGGTCCTGGCCCGCTACTGCGCCACCATCTTCAGCCAGCTCGACCACGCCCGGGCCGACATCCTGGCCCTGACCAAGCGGGTGGCCGGCGAACTGGTCATCGGCGGCAGCACCATCCCGGCCCACTACATCATCCCCAGGCTGGCGGCCAGGTTCCTGGCCCGCTATCCCGAGGTCCGCATCGACCTCAAGGGCGGAGATTCCCAGGAGATCGCGGCCATGGTCCTCGACGGGGAGGCCCATGTCGGCATTGTCGGCGCGCCGGCGGGCCAGCACGAGCTGGTCAGTCGGCCCGTGCTGGAAGACTCCCTGGTCCTGGCGGCCCCGGCGGCCATGGGGCCGGTGCGGCTCGACGGCCCGGACTGGCGCGACCGCCTGGCCGCGCTGCCCTGGGTGATGCGCGAGCCCGGGTCCGGCACCCGGCAGGCCCTGGAGCGGACCCTGGCCAAGGCCGGCATCGACGTCCGGACGCTCAGGACGGTGCTGCGGGTCCACTCCTCCCTGGCCGCCCTGGAATGCGTGGAGGCCGGACTCGGGGTGTCGGTGGTGTCCAGGATGGCGGCCCAGGCCTACCTGGACCGGGGAGCGGTGGCCCTTGTGGCCACGCCGGGCCTGGACATGCAGCGCAGCTTCTACGCCGTATACCACGGCCGGCGCTACCTGTTCCCGGCCCTGCGGTTTTTCCTGGACGCCTGCTGCAGCGGCGAGGCGGACAGCCGCCCGCCGCTTCCGGCCTAAGGACAGCGCGGCCGGCGCGCACGACAAAGGCCCGCTCCGGCAGAGCCGGAGCGGGCCTTTGCATTTGGCCGGAATGGCTGGCTAGCCTTAGCCGCCGATGAGCTGCATGGCCATCTTCGGCAGGGAGTTGGCCTGGGAGAGCATGGCCACGGCCGACTGGGTCAGGATCTGGTTGCGCACGAACTGGGTCATTTCCGTGGCCACGTCCACGTCCGAGATCTGGGACTCGGCGGACTGGAGGTTCTCGCCCTGGATCTGCAGGTTGGAGATGGTGTTTTCCAGGCGGTTCTGCAGGGCGCCCAGGTTGGCCCGGATCTTGTCCTTGGACACGATGGCGGTCTTGATGGCGTCCAGGGCCTTCTGGGCCAGCTCCTGGGTGGAGATGCTGCGGCCGGCCGCGCCCGAGGCCGCGCCGATGCCGACGCCCAGGGCCGAGGCCGTGGAGGTGCCGATCTGGACGTAGTAGTAGTCCTCGGCGCTGGAGTTGCCGGCCCCGAAGTGGACCTTGAGCTTGCCGGTGGGGTTCATGGTCGAACCGCTGTGGGTCGCGCCGGACAGGTTGCCGTTCAGGAGATAGATGCCGTTGAAGTCCGTGGCGTTGGCGATTCGGGTGATTTCCGAGGCCATGGCCTGGTACTCGGAGTCGATGATCAGGCGCTGGTCCGAGGTGTAGGTGCCGGTGGCGGCCTGTTCGGCCAGTTCCTTCATGCGGATCAGCTTTTCGTCCACGACCTGGAGCGCGCCGTCGGCCGTCTGGATCATGGAGATGGCGTCGTTGGCGTTTCTGACACCCTGGTTAATGGACGCGATGTCGGACCGCATGAGTTCGCGAATGGCCAGGCCGGCGGCGTCGTCCGCGGCGGTGTTGATGCGCAGGCCCGAAGACAGGCGGTTGGTCGAGGTCGACAGCGCACCGTACGAGTTGGACAGGTTACGGGCGGCGGTGGCGGCCATCATGTTGTGGTTGATCACGAGAGACATGGCTTTTCCTCCTTGAAAAGATTGTGCATCCAGCTAGTTGCCCATGAAGGCGAAGAGCTCGCCGGCGGCATGGGGTCTAACGGTTGTGTTCTGGGCTTGCGCCGGCCTGCTCCATTGGGTGAACATTCGGGTAAGCCTCCTCAGCCAGGGATCGCTTTTGCAGCGTTGCTTCCATTCGCGGCTGCTTTGACCCACCTATCGGTCCTTTGGGAAAACCCTTTAGGAGAAATTTGCGAAAAATTTTCTTTTGCGCAGGACGCCAGAGGTCGAACCGCTGCGCCTCTTGCGGACGGAGCAGGGCTACTGGAGGCGGAATCGTGGAAGAAGCAGGATCAAAGCGGGTGTCTTGCAGTGGTGTTGCAGAGAAGGGCGGTACGAGGCTTGGTCGACCCTCTTATCGGCGGCGTGAAAAATCCCTTTAGGGTTTTTCACGCCAGGCCCGGGAAAATTCCGGTCGTCTGATACTGTTGCCGGGCGAAATGAATTATGTTAGAATTATCACTATGTTAAGTCTAGCATAACAAAAGAGGAGGAGGCAATGCGCCTGAAAACCCTGCGTTGGCTTGTTCTGGTTGGAGCCCTGTTCCTGCTGAGCGTCTCGCCGGCCGTGGCCGAGACCCTGATGATGGCCACCACCACCAGCACCGACGACACCGGCCTGCTGCCGGTCCTGGCCGAGGCCCTGAAAAAGGATACCGGCATCGAGCTCAAGTGGGTGGCCGTGGGCACGGGCAAGGCCCTGGAGCACGGCAAGAACTGCGACGTGGACGTGCTTCTGGTCCACGCCCCGGCGGCGGAGAAGAAGTTCGTGGAGGAAGGCCATGGCCTCAACCGGACCGAGGTCATGTACAACGACTTCGTGCTGGTCGGCCCGGCCGCCGATCCGGCCAAGATCAAGGGCAAGAAGACGGCCGACGCCCTGGCCGCCATCGCCGCGGCCAAGGCCCCGTTCGTCAGCCGGGGCGACGACTCCGGCACCCACAAGATGGAGCAGTCCCTGTGGAAGGTGGCCAACCTGCCCCTGCCGGACAAGGAGTCCTGGTACGCCTCGGCCGGGCAGGGCATGCTGGCCACGCTGACCATGGCCGGCGAGCGCGGGGCCTACACCCTGGTTGATCGCGGCACCTACATCGCCTATGAGGATCAGGCCAAGGGCAAGCCGGCCCTGGTGGTCCTGGTCGAGGGCGACAAGCCGCTTTTAAACCAGTACAGCGTCATTTCCATCAACCCCGAGAAGTGCAAAAACGCCAAGTTCGAACTGTCCGAGACCTTCCGCAAATGGCTGGCCTCGGACAAGGGCCAGAAGGTCGTGGGCGATTTCACCCTCAAGGGCAAGCCGCTTTTCACGCCGAACGCGGCCAAGCCGTAACGGCGCATGCAGCCCGTCCGGCCGCTTCCCGCGAGGCGGCCGGACGGTTCGAGCCACCATGAACTACCTCTTCGACGGCCTGCGCCAGGCGTTCGTCCTGCTGCTCAACGGCGATCCCGAAACCTTTTCCGCGGTCTGGACCACCCTGGCCGTCACCCTCGAGGCCATGGCCGCCACCCTGGCCATCGGCGCGCCGGCCGGCTTCCTGCTCGGCTACGCCGATTTTCCGGGCAAACGGGCCATACGGCTCACGGTGGAGACCTTCCTGTCGTTCCCCACCGTGGTCATCGGCCTGGTGGTCTACGCCTTCATCTCCCGGCGAGGGCCGCTCGGCGAATGGGGGCTCCTTTTCACCGTGCCGGGCATGGCCATAGGACTCACCATCCTCGGCCTGCCCATCGTCATCGCGCTCACCGCCCAGGCCGTGGAGAATCTGGACCCCAGGCTGCGCCCGACGCTTTTGACGCTTGGCGCCAGGCCCGGCCAGGTCTTTGTCGCCACCCTGTCCGAGGCCCGGTTCGGCATGCTCCTGGCCACCACCGCCGCTTTCGGCCGCATCGTCTCGGAGATCGGCATTTCCAT
Organism: uncultured Desulfovibrio sp.; assembly: GCA_964539435.1. Classification (GTDB taxonomy): domain Bacteria; phylum Desulfobacterota; class Desulfovibrionia; order Desulfovibrionales; family Desulfovibrionaceae; genus Solidesulfovibrio. The sequence continues at coordinate 18,335 of CAZIJE010000051.1, forward strand.
GATGCTCGGCGGCAACATCAAGTGGGACACCCGCACCATCACCACGGCCATCGCCCTGGAGACCGGCAAGGGCGAATTCGCCTCAGGCATCGCGCTCGGCATGGTGCTCATGGGCATCGCTTTCCTGGTCAACCTGGGGGCCACGGCCTGCCGCCGGCGGTCGGCCGCATGAGCGCCCTCTACGAACTGGCCGACGTGGTCCAGCGCTACGGCGACCGCGAGGTGCTGCGCATTCCGGAACTGTCCATCGAGGCCGGCTCCATCACCTGCCTGGCCGGACCCAACGGCGGCGGCAAGAGCACGCTCATGCGCCTGCTCGCCTTTCTCGAATCCCCGGCCTGGGGCGAGGTCCGCTACCGGGGCCGAACGACGCTTGGCCGGGAGTTCGACCTGCGCGGCGAAGTCACGTATTTTCCCCAGGAGCCGTACCTGCTCAAGCGGTCGGTTCGGGCCAACGTGGGCTATGGGCTTGTGATCCGCAAGGCGCGGGACGTGCGGGCCCGGGTGGACGCGGCCCTGGCGGCCGTGGGCCTGGACCCGGACCGGTTCGGCGGCCGGTTGTGGCGCCAGTTGTCCGGAGGGGAGGTCAAGCGGGTGGCCCTGGCCGCCCGGCTGGCCCTGCGGCCAAGGGTGCTCCTGCTCGACGAGCCCACGGCCAACCTCGACCGCGACAGCGCCGAACTGGTGCGCCGGGCCGTGGTCGCGGCCCGGGAGGAGCACGGGACCACGCTCGTGGTCAGCGGCCACGACCATCCGTGGCTGCGGGGCATCTGCGACGACATGCTGTGGCTGCGCGACGGCCTTCTGGCCCAAGCGCCCGAGGGGCCGGCCCATGCCTGCCCCGACCCTTCCCCCCTGACCGCCGACAGCCAACCAAGGAGGCACCCGTGAAGGGCGTACAGATCCTGGGATTCAAGAAATCCGGCAAGACCACCCTGTGCGAAGCGCTGCTGGCCCGGTTCGCCAAGAAAGGCTTGGCCGCCTGCGCCCTCAAGTGCACACACAATCCGGGCCTGGACAAGGAAGACACGGACACGGACCGGTTCCTGCCCCACTGCCGGGCCGTGGGGGCCATCGCCGGCCAGGAGAGCGCGCTTTTTTGGAACGGGCAGCGCGGCGTGGCCGACATGGTCTCGCTTCTCTCCGGCGACGTCCTGGTCATGGAAGGCGGCCGGGAGCATGCCCTGGCTCCCAGGGTGCTGGTGCTCCACGACCCGGCCGAGGCCGAGAAGCTGTCCGAGCCCGGGCTGGTCCTGGCCGTCTTCGGTCCGGTGGCCGCGCCCGGCCTGCCCCACGTGACGGACGTGGAGGAACTGGCCGAGCTGGTCCTGCAAAAGGGCTTCGTGCTGCCGGGCCTGGACTGCGGGGCCTGCGGCCGCGAGGACTGCGGGGAACTGGCCGCCGACATCCTGGCCGGCCGGGCGACGCCGGCCGACTGCGCCACCCGGGGCGCGTCCATGACCGTGACCGTGGGCGAGCGGTCCTTGGAGCTCAACCCCTTTGTGGAGCGGATCCTGGCCTCGGGCATCCGGGGCATGCTGTCCGAGCTCAAGGGATACACGCCCGGGGCCATCTCCATCCGCATCGACTGACCGGGGCAGGGGCGGCCCCGGCCCTGGAGCGGCCGGCGGCCGCCCGGCCGGGGCGACCGTTTGACCCTCCGTCGCCCGGCGGGCGTATTGTCTTCGCCCGGCATCGCGGGTATGGGGAGCGCAGAGCCGTCTTATTCCCGGAGGAGCCCATGACCCGCGCCAAGGACGCCGTCGTTACGTTTACGGTCCCGGGCCCTGGCGCATCGGAGGACCCCTCCGTGCTCGACCGCCACGTGCTCGAGGCCGTGGCCCGGCGCATCCACAAGAAGATGGACGACTACGAGGCCTACGGCTTCACGGCTCTGCAAAGCCTCTCGCTCAACATTTTTTTCGACCTGGCCCAGGAGTTCCCCACCCTGGACCACCTCTACGCCGTCTGCCTGCTCATTCCCAAGATGTTCTTCGACCTGGAGTGCAACCTCTATGTCCTGGACAACAAGAGCGGGGCCATCCGGCGCTGCGCCTACCGGTGCCTGGATTCCGACGCCGGCGAGCTGGCCGACCTGCCGTTTCCCCAGAAGACCCTGGTCCGCGAGGACCGGCTGCTCATTCCCATCAAGGGCAACCACGAGCTGATCTCGCAACTGCCGTTCACGCCCCGCGAAGACGTCTTCGGCATGCTGGAGATCTTTCCGGCCAGCCGCCTGACCGAGCACGACCGGCTTTTCTTCGAGCGCTACGCCAACCGGTTCGGCTACCAGCTCCACAACCGGATCCTGGCCAACAAGAACAAGGAGCACCTCCAGTTCATCCGCAGCCTGGTGAAGGACATCGGCCATAACGTCATTGTCCCGAACATCTATTTCAAGCTCTACTACAAGCGGCTGCGCTCCAAGATCGACCTGCTCAAGTTCTTCGAATGGAAGCTCAAGCAGTCCTTCGAGGCCGAAGCCGCGCCGGGCCAGCCCGTCAGCCCGGCCCACGACAAGCTCCTGCGCGACCTCGGCTACATCCACGAGGGGCTCATGGACCAGTACCGCCAGATCCTGACCCACTACGAGCAGACGAGCTTGTTTCTGGAGACGTTGCTCAGGCGTTCGCACTTCGAGGAAGGCCGCTACGTGCTGGAAAAGCGGGCCTGCAACTTCAAGAAGCAGGTCATCGACCTGCAGCTCGAACGCTACCGGCCCCGGTTCGAGGAGCGGGGCATCGAGATCGACACCTCGCTTGGCGGCGTGCCGGACCAGGAGATCGAAGTGGTGGTGGACATCGGCCTGATCAGCCAGGTCTACGCCAACCTCTTTTCCAACGCCGTCAAGTACACCCGCGAGGTCACGGACGAGACCGGCCGCAAGCGGCGGTTCATCTCCTTCGGCTGGGAGCGCAAGGAAAACTTCTTCGGCCCGGGCCGCGACGGCATCAAGCTCAATGTCTTCACCTCCGGTCCCCCCATCCCGCCGGAAACCGCCGCCCACCTGTTCGAGGAAGGCGTCAGGGGCGAGAACGCCTCGGGCGAATACGGCACCGGCCACGGCCTCTACTTCATCCGCGAAGTCGTCCGCCTGCACGGCGGCGTCGAAGGCTACGAAGCCACGTCCCTCGGCAACAACTTTTTCTTTATCCTGCCCATGGACCCGGTGGTCTAGCCGGGAGAGGGGGAGAGGAGAGACGCCTCCGGCGGGGGGGGGGGGGGGGGGGCGGGCGCCCCCCCCCCGCGCCGCGGCCGCCGCGGGGCGGGGGGGGCGGCGCGCCGCAAGACCCCCTGGGCTGTTCCACGACGTTTGCGCGTTATGGCCAACGTCCATATCTCCCATGGTTTCGAAGGAGGGTGTGGGAGGAAACGCTTTTCAAAAGCGTTTCCTCCCACATCTTCATCTTCCTCGTCTCCCCCGCCACAGGCGCAGCATGGTCGCGCCGTTGACCACGGCGATGATCCCTTCGAGCAGCGTGCCGCCGATGGAGCCGGACAGGATGTTGTTGGCCAGCCAGCACAGGGTGGCCGCGAACAGCACGGCCCGCATGCCGATCCCTTTCAGGAAAAAGACCGCCACCGTGCCGCAGACCCCGGCTCCGATGGAGAACCAGGCCATGGCCGAGGTGGCCAGCGCCGCGCCGAGGCCGATGTTGGCGGCCAGGAAAAAGCCGGCCACCCACGGGGACCTGGTTTTGAGCGAGGCGAACATCCGCACCGTGGACAGGCCGGCCGAAAACGAGGCCGCGTAGTTGCCGAGCAGGTAAAAGTGGACGGTGTAGGCCACGCACTCGGCGGCGATGAGCACTTTCAACCGCCAGTCGATGCGCTGGGCAAAGGCGGTCACGCCGAGCAGGAAGGCGACATAGCCGACGATTTGGGCGGGAGAGGTGAAATCCATTCTTTTTCCAGGGGGGAAGGAGAGGTTGGGTGCGGGGCCTGGGATAGCGCCGGCCGTGGGGGCTGGCAAGGAGTTTGACGCTACGGAGGGAAGATTGACACCACTGAATGGTGGTGCTAAAAAGACACCACTAAGAGGTGGTGACAGATGGCGGACACACAGGAACTGACGCAGCTGGGGCTGACCGCCTACGAGGCCGGGGCCTACCTGGCCCTGCTCGGCCGGGCCGAGCTGACGTCGTCGGAAGTGGCGGCCCGGGCCGGAATTCCCCGGCAGCGGGTCTACGACGTGCTGGCGAGCCTGGCCGCCAAGGGGCTGTGTCTGGTCCGGGACCGGACGCCGAAGGCCTATGCGGCCGTGGCCCCGGGCGTGGCCCTGGATCTGCTCGCCCGGGAGCGGCGCGAGGCCCTGGCGCGGCAGGGCGAGGAGACGGGACGACTGGCCTCGCGCCTGGCCCGGGCCCTGGAGCCGGTCTTCGCCTCGGGCCGGGGCCAGGACGACCCCCTGGCCTACGTGGAGGTCCTGGCCGGGCCGGGCCGCATCGCCCACCGGGCCCTGGCCCTGGCCCATGAGGCCCGGCGCAGCGTGGCCTCGTGCATCACCCGGCCCATGATCCTTTCCAGGGAGCAGAACAGGGCCTTCATGGAGGCGCCGCTCGGGCGCGGCCTGGCCTACCGGGCCCTGTGCGACGCCGGCATCGTGGCCGATCCGGACCTGGGGCCGCTGTTGGCCGACCTGCGCCGCCAGGGCCTGGAGATCCGGACGGTCGCAACCCTGCCGCTCAAGATGCAGCTTTTCGACGACGAGACGGCCCTGCTGTCCATGCAGGACCCGGCCGGCGGGCCGCCGAGCTTCACGGCCGTGGTCATCCGCAACCGGGGCGCGGCGTCCATGCTCGGCCTGGCCTTCGCCCATCTGTGGGAAGCGGCGACGCCGTTTAAAGGAGGGGAGTGATGCTGGCGACACAATGCCATGCCGGCTGTCCCGTCGGCGTGACCATCCGGCGGGGCTACGAGCCTGGCCTGGTCGGCCGGGTGGGGGAGCTGCACGGCCGCTACTACGCCGAGGCCTGGGGCTCGGGCGCGCCCTTCGAGATCCTGCTGGTGCGGGAACTGTGCGCCTTCATCGAGACCTACGACGCGGCCCGGGACCTGGTGCTGACGGCCCACATCGGGGACGCCCTGGTCGGCTCCATCTCCATCCTGGGGCCGCACCGCAACCCGGACGGGGCGCAGTTGCGCTTTTTCATCGTGGACCCGGCCTGGCACGGCCACGGAGCCGGCAAGGCGCTTCTGGACGCAGCCCTGGCCTGGTGCCGGGAACAAGGCTGCGCCAAGGTCTTCCTGTGGACCGTGGACGGCCTGCCGGCCTCGCGCCGGCTCTACGAGAAGGCCGGCTTCCGCGTCACCCAACGGTGCCCGGACGACCGCTACACGGTTGCGCGCGACAACCTGCGCATGGAGCTTGATTGGAGGAGGGGGGAGGCCTCCGGCGGGGGGGGGGGGGGGGGGGGGGGGGGGGGGGGGGGGGGGG
>CAZIJE010000052.1:0-12638 GCA_964539435.1 uncultured Desulfovibrio sp.
ATACGCGATCTTCACGGGTGACTGGAGTTCAGACGTGTGCTCTTCCGATCTCCGGGGCTTGACCGAGGATCTCGGCCGGGAGCACCTGGACGCGGCCTGCCGGGAGGGACGGGGCCGGGAAGGACTGCTGGCCGCCATCGGCCTTCTGATCGACGCCCTGGACCAGGCGGCAAGCCAGGGAAAAGGAGACGCACATGACTGAGGAAACCACCACGCCGCGCCTGACCGTGACCATCCACACCGACGGGGCCTGCCTCGGCAACCCCGGGCCGGGCGGCTACGGCGTGGTCATGGACCTGGACGGCAACCGGCTGGAACTGTTCGGCGGCTGCAAGCGCACCACCAACAACCGCATGGAGCTGCTGGCCGTCATCGAGGCCCTGGAAGCCCTGCCCACGCCGCGCGAGGTCGTTATCGTCACGGACTCGCGCTACGTCCACGACGCCATCGAAAAGAAGTGGCTGGCGTCGTGGCAGAAGAAAGGCTGGCTCAACGCCGAGAAAAAACCGGTGAAAAACCAGGACCTGTGGCAGCGGCTCATCCCGCTCCTCAAGCGCCACGCCGTCAAGTTCAGCTGGGTCCGGGGCCACACCGGCCACCCGGACAACGAACGGTGCGACGTGCTGGCCAAAAAAGCCGCCAACTCCCGGGACCTGCCCGTAGACGCGGGATATCCCGGGTAGCGGGAGAGGAGGAAGAGGCCTCCGGCGGCCGGGGGGGATCATCCCCCCCGGACCCCCTGGACTGGAATAATAACGGGCGGCCCTGCTGCAGGACCGCCCGCTATTTATGAAGGGCGGGTGGGTCTGGGAGGGGGTGACCCCCTCCCAGCCGCCGGAGGCATCTTCCTCTTCCTCTTCTATTCGTCTTTCAGGGCCCGGGTCATGAGGTCGTAGACGGCCTGGGCCGGGTCCTTGTCCTTGTAGAGGATGGCGTAGACCTGTTCGGTGATGGGCATTTCCACGCCGACCTTCTCGCGCAGGGCGTGGACGGCCTCGGTGGTCTTGACGCCCTCGGCGACCATCTTCATTTCGGCGAGGATATCCAGGAGCTTTTGGCCCTTGGCCAGGCGGAGGCCGACCTGCCGGTTGCGGGACAGGTCGCCGGTGCAGGTGAGGACCAGGTCGCCCATGCCGGACAGGCCCATGAAGGTCTGGCGGTCGCCGCCCATGGCCTTGCCGAGGCGTCCCATCTCGTGCAGGCCCCGGGTGATGAGGGCGGCCCGGGCGTTGCCGCCGAATCCCAGGCCGTCGGCCACGCCGGCGGCAATGGCGATGATGTTCTTGATGGCCCCGCCGAGTTCCACGCCGCGCACGTCCGAGGCGGTGTAGACCCGGAAGAAGGAGGTGGACAGGGCTTCCTGGACTTCCTTGCCGGCCTTTTTGTCCTTGCAGGCCAGGGTCACGGCCGTGGGCATCTCGCGGATGACCTCGTAGGCGAAGGACGGGCCGGAGAGCATGGCGAACCGGGGCTTGATCGGGGCCAGGGCCTCGTCGCAGACCTGGGACATGGTCATGAGGCTGTCGAGTTCGATGCCCTTGCTGGCGCAGATGACCACGGCCTGTTTGGGCAGGTATTTCTGGAACCGCTGGTAGGCGTTGCGGATGAACTGGCAGGGCACGGCGAAGATGAAGTGCCGGACGCCCTCGGACACGGCGGCCGCGTCGGTGCTGACTTCCAGGGTTTCGGCCAGCTTCCGGCCGGGCAGGTACCAGGAGTTCTCGCCGGTGGTGCGGATCTCGTTCATGACCGCCTGTTCGCGGACCCACAGCCTGGCCTCGTGGCCTTTTTTCGCCAGCAGGTCGGCCAGGGTGGTGCCCCAGCTGCCGCCGCCAATCACCGCCATTTTCATAGCATCCGCCTCCAAGGGAAAAAGCCGGGCCGGCCCTGCCGCCGGGAGACCCCGGGGAGGTGCGACCGTGGGAAATAATGCGTTTATTTGCAGCCGGAAGCGTGCTCCCGGGCCAATTGGGCGCCAAGGTTGCCTCTAGCATACAAAGCCGCTAGAGACAAAGGCTTTCCAGACGACGCGGACGGGGGAGAAAATGGCCGACCACACGCCGATGACCGAGCTTTCGGACCTGGACAGGGAGATTCTCAAGCGAGTGCAGGGCAGTCTGCCGGACTCGGCCACGCCCTACGCCGACATCGCGGCGGCCGTGGGCACGGACGAGGCCCACGTCCTGGACCTGCTCTCCCGCATGGCGGCCACCGGCGAAATCCGCCGTTTCGGGGCCACGCTCAAGCACCAGAAGGCCGGGTTCGGGGCCAACGTCATGGTGGCCTGGTACGTGCCCGAGGAGGACGTGGACCGGATCGGCGCGATCATGGCCGAGCGGCCCGAGGTCAGCCACTGCTACCACCGGATCAACTGCCTGGACTGGCCGTACAACCTCTACACCATGGTCCACGGCCGCACGGCCGAAGCCTGCCGACAGGTGGTGGAGGCCCTGTGCCGAGCCTCGGGCCTCGACGACTACGCCATGCTGTTCAGCCTCAAGGAACTCAAGAAGGTCAGCATGCGCTATTTCTAGGGCCGGCGTCCCCGCGCTCCGGGCGAAGGCCGTGATGAAACCCAAGCGCCAAAGCCGGCGCGGGAGCCAGGATGCCGACTGACCCGGAAAAGGCCTCCAGGCCCGACGCCGCCCTCGCGGATCGGCTCCCCCAGGCCGCCGCCGAAAAGGCGCGGGCGCGCTGCCGCGACCTTGGCGGCGCCGGCCGTCCCCAGCCGTCCGATCATTTCGACGGCAAGCGGTTCTTCAACCCCCGTGTCAACACCGACCACACCCTGGCCGACCTGTTGCGGTGGTGGCTGACGCGGCGGCCCAAGCCCTGGCCGCGCCGGGAAGGGCGGCCGGCGGCCCGGCCCGCGCCCGTGGTGGACGACGACAGGATCGTCGTCACCTACATCGGCCAGGCGACCCTGCTCGTCCAGTGCGCCGGATACAACGTCCTGACCGACCCGATCTTTTCGCTCCGGGCCAGTCCGATCGGCTGGTGGGGCCCCAGGCGGATGCGCGATCCCGGCATCGCCTTCGAAGGGCTGCCGCGCATCGACCTGGTGCTGCTGAGCCACAACCACTACGACCACATGGACCTGCCCAGCTTGCGGCGGCTGCAGGAACGCTTTGCGCCGGTGATCGTCACGGGCCTCGGCAACGGCGTCTATCTGGCCGGCAAGGGCATCGGAGGCGCCGTGGAACTGGACTGGTGGCAGTCCTGCGAGGCGCGGCCCGGGTTGCGGGTGACGTACGTCCCGGCCCAGCACTGGTCGCATCGCGGCCTGGGCGACCGGCGCACCATGCTCTGGGGGGGCCTGGTGCTGGAGGCGGCGGCCGGCCGGGTGTATTTCGCCGGCGATACCGGCTATCCGGCCCACTTCGGCGAGATCCGCCGACGCCTGGGAGAGCCCCATGTGGCCCTCCTCCCCATCGGGGCCTACGAACCCCGCTGGTTCATGGGGCCGCAGCACATGAACCCCGACGAGGCCGTGCGGGCCCACCTGGACCTCGGGGCCCATCAGAGCCTGGCCATGCATTTCGAGACCTACCGCCTCACCGACGAGGGGATTGACGAGCCCGTGCGCTGGCTGGCCGAGGCCCGGGCACGGCACGGCGTGCCGGCGGAACGGTTCATGGTCCCGGAATTCGGCCAACCCGTGGAGTGGCGGCGTCAGGAGACGGGCTGAGGCGGCCCGGGGCCGGGGCGGACTACTTGGGGTCCTGCCGGGCGGCCAGGCGGGCCTCCAGGGCGGCCTTGAAGGCAGGGGAGTTGACCCGGTTGAGGATCAGCAGGTCCTCGATTTCCAGGGACCGGCGCAGTTCGTTGATGTCGCTTTTGAGCAGCTTGCGGATGGCGAGCATGGTCGCGACCTGGGGCTCCTGGTAGAAGCCGGCCAGTTTGAGGGCCGCCTCCTCGAGCTGGGCCTCGGGCACGATCTTGTCCACGATGCCGAGCGTCAGCGCCTCTTCGGCCGTGAAGCGCGGCCACTGCAGGATCTCGGCCGTCTTGCCCGCCCCGAGCAGCCGCGACAGGAAATAGCCGCCCCCGCCCTTGGGGATGGTCCCGATCTCGGCGAACCCGTTCTCGAAGACCGTGTTCTCGGTGACGATGCGGTAGTCGCAGGACAGGCTCATGTTCATGTGAAAAAGCGAGATGTGGCCGGTGTCGGCGTGGATGGTCACCTTGTCCAGGCTGGCCATGGTCACGGTGTAGTTGTTGATCAGGTTGAAAAGCCGCTGGATCAGGTAGTCCTCGCGCCGGGACGTGAGGAAGTGGTCGAAGAATTCGATGGTGTCGGTCGATCCGGCCTTGTTCGGGCAGCCGAGGAAGACCACCACATTGACCTCGTCGGTGTGGGCGATGATCTCCAGGTGGTCGAAAAAGGTGTCGATCTTTTTCAGGTCCCTGGCGTGGCGGGTGAAGTGGGGCTTGCCCCGCACGATCAGGAGCTTGCCCTGGCGCTCGGCCGAAAAGAACTCGTTGTCCGTCACAAGGCTCGTCGTTGCTTCCATGAGACCCTCCGTGCGGCCAGGGACCGTGGCCGCGTGGCGGCCGGCGACCGGTCTCCCGGTGCAACCCTTCGGCTTTATTGAAGCCTGCCACTGACCTCCGGGCCTGTCAACACGGCCGGCCTCGGGCGGGCCAGAGGACGGCCCACAGGCCCAAATCCGCAAAACCCCTTGCCTTGCCCGGGCGAGCCTTCTATCCTCGCCCAAACCCCGGACAACCTCACACGCGGAGCCACCGTTGAGCGCCCGAAGCCTTGACGCCCTGTTTCGACCCAATTCCGTGGCCGTGATCGGCGCGTCCACCGACCCGAAGCACGCGGGCGCGGTGATCATGAAAAACCTGCTCGGCGGCAAGTTCCTGGGACCGGTCATGCCGGTCAACCCGGACCATGACGCCATTTCGGGCGTGCTCTGCTACAAATCCGTCGACACCCTGCCGCTGACCCCGGACCTCGGGGTCATTGCCACGGACCCGGCCTCGGCGCCCGAATACCTGCGCGACCTGGGCCGGCGCGGCGTGGGCGCGGCCGTGGTCCTGCCCCCGGGCTGGGCCAAGATGCCGCGCGAGGAAAAACGCGTCCTCCAGGCCAGGATGCTCGAGGCGGCCGCGCCGTCGGGCATCCGCATCCTCGGCCCCTCGGGCCTGGGGCTGGTGGTGCCGGGCATCGGGCTCAACTGCTCCCTGGCCACCTCCGACGCCCTGCCCGGACGCATTGCCTTCATTTCCCAGTCGGCCTCGCTTTTTTCCGCCGTCCTCGACTGGGCCCGGACCAAGGGCATCGGCTTTTCCCACATCCTGTCGCTGGGCGACCGGGTGGACCTCAAGTACGCCGACATCCTGGACTACATGGCCCAGGACCCCAACACCCGGTCCATCCTGCTCTATGTCGAGTCCATCACCGACGCCCGGTCGTTCATGAGCGCCTCCCGGGCGGCGGCCCGCAACAAGCCGGTCCTGGTGATCAAGCCCGGCCGCAAGCTGTGGACCGTGTTTCCCCCCGACCCGGACCAGGGCCGCGACGAGGTCTACGACGAGGCCTTTCGCCGGGCCGGCATGCTCCGGGTGGGCGAGATCGACGCCCTGTTCGACGCCGCCCAGACGCTGGCCCGGTCCAAGCCCCTGCGCGGCGAGAACCTGGCCATCCTGACCAACGGCGGCTCCATCGGCATCATGGCCGCCGACGCCCTGCTCGAGGGCGGCGGGTCCCTGGCCGCCTACGACGCCGAGGCGACCGAAGCCCTCTCCCGGCTGCTCGGCCCCAACTGGCTGCGCCACGGCGTGGTGGACATGAGCTTCGACGCCGCGCCGGCCGACTACGCCGAGGCCCTGCGGGCGCTTTTGCGGTCGCCTGGCGTCAGCGCCGTGCTGGTCATCCACGTGCCCTTTCCCGGGGTTTCGGCCGAGGCCGCCGCATCGGCCATGGCCGAGGTCCTGTCCAAGACCAACCGCACCATCCTGGCCTGCTGGATGGGCTACGACCCGGCCGGCGGCGACGCCCTGAAGCTCCTCAACAACGCCGGCGTGCCCACCTACGAGACCCCGGACCAGGCCGTCTCGGCCTTCCTGCACCTCCTGCGCTACCGCCGGAACCAGGAACTGCTCATGGAGATGCCGGCCAGCCTGCCCACGGAATACGCGCCCGACCCGGACGCGGCCCGGGCCGTGGTGGAGCGGGCCTTTGCCGAGGGCCGGCTGACCCTGACCGACCCGGAGGCCAAGGAGGTCCTGGGCTACTACGGCGTGCGGGCCGTGGCCTCGCAACTGACCGAGGACATCGACGACGCCGTGGCCGCGGCCGACGCCCTGGGCTATCCCGTGGCCGTGAAGATCCTCTCCCCGGACATCCCCCAGCCCTTTGACGTGGGCGGCATCGTCCTGGACGTGGCCGGTCCCGAAGCCGTGCGCGAGGCGGCCGAGGCCGTGCGCGAGCGGGCCCTGGCCCACAAGCCCGACGCCCGCATCGAAGGCTACGTCATCCAGGAGATGGGCCGGCGCGCCGGGGCCCACGAGGTCACGATCCAGGCCCGGGTGGACCCGGTCTTCGGTCCCTACGTCATTTTCGGCCAGGGCGGCCTGGCCGCCCGGGTCACCCGGGACAAGGCCGTGGCCCTGACCCCGCTCAACATGTCCCTGGCCCGGGACCTGGTCTTCCGGACCCGGGTGGCCGCCACCCTGGAGGGCGCGGCCGGCCAGCCCGGGGTGGACATCGACGCCCTGTGCCTGACGCTGAACCAGGTCTCCCAGTGCGTGGCCGACCTGGAACGGATCGCGGCCATCGACCTGAACCCTGTCCTGACCCATTCCGGCGGGGTCACGGTCATCGGCGCGGGCATCCGTCTCACGGACGCGGCCGAGCCCGATCCGCACCGGCTGGCCATCCGGCCCTATCCGCGCGAGCTCGAGGAGTGCGTGACCCTCAAAAACGGCCGCCACGTCTTGTTGCGCCCCATCCGGCCCGAGGACGAGCCGGCCCACTTCGAGTTCTTCAAGCACCTGTCGGCCGAGGACCTGCGGTTCCGGTTCTTCGGCGTGGTCCGGGAGCTGACGCACACGGAAATGGCCCGCCTGACCCAGATCGACTACGACCGCGAAATGGCCTTCATCGCCACGGCCCCGAACCCGGACGGCAAGCCCGAGACTCTGGGCGTTGTCCGGGCCTCGACCCGGCCGGACAACGCCTCGGCCGAATTCGCGGTCATCATCCGCTCGGACCTCAAGGGCCAGGGCCTCGGCCGGCTCCTGATGGAAAAGATCATCCGCTACTGCAAGGCCCGGGGCACCCGCGAACTGACCGGCCAGGCGCTCATGGAAAACGGCGGCATGCAGGGGCTGGCCGAAAAGCTCGGCTTTTCCGTGGTGCGCAACTACGACGAGGAAGTGGCCGAGATGCGCCTGCCCCTGAACGAGCCCCCGGCCGGGACCACCGTCCGGTCCTGACCGTCCTCGGGAACCGGGGGAGGACGCCTCCGGCGGCCGGGGGGGATCATCCCCCCCGGACCACAGGACAGGAGGGTCTGGGAGGGGGTGACCCCCTCCCAGCCGCCGGAGGCCTCTCCTCTCCCTCTCCTACTCGCCGAGCCACTGGACCCAGAGCTTGCGGTTCCTGGGGCCGTCCCATTCGCACAGGAACACGCCCTGCCAGGTGCCGAGCTGGATGCGGCCGGCCGAGACGATGAGCGTGAGCGAGGGCCCGACGAGGGTGGTCTTGACGTGGGCGTCGCTGTTGCCTTCGGCGTGCCTGTAGCCGGCTTCCTTGGGCAAAAGGCGGGACAGGGCCATGACGAGGTCGGCGGCCACGTCCGGGTCGGCGTCCTCGTTGACGGTCAGGGCGGCGGTGGTGTGGGGGCAGTAGACGACCAGGGCGCCTTCGCGCCAGCCGCTTTCGTCGACAAGCTCCTGGAGCGCGCCGGTGATGCGGACCAGTTCTTCCCGGCGGGCGGTGTGGACTTCGAGGGTTTCCATGGAGACCTCCGTTACGCGTCGTCGCGGGCCGGGCGGAAGCCGTGGCCGAAGGACGGATCGTAGAGTTTGGATGCGCCGTCCCGGCCGAGGCCTGGGAGGACGAGGAAGATCGTCTGGCGGTCGAGGTGTTCCCGGCGGGTGACGGCGGCCAGGGTGTCGATGGTTGCCCAGCGGAGGGTTTCGCCGGGCCAACCCAGGCGGTGGGCCACGGCCACCGGGGTGTGGCCGGGGTAGCCGCCCTGGCGCAGGGCCCGGGCCACGCCTTCGGGGTCGCCGGCCGAGAGGTAGACGGCCATGGCGGCCTGGTGCCGGGCCAGGTCGGCCAAGTCTTCGCCGGCCGGCACGGGCGTGCGGCCGGCGAGCCGGGTGAGGATCAGGGTCTGGGTGGCCTCGGGCACGGTGAAGGAGACGCCGAAGGCGGCGGCCGCGGCCGCGGCCGAGGTCACGCCCGGGATGACCGCGAAGGGGATGCCCTCGGCCTCCAGGAGGCGGGCCTGCTCGGCCACCGCGCCATAAAGGGTCGGATCGCCGGTGTGGACCCGGGCGGCGAGGCCCCCCTGGCGGACGGTCCGCACGAGCAGGGCGTGGGTCTCGGCCAGGGTCAGGGGCGCGGAATCCACGACCTGGGCGTTTTCCCCGGCCAGGGCCACGACGCCGGGCGAGACCAGGGAGCCGGCGAAAAGGACCAGGTCGGCCCGGCCGATGATCCGGGCGGCCTTGACCGTGAGCAGGTCCGGATCGCCCGGACCCGCGCCGATGAAATAGACGCGCGGGGAAAAACCGTTGCCGCGCGGATCGTCAGGCATGTTCCGGCTCCTTGGCGGCGGTCAGGATGAAGACCGGGTTGTCGGCGGCCAGCCGCAGGTCCTGGCCGAGGGGCAGGCCGGCGCTGGCCTGGATCTGGGTCAGGGCCGGGGACAGGCCGTGGCGGCGCAGGGCGTCCAGGGCCTGGGCCACGGAGCCGAGGAGCACGCAATTGGCCACGAGCCGGCCGCCGGGGCGCAGGCGGCGGCACAGGGCCGGCAGGAGGTCCGGCCGGCCGGACAGGCCGCCGCCCACGAAGATCCGGTCCGGGTCGGGCAGTCCGACCAGGACGTCCGGGGCCTCGCCGCGCACGGGCGCGACCGTGAGGGCGCCGGTGCGGCGGATGTTTTGCACAAGCAGGGCGTGGCGGCCGGGATCGCGCTCCACGGCGAAGACCGGCCCGCCCGGGCACAGGAGCGACGCCTCCAGGGCCACGGCCCCGGTCCCGGCCCCGATGTCCCAGACCACCTGGCCGGGACGCGGGGCCAGGGCGGCCAGGGCCACGGCCCGGACCGGAGCCTTGGTGAAGACCCGGTCCGAACGCAGCAGGGCGTCGTCGGCCAGGCCCAGGGCCAAGGGCGCGTCCACGGGCCGGGTCCGGGCGACCACGGCCAGGGACAGGGGCGAGAAATCAAGGCCCGCCGCCTCGGCCAGGGGCAGTCGCCGCACCCGTTCGGACGGCAGGCACAGGTCTTCGAGCACGGTCATGGCAAAGGCGTCGCCGCCGCGTTCGAGAACCAGGGCGGCGATGGCGGCCGGGGTGTTCGTGGCGTCGGTGTAGACCACGGCCGCGCCGTGGCCGGCGAGGGCGGCGAACAGCGGGGTGGGGTCGTCCCGGCCGTGCAGGGACACGGCCGGCAGGTCGTGCCAGGGCAGGCCGAGCCTGGCCGCGGCCGCGCCAACGGCCGTGACGTTGGGGAAAAAGGCCAGCCGGTCCGGGCCGAACCGGTCGAGCAGGGTGCGGCCGATACCGAAAAACAGGGGATCGCCGTCGGCCAGCACGGCCACGGCCAGGCCCTGGTCCAGGGCGGCCTCCATGGCTTCGCACACGGCGGCCAGGGGACCGGCAATGGGGATGCGGCGGCCGGGGTGGTCCGGGAAACAGGCCAGCTGGCGCTTGCCGCCGACCAATACGGCGGCCCGGGCCACGGCGGCGGCCGCATCGGCCCCAAGGCTCGGCCGGCCAGGGCCCAGGCCCACCACGGCAACGGGATTTGCGCTCACGCGGGGTCCTTGTCACGACGCATGCCCCCCTGTACGCGGGGGAAGGGCCGGGGTCAAAAGGGTCTTGCCCTTTTGCCGCCCCTGCGTCAGGAAATGGAATCCTGGCGCAAGGAGGGCATGATGGACGATCGGGAGGTTCGCGTCTCGTTTGCGGGCGGGGCGCTGGCGGCCCTGGGGTACACGCTGCTCGTCTTCGTCCTCAGTCTGCCGCTCGTGCCGGCGGCCTGGGGCGTGGCCGCGTTCATGGGCTGGTGGGCGGGAAATCTCGCCTTTTCCGACGGCACCCGGGCCGCATTCGAGGGCCGGGCAGGTCAGGTCTGGCCGCTGGTCGCGGCGCTGATCTTCCTGGCCCTGCTGCCGGGCCTGGCCGCCGGCCTGGCCGCGCCCGGGGAAAAGGCCACGGGCCTGCAGATGCTGCTGACCCTGGTCCTTTTGCCCCTGGAGGCGGCGCTCAAGCTGCCCCTTTACCGGTGGCTGATCGAGAACATCCGGCTGGAACCGGGCGGCAGGCCTCGCTTCACCGGCCGCTATCCGGCCTATCTCGGCTGGAGCCTGGCCTTTTCCCTGTCCTTTTTCACGGTCGTCGGCTGGGCCTGGGTGGGCGTGGCCATGGTCCGGTGGTTCTGCCGCCACACCAGCGGCGACGGCTACGACCTGGCCTTCGCGGGCACGGGCTGGGGCCTGCTCTGGCGCGGCGTCGTCTGGCTGGTCGGCATGGTGTTGATCCTCCCCATTCCCTGGGTCCTGCGCTCCATGTACGCCTGGCTGGCCGACAACCTGATCATCCTCCGCCACGACCGGCAGGGCGAGTTCGGCTCCATGGCCGCCTAGGCTTCAGGGGCGACGCGTCCCCTTGTCCACGAGCGGGGCTCCGTCGAAATCGAACACCAGGAGCGTCAGGCCGGGTTTGTCTCCGGCAAAGCGGCGCATGTGGCCGAGGGCCGCCTCGGCCAGGACTTCGGCCAGGGCCGTTTTCGCTTCCGGCGTGGGGGCCATTTCAAAGGCGTGGCGGGCGGTGTTGGCCGATCCGGCCGCCCGGGCCAATTCCTCGGGCCAGCCGGCGGCGCGGCACCAGCCGGACAGGGCGGAAAAATCCGTGTCGCCCCGGTGGGCGTGGGTGTTGGCCAGGCCCTGGGCCATCTTGACCAGCTTGCCGCCAAAGGCCGCCCAGACGATGCGGTCGAAGCCGCGCCCGGCCGCCGCCTCCAGGGCAAGGGCGAAGCAGTCGGCCGCCTGGATGCAGGCGGTTTCGGGCAGCTCGGGCATGGCCCGGCGCAACAGGGCCTCGCTGCGCCGGCCCGTGGAAAAGCCGACCGTCTGGTGTCCCAGCGCCCGGGCCACGTCCAGGGCCTCGGCAATGGACGCCTCCCAGGCCTGGTGGCTAAACGGCCGCACAATGCCGGACACGCCGAGGATCGAAATGCCGCCCACGATGCCCAGGCGCGGGTTCAGCGTCTTGCGGGCCAGGGCCTCGCCGCCGGCCACCGTGACCACGGCCGCCAGCCCCCCGTTGTAGCCGGCCTGCGTCGCCGCCTCGGCCACGGCGGCCGCGATCTGGGCGCGCGGCGCGGGATTGATGGCCGCCTGCCCGACCGGTACGGGCAGTCCCGGCAGGGTCACCCGGCCCACGCCCTCGCCGCCGTCGATGGTCACGACGCCGGTCCCGGGCGCGGCGGCAACCAGGCAGCCGATCAGCGCCCCATGGGTCACGTCCGGATCGTCCCCGCCGTCCTTGACCACCCCGGCAAAGGCCGTTCCGTCGCGAAAGGTCGCTTCAGCCACGGAAAGCGGCATCCGTCCGCCCCCGGGCAGGGGCACGTCCACCACATCCGGCGCGCGGCCGGTCAGCAGGAGCAGGGCGGCGGCCTTGGCCGCGCCGGACGCGGCTGTGCCCGTGGTGAAGCCCTCCCGCAGCGGCCGGTCGCGTTTCATCGACCCCGCTCCCGGGCCGCCGCGCAGGCCGCGACGAAGTTGTGCGCCACGTCCGGATTGCTCGCGAAGTGCACGTGCACGTAGCTGCCGAGCGTCCGGCCGGCCAGGAAGCCCTCCGGCGTCTCGATGACGCCCTTGCGGCCGGTCATGGCGTAGGCCGTGGCCATGCCAGTGACGTCGTCGGCCAGCCGCGAATAGTGGAATTCGTGCCCCCGGACCGTGACGCCGGCCGGGCCAAGCGGCGTCGCCGCCGTGGTCGTCACCTCGCGGTAGCCCAGGGCCGCGAACCGCTCGCCCATGGCCGCGCGCAGCGGAAACACCCCGGCCATGGCGTGCGCATGGCCCGCGCCGTCCTCAACCGTCTCCATCAAGTACATGAACCCGCCGCACTCGGCCACGACCGGCCGGCCCGAGGCGCAGAAGTCCCGGATCTGCCGCCGCATGCCCGCGTTGGCCGCAAGCTGCGCGGCGTGCAGTTCGGGGTAGCCGCCGCCCAGATACAGCCCGTCCAGCCCGGCCGGCAGGCCCGCGTCCGCAAGCGGAGAAAACGCCACCAATTCAGCCCCGGCCCGTTCCAGGAGGCGCAGGTTTTCGGCGTAGTAGAAGCAGAAGGCCCGGTCCCGGGCTACGCCGATGCGGGGGGAGGGGGGGGGGGGGAGGGGGGGGGGGAAGGGGAGGGTGCCACCGGCGGGGGGGGGGGGGGG
>CAZIJE010000052.1:12648-23347 GCA_964539435.1 uncultured Desulfovibrio sp.
GATTTCTCGCTTCGCGCTGAGGTCACCCCTGATGACTATCGCTGGGTGGCTTCGAGCCAGTCGGCGAGGCTATCCAGGCGGGGCAGGACGTCGGCGTCGTCGTCGGCCGTGACGAGTCCGAGGTGGCGCGACGGGGTGGCCAGTTCCGGTCGGCGCGGCAGCACGCCCCACAGCCGCGCATCCGGCAGGGCCGCCGCCATGGCCTCGCGCAACAGCGTCGCGTGGGAGTCGCTCGCCGCGTTGTTGAGGGCCACGCCGCAAAAGGCCAGCCCCGGATCGAAGGCCAGATACCCCCCGACCATGGCCGCCGCCGACCGGGCCATGGAAGCCGCGTCCGCCACCAGGAGGACCGGCAGTCCAAGTATCCCTGCCAGCCGGGCCGTGCTGCCGGCCGCGTCCGTGGCCGAGCAGCCGTCGAAAAGGCCCATCACCCCCTCGACCACCACCACGTCCGCCCCGGCCGCCGCGCGCTCGAAAATGTCCCGCACGGCCGTTTCGCCGCACATCCAGTCGTCCAGGTTGTGGCTCGCCCGGCCTGTGGCCAGGGCATGGTGTCCCGGATCGATGAAGTCCGGCCCGGCCTTGAAGGCCTGCACGGCCAGGCCGCGCCGCGTCAGGGCCCGCATCAGCCCCAGGGCCACCGAAGTCTTGCCGCAGCCGCTGCGCGTGCCGGCCACCACCAGGCCGCGCGGCCGCGGCGTTGTCGCTGTCAGGGTGCGCATGGGCGGACTGTAGCGGAGGTTGCGGCCAGGGGCCAGGAGAGGAAACGGGGGTGGGGGTGGGGATGGAGATGGGGAGAGAAGATGCCTTGTATGTTTTCTCCGGGGGCGTTAGCCCCCGGAGAAAACATACAAGGCATTCTTCCTCTTTCTCCTCGTCACCGACCGAGGTCGATCTCTCCGGTCTTCTTCAGTTTTTTCAGGAGTTGTTTGCTCCTGTTGTCGGCCATGCGGGCTGGTTCGGGTTTGAAGGACACGAGGATCATGCCGCAGAATTTTTCGCCCTTGTAGATTTCGACGCGAAAGGTGGAGCCGGCCTTGTCCACGGAGTAGCCGGCCTGGAGGTCGGCGCGGCCGAGGGAGACGCCGGCCTCGTCGGCCAGGCCGGGTTTGGAGAAGCCGATGATGTTGGCGCGGTAGTCCTGGCCGGGTTCGACGCGGAAGGATTTGTCCACGGACACGACCTTGCCGAAGGGAACGGATTGTTTCCGGCCGTCCAGTTCCATGGGGACCTGGTGGATGGAGGAGTCGAATTCGAAGTACTGGGGGTCGATTTCGGTGACGTTCTTGTTGCCGAAGTAGACCTTGAGGCTTTTGTCGGCCGAGACCAGGGCCATGATGGGGCTGGCGGGCCGGTATTCCACGGCGCTGTCCTTCTTGAGCGGGATGTAGCGGAGTTTTTCCCGGGCGTTTCGCAGATCGAGGTAGACCTTGTCGTCGAAGAAGGAGACGGCGACGTTGCTGTGCAGGGCTTCGGCCACCTGGGACGCGCCGAGTTCGAAGGTCCGTTCGAATTCGATGCCAAAGGAAGCAAGCAGGCTTTCGACCACGGCCAGGTGGTAGTAGGTCGAGGCGATGGGGGTCAGGTTCTTGCTGCCTTCGATGCCGAAGGCCGGTTTGCCCTGGTTGATGGCGAAATAGGTCAGGGTCTTGGACATCTCCTTGGCGGTTTCGTTGCCCAGGGAGTGGGTGTTGGTGTTTTTGACGTGGTAGGCGTGGCCCGGTTCGTAGAGGCGCTGGTTGGCGTCGTCGGCGGCCTTTTCGGCCAGTTCGCGCAGGTTGCCGAACCGGGGGGCGTCCACGGTTTCCTGGTCGATGATGACCGACTGTCCCCACCGTTGCGGGCACCGCCATTCGTCGATGTAGGTCGGGCTGTAGAATCCCCAGCCGTCGTGGAGGTGGAGCACGGCGTCCACCTGTTTGTCGCTGATGATGCCCTTGATCTTCTGCACGGCCGCATATTCCGGGTCCTTGGCGTCGAGTTCCGCGAACTTGCGGTTCATGTCGCCGTGCATGCCCCGGGAGTTGTGGATGATGGACAGGAAGTTGAGGTTCGGCACCACCCAGACCGAGCCGGTCTTGATCTTGTAGTGGGACACGAGCAGGGCGGCGGTGAAAAACCCGCCGGGCTCGTCGCCCTGGATGCCGCCGATGACCAGGACGGTGGGGCCGGGCCGGCCGGAATCGAGCTTGTGCAGGGTGAAATCCAGGTTGCCGCCAAAGGCGCCGGTGGCAAGGGCGAGACAAAAAAGGACGGTCAGGGCGTAGCGCATGGGTCCTCGACGCGGGGCTGGAAGGTGCCGGTCCGATACAGGCTGGTTTCCCGCAGACCTACCCGAAACGGGGCCAAAAGTCACCACAGGCCCGGGGCGGCGCGGACATCGGGCTTGACGCGCCGGAAGCAAAAACGGATAGTATGAAAGGATCAAAAACCCAAGCGAGGTGCGCATGAAAGCGGTCGATCTGCTCTACATGGGTCTTGGCGCGGCCTTCATGGCCAAGGACAAGCTCGAGGAGTTCGCGGGCGAACTGGAGAAACGCGGCCAGATGTCCCAGGACGAGACCAAGAAGTTCGTGGAGGACGCCAAGCTCCGCGCCCGTCAGGAGGAGGAGGCGTTCAACGCCCGGCTGCGGCTGGAGCTGCGCAAGGTCATGGAGGGCATGGACCTGGCCACCAAGGACGACATTGAGGAACTCAAGGCCCTGCTCCTTCAGAAAGCCGGGGAGTGATGCCGCCGACCCGGACCCTGCGCCGCGTCTGGCTGGCCTTCCGGTTCCTGCACACGGTCTTCGTGCTGGTGCGGCGCGAGGAGAGCTTTCTCTTCCTGCGGCCGCTGTCGCCGCGCTGCCTCAAGGAGACGATCCTGACCCTCGGCGTCAGCTTCATCAAGCTGGCCCAGGTGCTGGCCACGCGGGCCGATTTTTTCACCGAGGACTACCTTGCCGACCTGCGGGCCATCCACGACGAGGTGGCCCCCATGTCCGAGGCCGACTTTCGGGAGGCCTTCGCCAGGGCCTTCGGGGAGGTCCCGCCGTTCGCCGCCTTTGACGAGACGCCCCTGGCCAGCGCCTCCATCGGCCAGGTCCACGAGGCCAGGCTGACCGACGGCCGGCAAGTGGCGGTCAAGCTGCGGCGGCTGGGCGTGGCGGCCATGGTCAAAAGCGACATCCGACTCGTCCGGTCCATGCTCGCGGTTTTCACGCCTTTTTTCTCCAGCGCCACGAAAAATTCCCTTGAGGCCGTGCTGGCCGAGTTCTCGGCCATGATCGTCAAGGAAGCCGACCTGTCGGTGGAACTGGGCAATCTGCGCAAGTTCACCGAGGCCTACGCCGACCGGCCGGTCCGGTTTCCGACGCCCGTGCCGGAACTGTCCAACGCCGACGCCCTGGTCATGAGCTTCGAGACCGGGCTTCGCATCGACGACAAGGAGGGCCTGGCCCGGGCCGGCATCCCGTTCCGGCAGGTCCTGGACGAACTGGTCGGATTTTACATCGAGCAGATGCTGGTGCGCGGCTACTTCCACGCCGACCCGCACCCGGGCAACATCCTGGTCCGGCCCGACGGCGGCATCACCCTGCTGGACTTCGGCATGGTCAAGCGCCTGCCCGTGGACACCCGGGTGGCCATGATCGAGGTGGCCAAGACGGCCCACGACCGGGACTTCGAGGGGTTCATCGTGGCCTGCAAGCGCCTGGGCATCGTGGCCGCCGGGGCCGAGCCCACGGAGATGATGGAATTTTCCGAGCGGATGTTCGACATCTTCGGCGACGCCAGCCTGTCGGCCGCTTCCATGCAGGCCCTGGCCTTCAGCGTGCTCAACTCCATGAAGGACCTGCCCTTCAAGGTCCCCCAGGACGTGGTCTACGTCATGCGGGCCAGCACCCTGGTCGAGGGCCTGGGCACGACCTACATCGAGAACTTCAACGGCATCAAAGACATCCTGCCCCAGCTGCGCAGCAACCTGGCCCGGGCCATGGGCGCGGAGTTCGGGATTTTTCCCTCCCTGCGCTCGGAACTGACCAGCCTGCCCATGACCCTGCGGCGCGTCAAAACCGTGCTCACGGACCTCAGCGAATCCAACCTGCGGGTCAAGCTGGCCACGGAGACCATCGAATACGCCGGCATCCGCCTGCTCCCGTACCTGCGCGGCGTGGCCCTGGGTCTTTTGTGCGTGGCCGCCGCGTTCCTGGTCGCCCTCACCGACCCGCCCCACGCCACGGGCGTCGCCTGGGTCCTTTTCGCCCTGGGCGCGGCCCGGATCTGGCTCGCCCTCAAATAGACCACGAAAAGGGGAGGCGGCTCGGGCCGACGGTCCGGCCAAGTGTCGCGTCCGCGAAATACGCGCAGGCGTGTCCCATGGACAACATGCTTTGGAAGCTACGTTTTTCTGAAAAAATACTCTGGTATTTTTTCAGGGAGGTCACGCTAGAACAGATAGCCGTAGGTCCCGGCCAGCTTGTCGGTCCGGGACATGAGGGTTTCGGCGGTCTGGTCGATGCCGGTCGCGTCCACGATGCCGGCCTCGGAGGTGAGGAAATACCGGAGCGCGCCCTCGCGGGAGGAAAAGAGCCAGCTCACGGAGTAGATCGAGCTGAGCGCCGGCCGGCCGGGAAATTCTTCCTTGGTCTTGATGACCACGACCAGCTTCTTCTCGTCCTTGTTGGTCGGCTGCATGAGCGAAGAGCGGCCGAGGAGCTCCTTGAGCCGGTAGGCCAGGCGCGCGCCGAGCGGATCGTTGTCGTCGTGCTCGATGGCCACGGGCGTCTTGCGGGAGGCGGGCTTGTCCGCCTCCTTGGGCGCGGGGGCGGCTTCCGTGGGCGCGAGGGCCGGAGCGCCCTGGGGCGGGGCGGGCTTGGCCGGGCCCTGGGCCAGGGCCGGGGCCACGGCCAGGATCAGAACGGCCAGGACAAGGCAGGCGGCGCGCGACAGCTGGTGCATGGGGTGCTCCTTGCGACTGGAAAATCGTGTCCTTACACGGCCAATACTCCAGCGGTCGCGATCTTGGCAAGCCGGACAGGCATCGGGTCTGGCCGGCGGCGAACGTTGTTCGACGAGAAAAGTAGTTGAAAAGATAAATAGTTATTATCATGTTCTTGCCTTAACAAGTCTGCTATCGTAAGCAGTCGGGTCATTGCCCGAACAATCATTGGAATAGTTGTGTCCGGAGGTCTCATGCGCCTTGTTTCCTTGATGATTCTGCTGACGGCTGCCCTGTCGTGCGCCGCGCCGGCCGCGGCCGCCGAACCCATCCGCATCGGGGCGGTGGTGTCCGCCACCGGGCCGGCCTCGTTTTTGGGGGAACCCGAGAAGAACACGCTGCAGATGCAGGCGGACGCCATAAACGCCGCCGGCGGGCTGCTCGGCCGGCCGGTGGAGGTCATCATCCTCGACGACGAGACCGACGTGAACAAGGCCGTGCTGGCCACGGACAGGCTGCTCAAAAAGGACAACGTCGTGGCCGTGGTCGGTCCCACGGTGTCCGGCAACTCCCTGGCCGTGGCCCCGAAGTTCGTGGCCGCCAAGGTGCCGATGGTCTCGTGCGCCGCGGCCGAGAAGATCGTGAAGCCGGTGAGCCCCTGGGTCTTCAAGACGGCCCAGTCCGACCGCCTGGCCGTGGCCCGGATCCTCGGCCACGCCAAAAAGCAGGGCTACAAGAAACTGGCCATCCTGACCGTGTCCGACGGCTACGGCCAGGCCGGCCGCGAGGTCCTCAAGGAGATGATCCCGGCCGGCGGCTTCGAACTGACCGCCGACGAGGTCTACGGTCCCAAGGACACGGACATGACCGCCCAGCTGACAAAGATCAAGGGCGCGGCCCCGGATGCGGTGGTCTGCTGGGGCACCAACCCCGGCCCGGCCGTGGTGGCCAAGAACCGGGTCCAGCTCGGCATGAAGACCCCGCTCTACATGAGCCACGGCGTGGCCAGCAAAAAGTTCATCGAACTGGCCGGCGACGCGGCCGAGGGCCTGCTCCTGCCGGCCGGCAAGCTGACCGTGGCCGAGCAGCTCCCGGCCGGCGATCCCCAGAAGGAGCCGCTTCTGGCTTATGCCAAGGCCTATGAGGAGCGGTTCAAGGTCCCGGCCTCGGCCTTCGGCGGCTACGCCTACGACGGCCTGATGCTCGTGGCCCGGGCCATTGCCGCCGGCAACGACGCCTCGCCCGTCGCCATCCGGGACAACCTGGAGAAGATCCAGGATTTTCCCGGCATCTCCGGCGTCTTCCGGTTCTCGGCCGAAGACCACAACGGCCTTGACGAGACCGCCTTTGTCATGGTCACCATCACGGGCGGCGATTTCAAGCTGCTGGCCGACTGACGTCCGTTCCGACGCGACCGGTCCGCCGTCCGTCCGGGGACGGCGGACCGCCATTTCGTGGCCGCCACGGCGATATCCCGTCCCTTTCCGGTTTCCATCGAACCCGTTTTCGACTAGGGAAACGGAACGCGAAACAGCGTTCCCGGGCTTTTGCCAAGCCTGGGCGAGCATGTCACTATCACCGGCCCGCCTGCACCAGCCCAGGGGGTCCGGGGGGGATGATTCCCCCCGGCGGGTCCAGGGCAGAGCCCTGGCGGGGTCCGGGGCAGCGCCCCGGTTCCACAAAAGGAGACAGCCATGTCCGTGAAAGCGATCTTTCTGGCTTTGTGCGCCGTGGTTGCCGCGGCCTGTCCGGCCGTGGCCGCCGAGCCGATCCGCCTGGGCGCGGTCCTGTCCGTCACCGGCCCGGCCTCCTTTCTCGGCGAACCGGAAAAAAACACCATCCAGATGGAACTGGAGAAGATCAACGCCGCCGGCGGGGTCCTCGGCCGGCCCCTGGAGGTGGTGATCCTGGACGACGAGACCGACGTGAACAAGGCCGTGCTGGCCACGGACCGGCTGCTCAAGAAGGAGCAGGTGGCCGCCATCCTCGGCCCCACCACCTCGGGCAATTCCCTGGCCGTCATGGGCAAGGCCGCCGCCGCCAAGGTGCCGCTCGTTTCCTGTTCGGCCGCGGAAAAGATCACCAAGCCGGTGAGTCCCTTCATCTTCAAGGTCGCCCCGTCCGATCGGCTGGCCGTGGCCCGGATCCTGACCCACGCCAAAAAACAGGGCTACAAGAAACTGGCCATCCTGACCGTGTCCGACGGTTTCGGCCAGGCCGGCCGCGAGGTCCTCAAGGAACTGATCCCGGCCGAGGGCTTCGAACTGACCGCCGACGAGGTCTTCGGCCCCAAGGATACGGACATGACCGCTCAGCTGACCAAGATCCAGGGCGCGGCCCCGGACGCGGTGGTCTGCTGGGGCACCAACCCCGGCCCGGCCGTGGTGGCCAAGAACCGGGTCCAGCTCGGCATGAAGACCCCGCTCTACATGAGCCACGGCGTGGCCAGCAAAAAGTTCATCGAACTGGCCGGCGACGCGGCCGAGGGCCTGCTCCTGCCGGCCGGCAAGATCACGGTGGCCGAGAAACTGCCGGACGCGGATCCGGAAAAGGCCCAGCTCGTGGCCTACGCCAAGGCCTATGAGGAGCGGTTCAAGGCCCCGGTCTCGACGTTTGGCGGCCACGGCTACGATTCGCTCCACCTTGTGGCCAAGGCCGTCGCCGACGCCGGCTCGGACAAGCCCCAGGCCATCCGCGACGCCCTGGAGAAGATCAAGGGCTTCCCGGGCATTGGCGGCATTTTCACCTTTTCTCCCGAGGACCACGCGGGCCTGGGCCAGGACGCCTTCATCATGCTCGGCATCGAGAAGGGCGACTGGGTCATTGTAGGGGACTGATGCTTTCCGGCGCGCCGCAATACTTCGTTTCCGGATGCACCCAGGGGGCCGCCTACGGCCTGATCGGCCTGGGGTTCACCATGATCTTCAACACCACCGGCATCATCAACTTCGCCCAGGGCGAGTTCGTGATGCTCGGCGGCATGTTGGCGGTCTTCTTTGCCGCGTCCGGCCTGCCGCTTGTCCTGGCCGTGCTGTGCGCCTGCCTGGCCACGGCCGTGGTCGGCGCGCTCATGGAGCGCCTGGCCATCCGGCCCTTGGCCGGCGCGCCCGCGATCAACGCCGTCATCATCACCATCGGCGTCTCCATCCTCCTGCGCGGCGGAGCCATGCTGGCCTTCGGCAAGGACACCGTGGCCCTGCCGGCCTTTTCCGGCGTGGCCCCCATCCTGGCCATGGGCGCGGCCATCCAGCCCCAGAGCCTGTGGGTCCTGGCCGTGACCCTGGCGCTTCTCGCCGCGCTCAAGCTCTTTTTCACCGCCACCATCCAGGGCAAGGCCATGCTGGCCTGCGCCTGCCAGAAAAAGGCCGCCAGCCTGGTCGGCATCTCGGTCGCCCGCATGGCGCTCTTGTCCTTTGGCCTCAGCGGCCTGATCGGCGCGGCCGCCGGGGCCATCCTCGCGCCCATCACCATGACCGCCTACGACGTCGGCATGATGCTCGGCCTCAAGGGGTTTGCCGCCTGCATCCTCGGGGGCCTCGGCAACCCCTTTGGCGCGGCCGCCGGCGGGCTGGTCCTCGGCGTGCTCGAAGCCTTTGGCGCGGGCTACGTGGCCTCGGGCTACAAGGACGCCTTCGCCTTCATCGTTCTGCTCCTGCTCCTGTTCGTCAAACCGTCGGGGCTGTTCGGCAAGGCCGGGGTGGAGCGGGTATGAACCGACCGCTTCTCGGCCGCAATTACGCGCAGGCGGCCCTTTTCCTGGCGCTCCTTCTCGCCGTGCCCCATGCCCTTCCCAACGAATACTACCTGAGCATCTGCATCCTCGGCTGCCTGTCCGCCGTCATCGCCGTGGGCCTGAACCTGCTCATGGGCTACGCCGGCCAGATTTCCCTCGGCCACGCCGCCTTTTACGGCATCGGGGCCTACGTGACGGCCATCAGTACCACCCGTTTCGGCCTGCCCATTCCGGCCGGCATGGGACTTGGCGTGCTCCTTTCCGTGATCGTCGCCTGGATCGTGGCCGCGCCGACGCTGAAGCTCAAGGGCCACTACCTGGCCATGGCCACCCTGGGCTTCGGCATCATCGTGTCCATCGTGTTCAACGAGGCCGTGGACATAACCGGCGGCCCCTCGGGCTACGTCGGCATCCCGCGCCTGGCCCTTTTCGGCTACGCCTTCGACACCGACCGCAGCTATTACAATCTCATGGCCGTGGTCCTGGCCCTGGTGGTGCTCGGGGCGCTCAACCTCATGCGCTCCCGCACCGGCCGGGCCCTCCGGGCCCTGCACGTCAGCGAGAAGGCGGCCGCCAGCCTGGGCGTCGACATCGCGGCCCACAAGCGGTTCGTGTTCGTCCTGTCCGCCGCCCTGGCCGGCCTGGCCGGCGTGCTCTACGCCCACTACCTGTCGTTCATCGCCCCGGCCTCCTTCGGCTTCACCTTCTCGGTCCAGCTCGTGGTCATGGTCGTCTTGGGCGGCATGGCCAGCGTCTGGGGATCGGTGGCCGGCGCGTTTTTCCTCACGGCCCTGCCCGAGGCCCTGCGCGAGTTCGAGGACATCGACATCCTGGTCTACGGCGCCATCCTGGTAGCCACCATCATGTTCCTGCCGGACGGCCTGGCCGGCGGCGTCAAACGCCTTTTCCGCGGCCTGCGCCGCGCCGGAGGCCGCCATGACCGCTAGCCGGCCGCTCCTCGACGTTGCCGGCGCGACCGTCCGCTTCGGCGGCATCCACGCCCTGACCGAAGCCGACTTCGTTATCGCCCCGGGTACGGTCACCTCGCTCATCGGTCCCAACGGCGCGGGCAAGACCACCATGCTCAACGCCATCACCGGCATGGTGCCCCTGGCCGAGGGCCACATCCGCCTGGCCGGCCGGGACATCGCCGGACTGCCGCCCCACCAGCGGGCCGCCGCCGGCGTGGTGCGGACCTTTCAGAACCTGGAGGTCTTCACCTCGATGACCGTGCTCGAAAACGTCATGGCCGGCCGCCACGCCCTGACGCGCTACTCCGTGGCCGGCAGCCTGCTGCGCACCCCGGCCTTCCGCCGGGCCGAGCGCCAGTGCCGTGACCAGGCCCTGGCCCGGCTCGATTTCGTGGGCCTGGCCGACGACAAGGACACCCCGGCCGGCGACCTGCCCTACGGCAAGCAACGGCTCCTCGAAATGGCCCGCGCCCTGGCCGCCGAACCCAAGCTCCTGCTCCTCGACGAGCCGGCCGCCGGCCTCAACTCCAAGGAGACCGCCCTCCTCGGCGACCTGATCACCGCCATCCGCGACACCCTCCACGTCACCGTCGGCCTCGTGGAGCACGACATGGACCTCGTCATGCACGTCAGCGACCACATCACCGTGCTCCACTTCGGCCAGCCGCTGGCCTCGGGCACGCCCGAGGAAGTGCAGGCGAATCCCGAGGTGGTGAAGGCGTATCTGGGCGAGGACGAGTAGGCCGGGGAGGCGAGGGAGAAGGGAGAAGGGCGAGGGAGAAGGGAGAAGGGAAGATGCCTCCGGCGGCCGGGGGGCGTCACGCCCCCCGGACCCCCCGAACGGGGGCGCGGGAGAGGGGCAAGCGGGTGGGTAGCGTGGCCGTGGTCGGGAGTGCGTCGGTTGGGCCGGAATCGACCGGGCGACGCACGCCGCAGAGCCGGCGAGCACGCCCGGCCGATTCCGGCCCAACAGGCCCGTCGCCCCGAAGACGGGGCGAGGTTCAGATTTTTTCGGGGAAAGCCGTGACGCTCGTCCCCTGATTCTCCCTGTTTGGGGGGCGGGGGGTGGGGGGGGGG
>CAZIJE010000053.1:0-23307 GCA_964539435.1 uncultured Desulfovibrio sp.
GGGGGTTTCTGCCCCCCCCGCCCCCCCCCGGGGGGGGGGCCGCTTGGGGGGGGGGGTGGGGGGCCCGCCCCCCCCTCTGCGGGCCCCACGAGGGCTTGCGCCCCGACGAGGGTGAGCAGGTGGTACTCTTCAAAGATCGCATCCCCCCTTCCAGGGGGTCCGGGGGGGATGATCCCCCCCGGCGGAGAGGGTCCGGGAGAGGCGGCGCCTCTCCCGGTCTTCTCTTATAACCGCTGGCGCTTGAAGTAGTGGGTGTGCAGCAGGTGGTGCGACTTCTCGGACAGCGGCTTGCCGAGGAACTTCTCGTAGAGTTCGATGATGTACGGGTTCTGGTGCGACTTGCGCAGCGGCTTGTCCGCGTCCTCGTTGTAGAGGACCTGGGTGCGCAGCTTGAGCAGTTCCTGGTCGCCGTGGTGGTAGGGCTGTCCGCCGCCGCCGATGCAGCCGCCCGGGCAGGCCATGACCTCGATGGCGTGGAAGGTTTCGCCTTCGCGCACCCGCTCCAGGAGCTTGCGCGCATTGCCGAGGCCGTGGGCCACGCCGATGACCAGGTCGTGGGGACCGACCTTGACCACGGCCTTTTTCACGCCTTCCATGCCGCGCACGCTTTCGAACTCGACCTTCTCCAGGGTCTCGCCCGTGGCCAGCTCGTAGGCGGTGCGCAGGGCCGCCTCGATGACGCCGCCGGTGACGCCGAAGATCGGGGCCGCGCCCGTGGACGCGCCGAGCGGGGCGTCGAAGTCTTCGTCGGGCAGGGAGGCGAAGTCGATGTTCATGCGCTTGATCAGGCGGGCCAGTTCACGGGTGGAGATGACGATATCCACGTCCGGGTTGCCGTCCACGGCGAATTCCGGCCGGGCCCGTTCGTACTTCTTGGCCAGGCAGGGCATGACCGAGACCACCACCAGCTTTTCGCGGGGGATGCCGAGCATGTCCGCGTAGTAGGTCTTGGCGATGGCTCCGAACATCTGCTGGGGCGACTTGGCCGTCGAGGGCACGTCGAGCATGTCCGGGAACTGGTGTTCGAAGAACTTGACCCAGCCCGGGCAGCAGGAGGTGAGGATCGGGAGCTTGGCCGTCTGGTCGCCGCTCAAGTGCCGGGTCAGGCGGTCGAGGAATTCCGAGCCTTCCTCCATGATGGTCAGGTCGGCGGCGAAGTCGGTGTCGAAGACGTGGGCAAAGCCCAGGCGGCGCAAGGCCGCGGCCATCTTGCCCGTGACCGAGGTGCCGGGGGCGATGCCGAGGTCCTCGCCCAGGGCGGCGCGCACGGCCGGGGCGGTCTGGACGATGACCACCTTGTCCGGGTTGGCCAGGGCCTCGACCACGTCCCAGGAGTGGTCGTGCTCGACCAGGGCGCCGACCGGGCACACGGCCACGCACTGGCCGCAGTTGGTGCACACGGTGTCGGCCAGGTTCATCTCGAAGGCCGGGGCGACCACGGCGGTGAAGCCGCGGTTGACGCCGGACAGGACGCCGCACGACTGGACTTCGTTGCACATGGTCTCGCAGCGGCGGCACATGATGCACTTGTCCATGTCGCGGATGATGGAGGGGGAGATGTCGGTGCGGTAGTGGGACATCTCGCCGCCGTCATAGGGCGACTGGCGCACGCCGAACCGCTCGGCCAGGTCCTGGAGCTCGCACTCGCCGGACTTGGCGCAGACCAGGCAGTCCTTGGGGTGGTCGGACAGCAGGAGTTCGAGCACGGTCCGGCGGGCGTTCAGGACCCGCAGGGTGTTGGACTTGACCACCATGTTGTCCGTGATTGGGGTGGCGCAGGCCGGGGCCAGGTTGCGCCGGCCCTCGACCTCGACCACGCAGATGCGGCAGGAGGCGGCCTTGTTGTTGATCTTGAGGGCCTCGAGATTGAGGTAGCACAGGGTCGGGATGTCGATATCCAGCTTTTTGGCGGCATCCAGGATGGTGCTGCCAGCCGGCACGGTCGTCGTCTTGCCGTCTATGGTTATTGTCAGCATGGACATTGCGGACCTCCTTGGATCCTTATTGCTTGAGGATGGAGTCGAACTTGCACTTGTCGTAGCAGGCGCCGCACTTGATGCACTTCGTGGAGTCGATGGTATGCGGCTGCTTCTTCGTGCCGGAGATGCACTCCACCGGGCAGACCTTGGTGCACAGGGTGCAGCCGGTGCACTTGGCGGGATCGATGGTGTAGGTCAGCATGGCCGTGCAGACGTGGGCCGGGCACTTCTTGTCGTGGACGTGGGCCGTGTACTCGTTGCCGAAGGTGTCCATGGTGGACAGGATGGGGTTCGGCATGGTCTGGCCGAGGCCGCACAGGGCGGTGTCCTTGATGATCTCGGACAGGGACTTGAGGTGGTCGAGGTCGGCCTGGGTGCCCTTGCCCTTGGTGATCTTGTCGAGGATCTCGTAGAGGCGCTTGGAGCCGACGCGGCAGGGCGTGCACTTGCCGCAGGTCTCGTCCATGGTGAAGTCGAGGAAGAACTTGGCCACCGAGACCATGCAGTCGTCCTCGTCCATGACGACCATGCCGCCGGAACCCATGATGGACTTGCAGGCGGCCAGGGACTCGTAGTCGATGGCCACGTCCAGGTCCTTGTAGGACAGGGCGCCGCCGGAGGGGCCGCCGGTCTGGACGGCCTTGAACTCCTTGCCGTCCGGGCAGCCGCCGCCGATGTCGAAGATGACCTCGCGCAGCGAGATGCCCATGGGGACCTCGATGAGGCCCACGTTCTGGATCTTGCCGGCCAGGGCGAAGACCTTGGTGCCCTTGGAGGTGGCGGTGCCGATGCCCGAGAACCAGTCCGCGCCGTTGACGATGATGGCCGGGATGTTGGCGAAGGTCTCGACGTTGTTGACGATGGTCGGCTTTTCCCAGTAGCCGGACTGGGCCGGGAAGGGCGGCTTGCTGACCGGCTCGCCGCGCTGGCCTTCCATGGAGCGGATGAGCGCCGTTTCCTCGCCGCAGACGAAGGCGCCGGCCCCGTACTTGATCTCGATGTCGAAATCGAAGCCCGAGCCGAAGATGTTCTCGCCCAGGAGGCCGTAGGCCCGGGCGTCGTCAATGGCCTTTTTCAGGCGCTTGATGGCCAGGGGGTACTCGGCCCGGATGTAGACCGCGCCCTTGGTGGCCCCGATGGCGTAGCCGCCCACGGCCATGGCCTCGACCACGGAGTGGGGGTCGCCTTCCAGCACGGCGCGGTCCATGAACGCGCCCGGGTCGCCCTCGTCGGCGTTGCAGACGATGTATTTCTGGTCGGCCGCGTTGCCAAGGGCGATGCCCCACTTGATGCCGGTGGGGAAGCCCGCGCCGCCGCGTCCGCGAAGGCCGGACCGCTTGACCAGGTCCACCACGTCGGCGCGGCTCATGGTCAGGGCCTTGGCCAGGGCCTCGTAGCCCCGCAGCGCGATATAGTCGTCAATGCTTTCGGGATCGATGAAACCGCAGTTGCGGGTGGCGATCCGAAGCTGCTTTTTGTCGGTGGTCGTCGCTGGCATGTCGTCGTCTCCCGGTAGGTTATTTTTACAGGACTACCCGTTCGTAGTTCACGGGGATGATCCCCTCCACCGGTTCGCCGCGCATGACGTACTCGGTGACCAGTTCCCGGGCCTTGGTTTCGTCCACTCCGCCGAAGACCACCGGTGCCTTGCCCGGCAGCGTGATTTCCACGGTCGGCTCGGCGTAGCAGTAGGTCATGCAGCCGGACTGCACGAATTCCACGCCGGAAAGTCCGTTTTTTGCCACCTCGTCCTGCATGGCCTCCATGGCGGCCTTGCCGCCGGCGGCGATGGAGCAGGTGGCCAGGGAGACGTTGATGATGGTCTTGCCGTTTCTGGCGGCCTTGCGGTCCAGGATCTCCTGGCGCTTGGCCTTGAGGGCGTCGAGGGTCTTTATGGTGCTCATGAAGCGCTCCTTGGCTGTCTTGGCTGGCGTGACGGCGGCCTAGTAGTCGGCCAGGATCTTTTTGACCTGGCCGGGAGTGACGTTGCCGTAGACCTTCTCCCCGACCATGACGATGGGGGCCAGGGCGCAGCCGCCCACGCACCGCAGGGTGTCGATGGAGAACTTGCCGTCCGGGGTGACGTCGCCGATGTCGATCTTGAGCTGCTCCTTGAAGGCGCTCACGACGCGGTCAGCGCCTTTGACGAAACAGGCCGTGCCCATGCAGACGGAGATGGGATGCTTGCCCTTGGGCACCATGGTGAAAAAGGTGTAGAAGCTGACCACGCCGTAGACCTGGGCCAGGGGCACTTCCATGTAGTCGGCCACGAACTGCTGCACTTCGATGGGCAGATAGCCGAAGACGCTCTGGGCCTTGTGGAGCACGGTGACCAGATGGCCTTCCTTCTGGGGAAGGGCCTCGATGAACTGGACGACTTCCCGGTACAGGGGCTGGGGCAGCACGGCATGGTCCGGCACCCGGCATTCTCCGACCGCTTGACAAGTTGAGTTTTGCATACGGAAGCACCTCTCCTTGTGGCATTTTTGAAGTTCCTGGAAAGCGATGTCCCGCGCCAGCCGCCAAAGAAGTCTCTCCCGGTGCGGTGTTCTCGGACGCGCGGCCTCGCCGTACTTTCCGCCCCCGGACTTTGTGATTATTTTCACAAACTAAGGGGGCCTGCTGCCGTCGGCTTGTTCCCCCTGGTGTTCTCCAAGAAGGCGAAGCCGGTCCTGCTGCAATCTGTGGCCCTGAAAGCAAATAGCGGGCCAATGTGAATTTACATTTAAAATTAAATAGTTATGATTTTGAAACGAAAATCCGCCGGAAAAACCGGGGCCAGGACGGGACCGGCCGGACCCAAACGCAGGCGCGCGGCCCGTGGCCGGACAAAAAAATGCTTTGAAAACAGGCCCATTGGCCGGGAAAAGACAAAGTGCGCTAGCCGCCGGGAAAAAGTGGGTCAAAATGCTCCCCTCCCAGACGCCCAAAGGCCTCTGCAGCGTATCGCAGGACGATGATGGGTTTTCCCGACAAGCATACCATAAAACAAAGGGGATTGCACCCCCCTCCGGGCCGTGGCGGCAGGAGAAAGGCCCCGGCTGATGGTCGGCCGGGGCCCGGAGGGGTGGGGCGGTCAGGGAAAGGCGGCGGCCTCGTGGGACGCCCCTGAAAAAAATACAACAGTATTTTTTCAAAAAGCATAGATTCTAAAGCATGTTGCCCATTGGACACGCCTGGGCGTGTTTTGCGGGCATGACCCGAGTGGCCCTGCCGTGGCGATGGTGGACCGGGCCGGGGGCGGCGGCTGGCTGCGGCAGCCCCGCCACGGGTCCGGGCGCCGGTCACTTGTGGCCGTTCCGATCGGTCCGGGGACCGGTCGAGACGGTTTTCCCGGACCCGGCCGACGTGGCGGGCGCGTCCCGGGCCGCGTCCGTTCAGGCCAGCATGTCGTCGATGAGCTGGCGCAGGTCCGAGGCCTGCCCGGTCAGCCGGGTCACGGCCGCGTCCGAGTCGTCCATGGCCGTGGCCGTGTCCTGGGAGATGCGGCTGATGGACTCCACGGTCCGGCTGATCTCCTCGCTCACGGCCGACTGCTGCTCGGATGCCGCGGCAATGGCCTGGACCTGGTCGGCCGAGGCGGTCACCAGGCCGACGATGCCGGACAGGGCCTCCCCCGACTCGCGGGCCAGGGCGTCGGCCGACTCGATGGCCGTGGCCGTCTCCTCCACGGACAGGACATGCTGCTTGGTGCCGCACTGGATGGCGGTCACGGCCTGCTCGACCTCCTTGGTCGCGGTCATGGTCTTTTCGGCCAGCTTCCTGACCTCGTCGGCCACCACGGCGAATCCCCGGCCGGCGTCCCCGGCCCGGGCCGCCTCGATGGCGGCGTTTAAGGCCAGGAGGTTGGTCTGGTCCGCGATGTCCGAGATCACGTTGATGATCGCCCCGATGCCCTGGGCCTCCTGGCCCAGGGCCGTGATGTCCTCGCGCAGGGCCACGGCCTTTTCCCGCACCTGGCCGATGAGCGCCACGAGCTCGAGCACGGTCCTGGACCCGTCGGACGCCTTTTGCCGGGCCTCCTGGGCCGTGTCCGCGGCCGCGGCCGCGTTTTTGGCCACCTCGGTCACCACGGTGTTCATCTCGCCGATGGCCAGGGTCGTCTCCTTGGCCGCGTCCTTCTGGGTCTGGGCCCCGCCCCGGGCCAGGCGGACCTTTTCCGACAGGGCCTCGCCGGTTTCGCCGAGCCCGGCCAGCACCCCTTCCAGGGTCCGGGCGGCGTGGACCGCGCCCTCGCGCCGGGCCGCCACCGCCGCTTCCCGGGCCGCCTCGGCCTCGGCCAGGCAGGCTCCGGCCCGTTCGGCCTGGCTGGCCGCCTCCCGGGTCTTCTGGTCCGCCTCGAGGATCTTCTGCTTGAGGTTGTCGACCAGGGTGCACAGGGCGTCGGCCAGGGTGGTGATCTCGTCCGTGCCGCCGGCCAGGATCCGCCGGTCCACCCGGTTGTGGATCTCCAGGCAGGCGTCCATGTCGCCGGTGGCGATGCGGGCGCTGCGCGAGGACAGGAAGGCCAGGCGGTCGATGATGGACCGCTTCATGAAAAGCCACAGCGCGGCCACCAGGAGGCCGAGGCCGGCCAGGGACAGGAGGCCGGCCTTGACCTGGGTCCCGCGCAGGGCCGCCATCTCGGGCGAGACGTCCTCGGCCGTGACCAGGGCTCCGAGGATGTCCCGCCGCTCGCCGTGGCAGTGGTGGCACTCGGGCGCGTTTTTCACCACCCGGACCGTGACGAAGGTCGGTCGGCCGGCCACGGTCTCCAGGCTGTCGGCGTCCTTGCCCTGGCGCAGCCCCCGGTCGAGGAGGGCGGCCAGGCCCGGATCGGGCACGGTGTCGGTCAGTCGCCGGCGCAAGGCGGCGGGGTCCGTGGCGTAGGTCACCCCGCCCCCGGAGTCGGTCAGAAAGACACGGAACTTTTCGCCTGCGGCCGCGATCTTGGCGAACTGGGCCGTGGTGGCCTCGTTGTCGCCAAGGACCATGGGCTCGTTGACCACCAGGGAAATGAGCCGGGCCGCGCGCATGGCCGCGTCCCGGGTCCGGTCCACGGCCATGGCCTGCTGCCACAGGGCGTTGGCGGCAAAAAGCCCGGCCAGGGTGGCGGCGACGACCAGGGTGACGAGGATCAGGGCCTTGACGCCAAGGGAACGGGTGCGTCTGGACATGGTACTTCTCCGGACGTGTGGTCGCGGGGGCCGGGGGGCCGGGCCGCGTGGTCGGTGACGTCAATGGGCTCCGGCTCGCAAGAGCGGCTTGAAGCCGAAGGCCCGGACCCGGGAGGCGTTGTGGCAGCCCAGGCAGTCGGCCATGGACAGCTTGCCCTTGATGGCCGCCGGGTCGCCGGTGGCGGCGTGGACCGAGCCCGGACCGTGGCAGACCTCGCAGCCGGCGTCGGCCAGTTCCGGCGTGGCCTCCAGGCTCACGAAGCCGCCGGGCCGGCCGTAGCCCGTGGTGTGGCAGCCGAAGCAGCCGGCCAGCTCCTCCTGGCTCAGGCCCTTGGCCATGAGCCGCAGGCTCCGCGACGAGCGGGCCTTCTTGGAGTGCTTGCTGTAGGCGTCGAATTCGGGGGCGTGGCAGGCGGCGCAGGCGGCGCTGCCGACAAAGCGGGCCTCGTCGCACAGGCCCGGGTCCGCGGGGCCGGCGGCAAGGAAAAACAGGCAGGCAGTGGTGACGCGGCAAACGGATCGCCATCCCATGTGCGTACTCCTTGGGCGGCGGGGGCAGCGCGGCGGGCGGTCAGGCGGCCCTCGCATCGCTTCCGTGGCCTGGCCGCGCCGGGCGCGGCCAGGCCGTTCCGATATCTCTCAAGAGCAAGATGCATACCGGTTATCAGATGTGCCGGCAGCAATCCGGTGGCATCCCGCGCCGCCCGGACGGTCCGGGCACACGCGGAAATTGGCGACGCAACAGGCTTGTATCCTGAAGGATTTTCTGGAGGTCCGCCGGGCGGGGGCGGCGGCGGCGCAACCGGCGGGGCCGACGGGCCGGCGGTCGCGGCCCGGGCGGCGGGGCTGTGAACTTTTGCCTCAACCAGGCGATTTTCGTGTGTCAAATGCCGCGCCGGCGTGACGGGCGGAGCCCGGCCGGAAGGGGTCAGAGGGACCGGATCACCCGGGCCGGATTGCCGGCCGCCAGGACGCCGGCCGGCAGGGACCGGGTCACCACCGAGCCCGACCCGACCACGGTGTCGTCGCCGATGGTCACGCCCGGGTTCACGACCGCGTTGCCGCCGATCCAGACGTTGCGGCCGATGGCCACGGGCCGGCCGGATTCGAGGCCCTGCCGCCGCCGGACCGGGTCCAGGGGATGGGTGGCGGTGAAGACGCAGACGCGGGGCCCGAGCAGGCACCCGTCGCCGAAGCTGACGGAGCAGACGTCGAGGATGACGCAGCCGGTGTTGGCGTAGAAGTCCTCGCCGAGGCGGATGTTGGCGCCGTAGTCGCAGTGGAAGGGCGGCTCGATGGCAAAGGCCTCGCCGGTCCGGCCGAACAGGTCCCGGGGCAGGCGGGCGGCCGGATCGGAAGAGGCGTTGAAGGCCAGCAGGATGCCCTTGGCCCGCGTCCGTTCCCGGACCAGCTCCGGGTCCCGGGCGTCGTAGAGCTCGCCGGCCAGCATCTTTTCCTTTTCGGTCATGGCGTTTCTCCCCGAACGGCGGGCCGCAGGGCGAAAAGGGGCCGGCCGGTCAGTCCATGATCTTGTATTCGTGGATCTTGCGGTAGAGGGTCTTGCGGGAGATGCCAAGGGCCGTGGCGGCCAGGGTCCGGTTGTTGCCGAAGCAGGCCAGGACCTTGGCGATGTGCTCGCGTTCCACGGCCTCCAGGGACAGGAAGTCGTTTTCGCCCTCGGCCTGGAGGGACAGCTCCCGGGGCAGGGCGTTTTCCGTGATCACCCCGGCCTCGGACAGGATGACCCCGCGCTCGATGACGTTGCGCAGCTCCCGGATGTTGCCCGGCCACTGGTAGTTGATCAGGCAGGCCATGGCCCGGTCCGAGATGCGGTAGGAGCCGCCGGCCTGGACCCGGTCCAGGAAGTAGTCCACCAGAAGCGGGATGTCTTCCTTGCGCTCGCGCAAGGGCGGCAGCTCGATGTTGAAGACGTTGATGCGGTGAAAAAGGGCCTCGTGGAACCGCCCTGCCTCGACCTCCTTGGCCAGGTTGCGGTTGGTGGCGAAAAGCAGGCGCAAATCCGTGGTCCGCTCGTCCTTGTCCCCGACCCTCCGGTAGGTCTTGTTCTCCAGGGTCCGCAAAAGCGACGCCTGGACCTCCATGGGCAGCTCCCCGATCTCGTCGAGAAACAGCGTGCCCTTGTTGGCGAAGGTCATGAGACCCTCGCGGTTTTCGGTCGCCCCGGTAAAGGCCCCCTTGACGTAGCCGAACAGTTCCGACCGGGCCAACTCCTTTTGCAGGGTGGCGCAGTTTTTTATGACATAGGGCTTGTCGGCCCGCAGCGACCGGGCCTGGATGGCCGTGGCCGCCACTTCCTTGCCGGCCCCGGACTCGCCGGTGATGAGCACGGGCACGTCCGTGGGCGCGACCTTTTCGATCAGGAACCGGATCTGCTTGACCGCGGCCGAGTTGCCGATGATCTCCTGGGGCTGGCTGCGGCTCTGGGCGTGCTTGAGCTGGCGGTTCTCGAACCGCAGGCAGGCCCGCTGGTAGGCCCGCTCGACCACCAGCTCCAGTTCCTCCAGGTTGAAGGGCTTGGTGATGTAGTCGTAGGCCCCGAGCTTCATGGCCTCGACCGCGCTGTCGATGTTGCCGTGGCCGGTGATGATGATGACTTCGACGTCGGGCATGTGCTGGCGGATCTCCACTAGCAGGTCCAGGCCGTCGGCGTC
This sequence comes from uncultured Desulfovibrio sp., assembly GCA_964539435.1. Taxonomy (GTDB): domain Bacteria; phylum Desulfobacterota; class Desulfovibrionia; order Desulfovibrionales; family Desulfovibrionaceae; genus Solidesulfovibrio. The sequence goes on from CAZIJE010000053.1 coordinate 9,808, forward strand.
GGGCAGGCGCAGGTCGAGCACCACCACCTCGTAGGTGTTGCGGCGCGTCATCTCGCGGGCCTGGTGGGCGGTCTCCGCGGCCGCGACCGTGCGGGCCGGGGACGAGAGTTCCTTTTTGAGCAGCTTGCCGATGGACGGCTCGTCGTCGACCACCAGAACGGAATAGGGACTGGTCACGATAGTTTATCCGGGTTGACCGGGAGCTTGACGGTGAAGACCGCGCCCTGGCCGGGCTGGCTTTTGACCGTTATGTCCCCGTGGTGTTTCTGAACGATGGACATGCACGTGGACAGGCCGATGCCGATGCCCTTGCCGGCCCGCTTGGTGGTGAAAAACGGCTCGAAGAGCTTGTCCATGTGTTCGGGCTGGATGCCGTAGCCCGAGTCCTCCACGGACAGGCAGACCGTGTCCGGGCTCGACTGGAAGGTGGTGATGACGATGCGGCCCGGGCCGGTGATGGCGTCCATGGCGTTGACCAGCAGGTTCAGCATCACCTGCTTGATCTGGTGCTCGTCGCCGAGGACCTTGGGCAGGCTCTCGCACAGGTCCACCCGGACCGTGATCTTGGCCTGGTTGCGCTGCTTGAGGTGGCTGCGCAGGAGCTTGAGGGTGTCCTCGACCACGGCGTTGAGGCTGATCGGGGAAAAGCTCACGGTCTTGTGGCGGGAAAAGGTCAGGAGCGTGGTCACGATGTCCTGGCAGCGCCGGCACTCGCGCAGGATCGTGTTGACGTAGTCCTCCACGTCCTCCATGACCCTCGGGTCCACTTTTTCGCGCAGGGCCGGCAGGCGGCGGCGCAGGCCCTCGGCGAAGCCGAAGATGGCGGTCAGGGGGTTGTTGACCTCGTGGGCCACGCCCGTGGCCAGCATGCCGATGGTGGCCATCTTCTCGGCCTGGTAGAACTTGGCCTGGTATTCCTTTTCCCGGGTCACGTCGCGCTTGAAGACCAGGATGTGGTGCTCGGGGTCGTCGGGGTGGCGGATGGGCGAGGCCACCATCTCGAACTGGATGTTCTTGCCGCCGATCTTGAAGATCGCGGTCTCCCGGCAGATGTCGCCCGTGGCGAACGAGGTGCTGGCCGGGCACTCGGGGCAGGGCGAATCCTGGTTGCGAAAGATCTGGTAGCAGAACTTCCCCTCGGGCGCGGCCTCGGGAAAGGTCTGGCGGAAGACGTGGTTGACCGAGAGGATGCGCAGGTCCGGGGACAGGACCATCATGATGTCCGTGATGCCGTCGAGGATGGCCGCGATCTCGCGGCGGCGCTGGGAGGACTGGGTGTTGGCGTCTTTTAAGGCCTCGATGGTCTGGCGCAGCTCCTGGAAAAATCCGAGTTTGCTGTGCTCGATGCCGATGAGGTCCTCGAGGGACGGGGTCCGTTTGGGACTCACCAGGCCTCCTGGCAGACGCCGAGGAGCGACTCCCAACTGGCCGGCCTGGGGTTGGTCAGGGTGCAGGCGTCGTTGACGGCCGTCTTGGCGATGGTCTCCAGGCAGCCGCTGTCGGGCAGGATGTCGCGCAGCCGCACCGGCACGTTGAAGTCGCCGAAAAACCGCTCCAGCCAGTCGATGCCGGCCATGGCCAGATATTGGGAGGAGCACATGCGCGGGCCGCACACGATCCGGCCGATGTCCGCCAGCTTGTCCTGGCTGGCCGGCAGGTTGAACCGCATGACCGGCGGCAGGAGGATCGGGTGCACGAGCCCGTGGAGGATGTCGAACATGCCGCCCAGGGAATGGGCCAGGGAGTGGCCGATGCCGAGGCCGGCGTTGGAAAAGGACATGCCCGCGGCCGTGGCCGCGATGCTCAGGTTCTCCAGGGCCTCGATGGACCGGTCGTTCAGGGCCGGGCGCAGGTTCTGGGCGATCAGCCGGATGGCTTTTAATGCCTGGTGCTCGGTAAACGGCGAGGACAACAGCGACAGGTAGGATTCCACGGCGTGGGCAAAGGCGTCGATGGCCGAGGCGATGATCAGCTCCTCGCTTTTGGTGAGCAAGACCAGCGGGTCGATGATCGAAATGTTGGGCACGAGCGACCGGCTGATGATCGACATCTTCACCTGCCGGGCCACGTCCGTGATGATGCAGAACTGGGAGATGTCCGAGCCCGAGCCGGCCGTGGTCGGCAGGAAGATCATGGGGGGCAGGGGCCGCATGATCCGGTTGGCCCCCTCGTAGTCGCTGATCTTGCCGCCGTTGCCGACAATGGTGGCGATGCCCTTGGCCGCGTCCATGGGGCTGCCGCCGCCGACCGAGATGATGACGTCGGCCCGCTCGCGCACGTAGATCTCGGCGCCCTCGTGGACCTGGTAGTCGCGGGGATTGGAATTGACGGCGTCGTAGTAGACCCACTCCAGGCCGTTGTCGCGCAGGATCTCCATGATCCGGTCGACCCAGCCGGCTCCGACCAGTCCCTGGTCGCTGACCAGGAGCATGCGCCGGCCGCCCAGGCGCTTGGCGCAGGAGGCCAGGTGGACGATGCTCCCCCGGCCGAAGATGATCTCCGGAATGGCGAATTTGCTGATCCGCATGGCGCTCCTTGGGGGGGTGGGGCGGACAACGGGACCCTTGGCGTCGCGCCCGGACGCGTCCGCGCTTCAGGGCCAAGGGGGTGGGGCGGTTTCCGTCCGTTGGAGCCGTTCTCCCGTGGCCGGCCGCCGTGGGCCGGCAGGGGCGGCGTGGCGGGAGAGCAGGCGCTGGAACCTTTTCGGGCGAAATATAACCTCGCGATTGAAAAGGTCAAGCCGGGCCGGGGCGGACGCCGTCGGCCCGGACGGCGCGCACCAGGGCGGGATCGGCCGGGTCCGCGTCGAGCAGGTCGAAATAGGCCTGGTCCAGGCCGGCGGACCAGTCGCCGCGCCGGACCACCACGGCCTGGCGGTAGGCGTCGGGCTGGCGGGCGAGAAAATCCAGGAGCCGCCCCAGGGGGGCGTAGAAACCGGCCGCGAGCATGGGCGCGGCCAGGGATTCGGTCAGGACGTTGAACAGGCGCACGGCGATCAGAAACGGCCCGTCCGGCCCCTGGCCGCGATCGGCTCCGGCCGCGAGCCCGAGCCCCCGGCGGAAGCCGGACAGGACGCCGCCGGCCCGCATGGTCGCCCCGGCCAGGCCGGGCATGGGGCCGGACAGGGACAGGGCGTCGCCCGGGACGAGCATGGTCCGGGTGAAATCGTCCAGGGGATGGTTGTTGAGAAAGGCGGTCTTGAGCCAGGCGTCGATGAAGGCGTCGTCGCGGCCGAGGACTTCGCGGAAGAACCGGTCCACGGACATGGGGCCGGGCACGGCCATGGCCACGCCGTTGAGAAAGAAATCCAGGAAACGGGTCGGATCGTCGGCCGGGACGGCAAAGGACACGGTGTCGGCATCTTCGGTCATGGCACGTCTCCCGAAGGTGAAAAATGCAATCGGGGCTCCGCCCCGGGCCCCGCCGGGGGAGATGATCTCCCCCGGACCCCCTCGTTGGGGGGGGACCGGGGGGAATCATTCCCCCCGGTGGGGTCCGGGGCAACGCCCCGGTCTTATCGCTAGAAGTTGTACACGCTGTCGAGTTCTTCGTCCGTGACCGAGAAGACCTGGTTGTGGGGCGCGATGGGGTCGGTGCGGAAGAACCGCGGCAGGCGGTCGTTCTCCGGACCGAAGCCGGCCTTCTTGTTGAACTCGCGCTCCTTGCGCAGGATGTCCTGGCCGAGGGCCACCACATCGTTGCCGGTCAGGGAGAGGCCGGCGAAGCCGTTGATGACGTCGAGCATGGCCTGGAAGGTCTCGGGCTGGTCCAGGATGGCGAAGGCGATGAAGATGCAAAAGCCCGTGGAGTCCAGGGCGGCCGTGGCGACCTGCAGGTTGCGGGACAGTTCGGCCTGGCCTTCGGTCTTGAGCGGGTCGACGTCGCCGCCGCACTTCAGGATGTTGGTGGCGATGGCGTAGCCGGCGGTGTGGTCCGCGCCCATGGTGGTGGTGGCGTAGGTGACGCCGATGCCCTGGATGGCGCGCGGGTCGTAGGCCGGGATGGCCTGGCCCTTGACCGTGGGCACGCGGGAGACGCCGAAGCACTTGGCCGCGGTTTCCGCGCCCGCGCCGATGATGCGGCCAAGGGGCGTGCCCTTGCCGGCCTCGCGGATGAGCTCCAGCATGGCCTCGCCGTCGCCGAAGGGGATGACGCCGGCTTCCATGGCGATGCCGAGGGTCACGCCCATCTCGATGGTGTCGAAGCCGAAGTCGTCTTCCAGGAAGTCGGCCTTGACGATGGTTTCGAGGTCATTGACCCCGCAGTGGGCGCCGTGGGACCAGACGGTCTCGTATTCGGGCTGCTTGGAGATGAACTTGCCCGAGGCGTCGGTGTAGATGCCGGAGCAGCGGATGACGCAGCCGCGGTGGCAGCCGTGGGTCGGCTGTCCGCCGGGGTTTTTCGCCTCCACGGCCGCCAGGGTCTCGCCGCAGATCTTGGGCGCGCCGTGGAACCGGCCGGTGGAGAAGTTGAAGGTCGGGAAGCCGCCGGCCTCGTTGATGATGTTGACCAGGACGTTGGTGCCGTAGGCCGGCAGGCCCTGGCCGGTGACGCCGTGCTTGCGCAGGCCGTCCACGAACTCCTTGTTGGCGGCCTTGAACTTTTCCGGATCCTTGGGCTCGCGGGCCTTGGCGCCCTCGGTGTCGATGATGATGCACTTGATGCCCTTGGAGCCCATGACCGCGCCCACGCCGCCGCGGCCGGCATGGCGGGAGGGGCGTCCCTCGGGGTCGGTGACCGCGATGGTGGAGTCGCACATGAGCATTTCGCCGGCCGTGCCGATGCTCATGATGGACACCTTTTCCCCGTACTGGGTGAAGATCCGTTCGGCCAGGGGATAGTTGGTCATCATCTTGTATTCGTTGGCCCGTTCGATGGTCACGCCGGACGGCTTGATGATGACCTTCCACAGGTCGGCGCTGATCCGCTTGCCTTCGATGATGATGGCGGCGTAGCCCAGGCGGCCGAGGGCCGTGGCCGCGGTGCCGCCGGAGTTGGACTCCTTGATGGTGCCGGTCAGCGGGCTCTTGCAGCCGACCGAGATGCGGCCGGAAATGGCGGCATTGGAGCCGGAGAGCAGGCCCGGGGAGATGACCAGCTTGTTTTCGGGTCCCAGGGCGTGGCAGTCGGCCGGAACTTCCTTCCAGACGACGGTCGAGGTCATGGCCCGGCCGCCCAGGCCGGCGTATTCGCCAACAGGCTCAATCGTGGCTTTAGGGCCGCCCTCAGCGCTCACGTCAATGCGCAGGATCTTGTCCATACTCGTTTTTCTCCTTCCTTCGGGTGGTCGTTTCCGATTCTCGCCTGTCGGCGTGGCATCCTGACTCCGCCCCCCTTGCGGCCGCGCCCGACGGTCCGGGCGCGTCGCGAGAGGTGTGCTAAAATTAGCAAGGATCAGGCCGAAAAAAAACTTCTGCTATCTTGGGTCGTTGCGCCGATGGATGCTCGAAAAAAAATCACGGCCCGGAGACGAAGAGCCCCCCGGTCCGGGAGGGACGGCGAGCCCTCTTGTGTTCCGTATAATATATCAAACGGTTAATCCGGTGGCGCAGAATTACCCTCTGGCCAGATGCAACGGGTCAAAAGTTCCCAGTCGATGTCTTGGAGAAGAGTGGGAACTTTTGGGACAACCCGACGCTGCCCGAAAGACGGATGGATCGTGACAAAAGAGGTTGCCAGATCGGGCGGACCCGGATAGATGGGAACTGAACAGTCGTTCAAAAGGACGGTCCTGTGGAAGAGAAAGTCAGCGCCATTGTTGGAGCCGCCCGGACGCTTTTCGCGGCCAACGGATACGACGCCACCTCGGTGCACGACATCGCCGCCCGGGCCGGGGTGGCCGCGGGCACGATCATCTATCATTTCAAGACCAAGGAAAATCTGCTCTTCATCGTGGCCCGCCAGGCCCTGTCCGGGCTGCTGCGGGTCCTCGGCCGGGAGGCCGAAGCCGCGGCCGGGCCCTGGCTGGCCCTGCAAGGCATGACCAGGGCCTTTTTCCGGTACGTGCGGGACAACCACGAGGCCTTTGGCGTGATCTTCCGGGACGATCCCTTCCTGCGCCTGGACCTGGGCCGGTTTCCCATGGCCGACCTGGCCATGCTGGAGACCCGGTGCGGGGAACTGATCGTCAGAGAGCTTGAACGAGGGTTCAGTCTTGAGGTGTTCCGACCTGTGGTGGCGGCCCGGACGGCCCTGGCCGTCCGGGGCATGTGGTTCGGGTGCGCCCAGTCCCTGGTCCGCGACCCGTCCCTGCCGGACCCGTCGGACGAAGTCGTCGCCTTTCTGGAGGGCCGGCTGTCGCCGGCCGGCTCTCCGGCGGGCGGACGCCAGACGGAAAAGGGGTGATGCGCCGGCCAAGGGGCACAGTCGCTGATGGGTGCGAGCGATAGGTATTTCGATGTGAAACGGCATCCGCAAGGCCTGATCCCGGCAGGGAACGGACAACGCGCGGCAGCGGTCCGGCCGGGATGCCAGGCGGGTGTCAGACGCAAGGAGCATGGGCATGCAGTGGTTTTCAAACATGCGGGTGGGGTCGAAGCTGATCGGCTCTTTTATCCTGATGGCGGCCATCACGGCGGTGGTCGGCTACATGGGCATCAACAAGCTGGCGGCCCTCAACAAGATGGCCGACGACCTCTATCTGAAGGAGCTCCTCGGCGTTTCCTACGTCAAGGAGACCAACATCAACCTCATCTACATCGACCGGGCGGCCAAGAACCTGCTTCTGGCCTCGTCGGCGGCGGACCGGGCCAAGTACGCCGAGCGGATCGACCAGTTCCGGCAGAGCTACCAGAAGCAGTTCGAGGAGGCCCGGCAGCGGTTTTACACCGAAAAGGGCAAGGAACTGCTGGCCAGGGTCAGCCGGGCCTGGGAGGATTACCAGCCCGTCCTGAACAAGATCATTGAAGTCAACAAGAGCGAGGACCTGGCGGCCAGGCGGGAGTCCGTGGAACTGTCCATGGGCGTGGGCCGGGAAAAGATCGACGCCCTGGACAGCGCCCTGACCGAACTGGCCCAGGCCAAGGAGGCCAACGCCAAGAACTTTTCCGACCTGTCCACCGAGGTCTACGAAAGCGGCCGGACGCTCCTTCTCGCCATCATCGCCGGCAGCGTGCTGCTCGGCATCGGCCTTGGCGTGTTCATTTCCCGGATGATCAGCCGGCCCCTGGTCAAGAGCGTGGAATTCGCCAACGCCCTGGCCCAGGGCGACACCGGCCGGTCCCTGGACGTCCACCAGAAGGACGAGGTCGGCGTGCTGTGCGACGCCCTGCGGTCCGTGGCCAAGGCCGAGGCCGACGTGGCCGCCACGGTGGCGCGCATGGCCGAGGGCGACCTGGAAGTGACCATCGCGCCCCGTTCCCAGGCCGACGTCCTGCTCACGTCCCTGGGCGGCCTTTTGGCCGCCGACCGGACCGTGGCCTCCCTGGCCGGCAAGCTGGCCGAGGGCGACCTGCGGGTGGAGGTCCGGGAGCGGTCCGAGCGCGACGGCCTGATGCTGGCCCTCAAGGAGATGGTGCTCAAGCTGGTGGCTGTGGTCCAGGAGGTCCAGTCCGGGGCCGAGAACGTGGCCTCCGGCGCCCAGGAAATGAGCGCCTCGTCGGAATCCCTGTCCCAGGGCGCGTCCGAGCAGGCCTCGGCCGTGGAGGAGAGTTCCTCGTCCATGGAGGAGATGAGCGCGGCCATCAACCAGAACGCGGACAATGCCCGCCAGACCGAGTCTCTGGCCCGCAAGGCCGCCGACGACGCCAAGCAGTCCGGCGACGCCATGACCCGGACCGTGGCCGCCATGCGGGACATCGCCTCCAAGATCTCGATCATCGAGGAGATCGCCCGCCAGACGGATCTTTTGGCCTTAAACGCCGCCATCGAGGCGGCCCGGGCCGGTGAGCAGGGGCGCGGCTTCGCCGTGGTGGCCTCGGAAGTGCGCAAGCTGGCCGAGCGGAGCCAGGCGGCCGCGGCCGAGATCAACACCCTGTCCGCCTCGAGCCTCGACGTGGCCGAGGGCGCGGGCAAGCTGCTCGAAAAGCTGGTGCCGGACATCCTCAAGACTTCCGAGCTGGTCCAGGAGATCGCGGCCTCGTCCCAGGAGCAGTCCTCGGGCGCGACCCAGGTCAACCGGGCCCTGCAGCAGCTCGACCAGGTGGTGCAGCAAAACGCCTCGGCCTCGGAGGAGCTGGCCTCCACGTCCGAGGAGCTCTCGTCCCAGGCCGAGCAGCTCCAGGCCACCATCGGCTTTTTCCGGGTCAACGGCAGCCATGCCTCGCGCCGCCCCATCGCGCCGGCCCAAAAGGCCGTGGCGCACCGGCCCGCCAGCACGGCCCTTTCCGGCCGCCGACCGGCCGTGCCGCTGGACATGGGCCTGGACGCGGCCGACGACCAGCATTTCGAACGGTTCTAGCCGGGCCGGCAAGGAGGTACGATCATGGCCGAAGCAGGCGCAAAGCATTCCCAACGGTTTCTGACCCTGACCCTGGGGGGCGAGTTTTTCGCCCTGGACATCTTCGCGGTCAGGGAGATTCTCGACTATAGCGAAATCACCCGGATTCCCCAGACGCCCGTGTCCATGCGCGGCGTGGTCAACGTCCGGGGCAACGCCGTGCCCGTGGTGGACCTCGGCCTCAAGCTGGGCCTCGGCGAGGTCAAGCGGACCATCCACACCCGCATCGTCATCGTGGAGGTCCGCCACGACGGCGAGACGTCGCTCATGGGGGCCCTGGCCGATTCGGTCAAGGAGGTCCTGGAGCTCGACGCCGCGTCCATGGCGCCGCCCCCGAGCCTCGGCGCGTCCGTGGACGCCGGCTGTTTGCGGGGTATTTCCAGCCACGACGGGCGTTTCATCCTGCACCTGGACGTGGACCGGATCTTTTCCACCGACGAACTGCACGACCTGAGCGGGCTCTTGACGGGAGCGGAGAACGTCCTGGCGGCCACGGCCTGAGGAAAGACGCGCACCCTGCGTAGCGCACGACGCCACGACGCGGTTTGGTCACGGAAGCCGCATCGTGGCGTCATTGTCGACACGGGACGGATGCAACCGGTGCGTCATAGAGGTGGCAATAGTTTTGAAAATGTAATATTTTTGCTTGTGCAAGCATGGGTTGCCTTATGCGGACGGCGCAAGGGCTTGCGACAACGCACTGGCTGGGGTGGAGGCCCTTCCGGTTTCCGGTCTGCGGGAGACGCGCCGGGCGCAGCCTGGAGATCGGTCGGGCGCCCGGGAAAAACGCTGCCGTCCGTGGCGGGGCATTGTTCGATGCGGACGCGGGACCGCCTGTTTCTCCCGCGCAACGAGCGACACCGAGGAAATGACATATGAAATGGTTCTATGACCTGCGAGTGGGCAAGAAGCTCATCCTGGCCTTTGTCCTCATGGCGGCCCTGACCGCCCTGGTCGGTTTCATGGGCGTCCGCAACATGGGGCTCATGAACGACATGGCCGGCACCATGTACAACCGCGAGACCCTCGGGCTGTCGTTTGTCAAGGAAGCCAACATCAATTTGGTCTACATCGACCGCAACATCAAGAACTACGTCCTGGCCGAGAGCGAAGAGGCGCGCAAGGGCTTCCTGGAGCGGGTCAAGCATTACGTGAAGGCCTATGAGGACAGCCTGAACCAGGCCCGGCCGACGTTTGTCAACGAGCGGGGCAAGCAGCTCCTGCAGGAACTGGACAAGGCCTGGAACGAACTGCGTCCGGTCTTCGACCAGATCCTGGCCGTCGCGGCCAAAGAGGACCTGGCCACGAAGCGGGAATCCGTGGACCTGATGATGGGCACGGGCCGGGAGAAGCTCCGGGCCGTGGACGACGCCCTGGACGCCCTGTCCCAGCGCAAGGCCGAGAACGCCAAGAATTTCGCCGGGGAGACCGCCGAAGTCTACGAGGCGAACCGGCTGTACCTGATCGGTCTGGTCTGCGGCAGCATCCTGCTCGGCCTGCTGCTCGGGTATTTCATTTCCCGGGCCATCAGCCGGCCCCTTGGCCAGTGCATGGCCTTTGCCCAGGCCCTGGCCGCCGGCGACACCGGCCGGGCCCTGGACGTGCGCCGGGCCGACGAGGTCGGGCAGGTCTGCGAGGCCCTGCGGGCCGTGGCCGCGGCGGAGAGCGGGGTGGCGGATTCCGTGGCCCGCATGGCCCAGGGCGACCTGGAGGTGGCCATCACGCCCCGGTGCGAGGCCGACGTGCTGCTCAAGTCCCTGGCCGGCCTGCTGGAGGCGGACCGCAGCGTGGTCGCGGCGGCCGGCAAGATGGCCACCGGCGACCTCGACGTGGAGATCCGCGAGCGGTCGGCCAACGACGCCCTCATGCAGTCCCTGGCCGCCCTGCTGGAGGCCGATCGGAACGTGGCTGCCCTGGCCGGCAGGCTGGCCGAGGGCGACCTGCGCCTCGACATCCGGGAACGGTCCGAGCGCGACGGGCTCATGCGGTCGCTCCGGGAAATGGTGGACCGGCTGACCCAGGTGGTCCAGGAGGTCCAGTCCGGGGCCGGAAACATGGCCGCCGGTTCCGAGCAGCTTTCGGCCTCGTCGGAATCCCTGTCCCAGGGCGCGTCCGAGCAGGCCTCGGCCGTGGAGGAGAGCTCCTCGTCCATGGAGGAGATGAGCGCGGCCATCAACCAGAATGCGGACAACGCCCGCCAGACCGAAGCCCTGGCCGGCAAGGCCGCGACCGACGCCAAGCAGTCCGGCGAGGCCATGACCCAGACCGTGGCCGCCATGCGGCAGATCGCGGCCAAGATTTCGATCATCGAGGAGATCGCCCGCCAGACGGACCTCTTGGCCTTAAACGCCGCCATCGAGGCGGCCCGGGCCGGGGAGCAGGGGCGCGGCTTCGCCGTGGTGGCCTCGGAAGTGCGCAAGCTGGCCGAGCGGAGCCAGGCGGCCGCGGCCGAGATCAACACCCTGTCCGCCTCGAGCCTCGACGTGGCCGAGGGCGCGGGCAAGCTGCTCGAAAAGCTGGTGCCGGACATCCTCAAGACTTCCGAGCTGGTCCAGGAGATCGCGGCCTCGTCCCAGGAGCAGTCCTCGGGCGCGACCCAGGTCAACCGGGCCCTGCAGCAGCTCGACCAGGTGGTGCAGCAAAACGCCTCGGCCTCGGAGGAGCTGGCCTCCACGTCCGAGGAGCTCTCGTCCCAGGCCGAGCAGCTCCAGGCCACCATCGGCTTTTTCCGGGTCAACGGCAGCCATGCCTCGCGCCGCCCCATCGCGCCGGCCCAAAAGGCCGTGGCGCACCGGCCCGCCAGCACGGCCCTTTCCGGCCGCCGACCGGCCGTGCCGCTGGACATGGGCCTGGACGCGGCCGACGACCAGCATTTCGAACGGTTCTAGCCGGGCCGGCAAGGAGGTACGATCATGGCCGAAGCAGGCGCAAAGCATTCCCAACGGTTTCTGACCCTGACCCTGGGGGGCGAGTTTTTCGCCCTGGACATCTTCGCGGTCAGGGAGATTCTCGACTATAGCGAAATCACCCGGATTCCCCAGACGCCCGTGTCCATGCGCGGCGTGGTCAACGTCCGGGGCAACGCCGTGCCCGTGGTGGACCTCGGCCTCAAGCTGGGCCTCGGCGAGGTCAAGCGGACCATCCACACCCGCATCGTCATCGTGGAGGTCCGCCACGACGGCGAGACGTCGCTCATGGGGGCCCTGGCCGATTCGGTCAAGGAGGTCCTGGAGCTCGACGCCGCGTCCATGGCGCCGCCCCCGAGCCTCGGCGCGTCCGTGGACGCCGGCTGTTTGCGGGGTATTTCCAGCCACGACGGGCGTTTCATCCTGCACCTGGACGTGGACCGGATCTTTTCCACCGACGAACTGCACGACCTGAGCGGGCTCTTGACGGGAGCGGAGAACGTCCTGGCGGCCACGGCCTGAGGAAAGACGCGCACCCTGCGTAGCGCACGACGCCACGACGCGGTTTGGTCACGGAAGCCGCATCGTGGCGTCATTGTCGACACGGGACGGATGCAACCGGTGCGTCATAGAGGTGGCAATAGTTTTGAAAATGTAATATTTTTGCTTGTGCAAGCATGGGTTGCCTTATGCGGACGGCGCAAGGGCTTGCGACAACGCACTGGCTGGGGTGGAGGCCCTTCCGGTTTCCGGTCTGCGGGAGACGCGCCGGGCGCAGCCTGGAGATCGGTCGGGCGCCCGGGAAAAACGCTGCCGTCCGTGGCGGGGCATTGTTCGATGCGGACGCGGGACCGCCTGTTTCTCCCGCGCAACGAGCGACACCGAGGAAATGACATATGAAATGGTTCTATGACCTGCGAGTGGGCAAGAAGCTCATCCTGGCCTTTGTCCTCATGGCGGCCCTGACCGCCCTGGTCGGTTTCATGGGCGTCCGCAACATGGGGCTCATGAACGACATGGCCGGCACCATGTACAACCGCGAGACCCTCGGGCTGTCGTTTGTCAAGGAAGCCAACATCAATTTGGTCTACATCGACCGCAACATCAAGAACTACGTCCTGGCCGAGAGCGAAGAGGCGCGCAAGGGCTTCCTGGAGCGGGTCAAGCATTACGTGAAGGCCTATGAGGACAGCCTGAACCAGGCCCGGCCGACGTTTGTCAACGAGCGGGGCAAGCAGCTCCTGCAGGAACTGGACAAGGCCTGGAACGAACTGCGTCCGGTCTTCGACCAGATCCTGGCCGTCGCGGCCAAAGAGGACCTGGCCACGAAGCGGGAATCCGTGGACCTGATGATGGGCACGGGCCGGGAGAAGCTCCGGGCCGTGGACGACGCCCTGGACGCCCTGTCCCAGCGCAAGGCCGAGAACGCCAAGAATTTCGCCGGGGAGACCGCCGAAGTCTACGAGGCGAACCGGCTGTACCTGATCGGTCTGGTCTGCGGCAGCATCCTGCTCGGCCTGCTGCTCGGGTATTTCATTTCCCGGGCCATCAGCCGGCCCCTTGGCCAGTGCATGGCCTTTGCCCAGGCCCTGGCCGCCGGCGACACCGGCCGGGCCCTGGACGTGCGCCGGGCCGACGAGGTCGGGCAGGTCTGCGAGGCCCTGCGGGCCGTGGCCGCGGCGGAGAGCGGGGTGGCGGATTCCGTGGCCCGCATGGCCCAGGGCGACCTGGAGGTGGCCATCACGCCCCGGTGCGAGGCCGACGTGCTGCTCAAGTCCCTGGCCGGCCTGCTGGAGGCGGACCGCAGCGTGGTCGCGGCGGCCGGCAAGATGGCCACCGGCGACCTCGACGTGGAGATCCGCGAGCGGTCGGCCAACGACGCCCTCATGCAGTCCCTGGCCGCCCTGCTGGAGGCCGATCGGAACGTGGCTGCCCTGGCCGGCAGGCTGGCCGAGGGCGACCTGCGCCTCGACATCCGGGAACGGTCCGAGCGCGACGGGCTCATGCGGTCGCTCCGGGAAATGGTGGACCGGCTGACCCAGGTGGTCCAGGAGGTCCAGTCCGGGGCCGGAAACATGGCCGCCGGTTCCGAGCAGCTTTCGGCCTCGTCGGAATCCCTGTCCCAGGGCGCGTCCGAGCAGGCCTCGGCCGTGGAGG
>CAZIJE010000054.1:0-22982 GCA_964539435.1 uncultured Desulfovibrio sp.
GGCAGTCCGGCATCAGGCCCTGGACCGTGTAGCGCACGCTGCGCGCGCCGTGCATGGCCACGCGCACGCCGGTCACGGCGATGCCCGGCGCGGCGCGCCGAATGGCCCGGCGCACCGCCTCGGGCACGGCGTCCGGAGCCAGGGTGGCCGCGTCGTCCCGAAGGCCGGCCCTGGCGGCCCGGCACAGGCAGTAGACCAGCAGGAGCAGCGACAGGTAGAGCGCGGCGCCCATGGTCAGGCGCCGCGCGGGGCCGGCGGACCGGCCCCGTGGTCAAGCCGCGCCCGGCACGGACCGGACATTCCGGCGGCGGCCAAGGGCCGCGGGATTGCGGCGTTGCGGCTCATTTTTTCGGAATGGCCCAGTCGGGCAGCACGGTCAGGTCCACGCCCCAGACCCAGGGCATGAGGAAATAGACCACCAGGGTGATCTGGATGATGCCCATGAGGTTGAGCCACAGCCCGGTTCGGGCCATCTGGCGGATGGTCACCGCGCCCGAGCCGAAGACCACGGCGTTTGGCGGCGTGGCCACGGGCAGCATGAAGGCGTAGGAGCAGGCGATGCAGGCGGCCACGATGGGGCCCAGCGGGTTGATCTGCATGCCCACGGCGATGGCCCCCATGACCGGGATCATGAGCGTGGCCACGGCGGTGTTGGAGGTCACCTCGGTCAGGAAGATGTTGAGGGCCACGATGCTGGCGATGATCCAGACGAGCTGCATGCCCTCGAGATCGACCAGCAGGCCGGCGATGTACTTGGTCAGGCCGGTTTCCTGGAAGCCGTCGGCCAGGCACAGGCCGCCGCCAAACAGCAGGATGACGTCCCAGGGGATCTTGACCGCGGTCTTCCAGTCCAGGAGAAACACGCCCCGCTTGAGGTCCGACGGAATCACGAACAGGAGCAGCGCGCCGGCAATGGCCACGGACGCGTCGGACACGCCTTTGAATATCGGCCATTTGACCAGGCCCATCAGGATCCAGAGCGTGGCCACCACCGCGAAGACCGCGATGATCCGGCGTTCCTCCTTTTTCATGGGGCCGAGCTTTTCCAGTTCGGCCTGGATCAGCGACGCGCCCCGGCCCTGCAGGATGTCGCCCTTGACCGGAAAAAGGACCCTGGTCAGCAGCAGCCAGGCCAGGACGAGGAAGGTGGCGGCCAGGGGCACGCCGACTTTCATCCAGTCCAGGAAGCTGATGGTCTGGCCGTAGAGCTTGTCGATCTGGGCCACCATGATGGTGTTGGGCGGCGTGCCGATGATCGTGCCCAGGCCCCCGATGGAGGCGGCGTAGGCCAGGGCCAGCATGAGGCTGATGGCGAAGGGGTTTTTGTGCAGGTCCTTGTCGCCGGTGATCTCGGCGCAGGCCTTGATGATGGCCAGGCCGATGGGCATCATCATGACCGTGGTGGCCGTGTTGGAGACCCACATGGACAAAAAGGCCGCCGCCACCATGAAGCCGAGGACGATCCGCGAGGGGCTCGTGCCCACGACGCGGATGGTCTGCATGGCGATGCGGTAATGGAGGTTCCAGCGTTCCATGCACACGGCGATGAAAAAGCCGCCCATGAACAGGTAGATCAGATGATTGGAATACGGCAGCGTCGCCTTGGCCGTGGGCATGATCTGCAGGAACGGAAAAAGCACGATGGGAATCAGTGATGTCGCGGGAATGGGAATGGCCTCGGTGATCCACCAGGTGGCCATGAGCGCGGTGACGGCCGCGCAGTAAAGCGCCTGCTGCGACATGCCGGCCGGCACGGGCAGCAGGCAGATGATCAGGAACAAGGCGGGTCCCAAGGGTAATCCGATCTTTTTGACGGTATCGATCATCGACATTCTCCTTGAAACGTGGCGAACGTTGCATCGCTTGATATGGCGCACAGGATTGATCGAAGATCCGCTGCGGAAAGACCTCCTTGTGTTGCACGGTGGACGTATCGGCGAACGGCGCGGCCCGGTCCGTGGGAGGACGCACCGCACCGCGCCTTGACAGTGGGCCGTTGCTCCATGCTATCGAAGAAGTCCGCGTTAGATACAAGCAAGTTATAATCTAAGAGGCGTTATCTAATGTCGTCAGGCCTCATGAAGGTGATCCTGGACATGGTCCAGAACAGCCCAAAGCCCATCAAGGTCGTGGCCGAAGAGATCGGCAAGCCCTATTCCACCTTGATGCGGGAGATCGATCCCGAGGACCGTCGGGCCAAGCTCGGGGTGGAGACGCTGCTGCCGCTGATGCGCGCCTGCGGCTCCACGGCGCCGCTGCGGTTCCTGGCCGAGGCCATGGACCACCGCCTGGTGTCCAACCGGGACATCACGCCGGACAAGCCGACCTTTCACGAGGAACTGCTCGACACCTACCAGGCCCTGGTGGACTACCATCGGGCCATGCTCGAAGGGCAGTCCGTGGAGGCGGTGGGGAAGCGGCGGGAGTCGCTCATCCGCCAGCTCAAGGAGGATTTCGCCTTTTACGTCAGCCGGGCCGGGCAGAAGGCGGCCCCGGAAGCTCCGGAAATCCCTGAAAGCCCGGGAGCACCGGACGTCCCGGCCGGGTCGGCAAGGAAGGGCTGACGCGGGGAGGCGGCCGGTCAGCCCGACGGGGGGCGGGCCGGCGGCAAGGGAGGGCCTGGCGGCGCTTTTGGCGCGGACAGGCCTTTTTTTGCGTCCGCGCCTGGACCGTGCGGCCAAAGGCGGTGTAGGGTGGCGGCAGGCTCCGCCGTCCGGGGGCGCGCCGTTGCCACGGAAACGAGAGGCCGGGGCGGCGGTTCCCCGGGCCGGGGAGCGGCCTCGGGCGGCGCGGTGCGCGTCCGGCCCGGTGGAAGACCGGAGCGCGGCCCCAAGGCCGGGCAGGGGCTCCGGAACCCGCGCGACCCGCCTTTCCACGGAACCGCCATGGCCGCCAGCACGCAACTTCTGCTCCTGATGGTGTTTTTTCTGGTCCCGTACCTGTGGCTGCGCCAGCCCGGCGCGGTCTTCGCGCCGGACCGGTATTTCAGCGACACGGTCAAGGGCCTGGCCACGGTCCTGATCCTCTACCACCACGTGGTGGTCTGGAACCCCAAGGAGTTCTGGTTCCTGCCGCTGGGCGGGGACGCCTTTTTCGGGGTGTCGCTTTTCTATTTCATCTCCGGCGTGGGGCTCAAGAAGTCCTACGACCGGAACCGGTACACGGTCCCCGGGTATCTCTCCAAAAGGGCCCTGGCGATCTTTCCCATGGTCGCCCTGTGCATGCTGGCGCGCTACGCGGTCCACCCGGTCCTGAGCGGCAAGCCCCAGGGGCTGACCGCGGCGGACCTGCTGGGCCTTGGCGACTGGTTCGTGGCCTCCATCCTGGTCTGGTACGTCCTGTTCCTGGTGATCGTGAAGCTGGCGCGGGACGCCGTGGAATCCGTCCTGGCCACCGTGGCGGCGGCCCTCTCGGTCTGGGTGGCGCTGTACCTGCTGCGGGACGTCTCCACCACGCCGGGTCTGTGGAGCCGCTTCCCCTTTTCCTTCGCCCTGGGGGTCCTGGCGGCCGACCGGCTGGACCGGCTGATGGCCCTCGTGGCCCGGAAACCGGCCTTGTACTCCCTGCTGGGCCTGGTCCCGTTCGGGCTGGCGATTTACGCCGGCACGCACAACAACGTCATCGCCTACGGCGTGCTGGACGCGGCCAGCGTCCTGGTCTGCCTGTGCCTGCTCGCCTGGCTCTACCGCTTCAATCTGACCTCGCGGCTGCTGCCGTTTCTCGGCGCGCTCTCGCTGCCGCTTTATCTGCTGCAGCTGTCGCTGCTCAAGTACGGCACCGTCCTGACGGCCTGGCGGGCCGACATGCCGGGAGTCCTGGCCTGCATCCTGCTGACCCTGGCCCTGTCCCTGGCCGTGCGCCAGGTCTTGCGGCTCCTGACGGCGGCGGCCTCCCGGCTGGCCCGGGTCCGGCCGTGGACGGCCGGGGCCGCCCCGGCCGGGGAACCGGCCCGCAAGCCGTAGCCCGGTCCAGCGCCGGAGCCGTTGCCGGCGGCCCGTCGCGGACGGACCGCCTAGTTCCTGGCCCTGGACAGGGCCGCCAGCAGTCCGCCGACCAGGAGGCCCGCGCCGCCGAGGGCCGTGCCGACGGCGGTTGTTGACGGCCGGGACGGATGACGCCCCAGGAGCTTTTGGCCCGAGGCGGCGGTCCGGGCGGCCAGGGCTTCGCCGCTTTCCCGCAGGGCGGCCACGGTCCGGGCCGTCCGGCTGTGGTGCTGTGATCCGGAAAGCCACTTGCCGAGGCAAAAGGCCAGGGCCAGGCCCAGGCCGAGTCCGGCCAGGGCCGTTGGAACCGGATGGTCCTCGGCCATTTTCGCGTATTTCTTGCAGTACCGACCCATATCCATGGCTGTCTCCTCCCGGGATGTTGCGTGGCCCGCGCCTGCGGTTTTCGCAGGCGCAGGGCTCCACCATCGGCCATACTACCGACTTTGCCGTTCCGGTCAACGCCCTTGGCTGGTTGCAGCCGCAACGTCCGGGCCGGGAGGGCGTTTGCCCGAGGAACGGGCGTTGGCCGGGCGGATGCGGCACGGCAGGGGGCCGGCCGGCGGCAAGATGCGCGGATGTGTTGCTTGCGCATTGCCCGCAAACCGTTTGGCATGGTATGCGCGGCAGGAGCGGCTGCCGCCATGGCGTTTGGCGCGGGCCGGAGGCGTCATGGCCACGAACCGGATTTTTCTGGGAGAACGCGTCCGATGCACACATCCGCCTCGAACATGCCCGGCCGCCGGACCGAACCGTCCGGCCACTTCGACAAGATCGTCTTTCCGGTGGCCAAGGCGGACCTGTTGCGCCTGGCCCGGGGCAACGGCGTGGACCCGCGGCGCGTGAGCCTCATGCCGGACCGGCTCTACCGCGAGCCCGGCGAGGCGGACCGGGCCTACGAGGCGGTCGCCGCCGCCGACCTGGAGGCCGCCATCGCCGCCCTCGGTCCGTGGTTTCACAACATCCACCTTCCGGACGGGACCCAGACCGCGCCGGACCACTTCCTGGGGGACTTCCCCACGTTCAAGTGGCAACAGCTCGCCGGGGTCCTGCCGGCCTCCCTGGAGGGGTGGACCGTGCTGGACGTGGGGTGCAACGCGGGATTTTACAGCCTGGAACTGGCCAAGCGCGGGGCCACGGTCACGGGCACGGACCTCAACCCGCACTACCTCAGGCAGGCCGCGTGGGCGGCCGGGGTCCACGGCCTGTCGGACCGGGTGCGTTACCGGCGGATGCAGGTCTACGACCTGGCCCGGGAGGAGGCCACCTACGACCTGGTCCTTTTCATGGGCGTTTTCTACCACCTCCGCTATCCGCTCCTGGGCCTGGACATCGTGGCCCGGACCGTGGGCCGCCTGGCCGTGTTCCAGACCCTGACCCTGCCCGGGGAGGAGGTCGTTGCCGACACCTGGGACCGGAGCCTGCACGACCGGGACGACCTGCTCCTGCCGGGCTGGCCCAGGATGGCCTTTGTCGAGCACCGCTTCAACGGCGACCCCACCAACTGGTGGATCGTCAACCACGCCGGGGCCGAGGCCATGCTCCGGTCCAGCGGCCTGCGCGTGATCGGCCGTCCGGGCCACGAGTTCTACCTGTGCGAACCCGACCCCGAACACCCCTCGTGCGTGGCCGGCTGGAACCGCGAGGAGTACCTCGCGGCCACCGGTTGCGGCGGACGGGACGATCCCGGCCAAGACGCCTGACGCCCCGGCCGCGGGCCCGGGCCGAAAGGCCCCTAGCGTCCCCTGCCGGGCGTCACGCTCTTGAGGAGGTCGCGCAAGGCGTTGAAATCGACGGGCTTGGCCACGTACTCGTCAAAGCCGAGCTCCAGGAACCGTTCGCGGTCCCCGGACAGGGCGTGGGCCGTCATGGCGATGACCGGAATGTCGGGTCGGCAGCCCGGGACCTGGCCGGACCGGATCCGGCGCAGGGCCTCCTCGCCGCCCATGACCGGCATGCGCACGTCCATGAGGACCAGGTCGCAGGGGGCTTCCGCGAGCCGCTCCAGGGCTTCCTGCCCGTTTTCGGCCGTCACCACCGCGTGGCCCTGCATGGTCAGCAGCTTGACCGCCAGGATCTGGTTGATTGCGTTGTCCTCGGCCAACAGGATGCGCAGGGACGCGCCGCCCCGATCGGGCATGAGCCGTTCCTCCCCGTCCGCTGCGGCGTCGCGGCCGAAGTCCTGCGGCTCCCGTCCGACCCGTTCGAACGCGGCGGTGAAGGAAAAGGCGCTCCCCCTGCCCAGTTCGCTTTCCACCCAGATGCTGCCGTGCATCAGCTCCACCAGCCGCCGGCAGATGGGCAGGCCAAGCCCCGTGCCGCCGTACCGGGCGCTGCCGCTGACCTGGGCGAAGGTGTCGAAGATGCGCAGGCGGTGCTCCGGGGGGATGCCGATGCCGGTGTCCCGGATGGTGGACAGGAGGCGGACGCGGCCATCGGCAGGGGAGGCCGCCTCCGGGAAGCCCACCCCGCCGCCGTCCGCCTCGGCCAGGGCGAGCCGGACCGAGACCTCGCCGTTCTCCGTGAACTTGATGGCGTTGCCGATCAGGTTCACATAGATCTGCCGCAGCCGCCCCTCGTCTCCCGCCACCCGGTCCGGCACGTCCGGCTCCACCACGGCCGTGAAGCGCAGGCCCTTGCGGTCGGCCTCCAGGCCCATGGCCTGGACCAGGTTTTCCAGGACGTCCCGGGGACTGAACGCGACCCGTTCCAGCTCGAACCGCTGGGACTCGATCTTGGACAGGTCCAGGATGTCGTTGATGATGCCGAGCAGATGCTTGCCCGACTGCTGGGCCATGGCCAGGTATTCCCGGGCCTTGGCGTCGGTGCACAGCGTCATGGCCAGGCTGGTCATGCCCAGGATGCCGTTTAAGGGCGTCCTGATCTCGTGGCTCATGTTGGCCAGGAATTCGCTTTTGGCCCGGTTGGCCCGCTGGGCCTCCTCCCGGGCCTCGTGGAGGTCCGTGACGTCCTGGCCGCCGGAGATCAGGTAGCGCCGGCCGGAAACCTGGGCCACCTCGCCCGAGGCCAGGACCACGCGCTGCTTGCCGTCCTTGGTCCGGGCCAGGAGTTCCTGGTTGCTGAACCGGCCCTGCTTTTCCAGGAGGCTGCCCACGCTCGACCCGTCCTGGGCGTCCTGGAGCAGGCCCAGGGCGTTGATGTCGCGGCCGATCACCTCGTCGCGGCCGAAGCCCGTGACCCGGGTGAAGGCGTCGTTGACGTCGAGGATGGTCTGCCGGTCCAGGTCCATCAACAGCAGGATGCCGGGGCTTGAGGTGAAGACCTTCTTGAACTGCTCCTCGCTCTCCGTGAGCTTCGTTTCAAAGAGCTTGATCCGCACCATGTCGATAAAGGAGAAGACCCCGCCGGCGACGTTGCCGGAGGCGTCGAGCATGGGCCCGGCGTTGCAGAGGATGGGAAACTTGTGGCCGCAGGACCGCTCGATGAGCCACTGCTCCTCGACCACCAGCGCGCCCTGCCGCACGGCCCGGACCAGGGGCAGGTCGTCGAAGGCCGTCCTGGTCTGGCCGTCCGGGTGGTACAGGCCGATGCGCGCCGCCACGTCCGCATACGGCCGGCCGAGCACTTCCCCGAACGGAAGGCCGAGCAGCTTGGCCGCGTAGCGGCTGGCGATGCGGACCGTGAGCTCCGGTCCCTGGACCACGATCAGGGCTTCGGGCAGATACTCCAGAACCGACCGGAGCGCGTCCTTGGCCAGGCGGTCGTCCACCGGACCGGATGCCTCGGTTTCCGTCGCGCCGCCTTGCTGGAGCGCGGACAGTCTCTCCCGGAGCTCATGGATGAAGTCCGCCTTGAGGTCTTCGGCCTTCTTGAGGTTTTCGAACATACGGATCCCGTTTCCCGGTAGACAGACTGCAAGCGGAAGAAGGCCCTGCCGGCCATGGAGAAGACCGATTTTCCGGGCGACCGCGTTTCAAGGTTTGCCTATGTTTCGAAGTAACAGACCATGTCGCATGTGGCCACCTTTTTTCTGTGGTGGCGTGAAATAAAAAGGTAAAATCCATCGGTCCCCAGATCTCCGATCATCCGTCTCCGATGCATGGCAAAGGGCGGCATGATAGTTTCGCACAGCACATGTTGCATCTATTGATCGAATGCTGCTGTGCCGCAAGCTCCGAAATGCGGTCGTAACAGAAAACCGTAGACGCGGGCGCACGGGGTTTTATTGTCCCGACAGGGCAAGGCCTGCCGTGGACGCTTGCGGGGAAAACCGTGGGGAAACAATGGGGAAAGAGGGGAATAGGTTTTCCTGTAGCTGTAGCCCGAAGCAGGAGGGGAGGCGGCAATGGACGAGTCTCGGGGCGCTGTTTCACCCGCCTGGACGGGGAGCGGAACCCGGGCGCTGGAAGCGATCCGGAGGCGTCCGGGGCCGACGCAGGGGAAAAGAAGGCCTTCAGCCGGTTTTGCGGCCGGGGAGCATTGCCGCGAAGGCCGGAATCTGCCAAGAGTGGCGGTAACCCCCGGACTGCAGCCGTGGCCGATGCGGTTCGGCTTTGTCGCATCCTGTCACAGCCCGGGAATCCCATCCGAAGGAGGTGGCAATGTTCTGTTACCAGTGCGAACAGACCATGAAAGGGGAAGCGTGCACCAAGATCGGCGTCTGCGGCAAACAGCCGGACGTGTCCGACCTGCAGGACCTGACGGCCTACGCCTTGCGCGGCCTGGCCCTGGTGGCCCGGGAGGCGCGGAAGACCGGCGACCGGATCGCGGCGGCGGACGCCTATTTCCCGGACGCGCTGTTTTCCACCCTGACCAACGTCAACTTCGACCCCGATTATTTCGTCAAGCTGATCCAGGACATCGTCCGGTTCCGGGACGAGCTGCGCCGGATGGTCGAAAACACGGGCCGAGACCTGAACCTGCCCGAGGGGCCGGCCACCTTCCAGCCGGCGTCGGACTACGACGGGCTGCTCAAGCAGGCCCAGAAGACGACCCTGTTCGACTACCCCACCGACGATCCTGACATCCGCTCCCTCATGCACACCGTGCTCTACGGCCTCAAGGGCATCTCCGCCTACCTGGACCACGCCCAGGTCCTGGGGAAAAAGGACCAGGAGATTTCGGATTTCTACCACGACGCCCTGTCCGC
The DNA here is from genome assembly GCA_964539435.1 of uncultured Desulfovibrio sp. GTDB lineage: Bacteria > Desulfobacterota > Desulfovibrionia > Desulfovibrionales > Desulfovibrionaceae > Solidesulfovibrio. The sequence goes on from CAZIJE010000054.1 coordinate 9,094, forward strand.
CGGCTGGGACGGCAAGCCCATGTCCCTGGAGGACTGGGTCGGCCTGACGCTTAAAACCGGCGAGATGAACCTCAAGACCATGGCCCTGCTCGACGCGGCCAACACCGGGACCTACGGCGATCCGGTCCCCACCGAGGTGCCGCTCGGGCACAGGAAGGGCAAGGCCATCGTGGTCTCGGGCCACGACCTCAAGGACCTGGACATGCTCCTGGAGCAGACCAGGGACAAGGACATCACGGTCTACACCCACGGCGAGATGATTCCCTGCCACGGCTATCCCGGGCTCAAGAAATACCCGCACCTCTACGGCAACTTCGGCACGGCCTGGCAGAACCAGCAAAAGGAATTCGCGGCCCTGCCCGGCGCGGTGCTCATGACCACCAACTGTCTGCAGCGGATCCTGCCGGCCTACACGGGCAACGTCTTCACCACCGGCCGGGTCGGCTGGCCGGGCGCGCCCTACATCCCGGCCGCGCCCGACGGCACCAAGGACTTTTCCCCGGTCATCAAGCGGGCCCTGGAGCTGCCGGGCTTTGCCGACGACGCGGACAAGGGCGCGACCATGGTCGGGTTCGGCCGCAAGGCCGTGCTGGACGCGGCCGGCAAGGTGGTGGACCTGGTCAAGGCCGGCAAGATCCGCCACTTCTTCCTGGTCGGCGGCTGCGACGGGGCCAGGCCCGGCCGCAACTACTACACCCAGTTCGTGGAGCAGGCCCCGCGCGACACGGTCATCCTGACCCTGGCCTGCGGCAAGTACCGCTTCAACGCCATGCAAAAGGAGCTCGGCGACATCGACGGCATCCCGCGCCTGCTCGACGTCGGCCAGTGCAACGACACCTACTCGGCCATCGTCATCGCCTCGGCCCTGGCCCAGGCCTTTGACACGGACGTCAACTCCCTGCCCCTGTCCCTGATCATCTCCTGGTACGAGCAGAAGGCCGTGGCCATCCTGCTGACGCTTTTGCACCTGGGCATCAAAAACATCTACCTCGGTCCCTCGCTGCCGGCCTTCCTGACGCCAAACGTCCTCAACTTCCTGGTCGGGCAGTACAACATCAAACCCATCTCCACCCCGGAGCAGGACCTGAAGGCCATCCTCGGCTAAACGGTCTCGGCCGGTCCGGTCGGCCGACAGACGAAACGGCCCCTGGTCCGATGCGACCAGGGGCCGTTTTCTTGGCCGGACTCCCGACAGGCCCGAGTCTAGTGTCACGTCCGCGAAACACGCGCAGGCGTGTCCCATGGACAACATGCTTTAGAAGCTATGTTTTTTTGAAAAAATACTATCGTATTTTTTCAGGGACGTCACACTAGGCGCACCGGGCGGCGTCGAGGGCCGCCTGGATCTCCTCGCCGATGGAGACGCCGAAGTGGACATAGATGTCCGGCGCGTCCCGAAGCGGCAGCCAATAGCCCTTCATGGGCCGTCCGCCGGTGACGGCCGGGCTGGTCCTGGGTTCCCGGGACCGCAGGGCCTCCAGGGCCCGGCACTGGCGGCAGTGCCCGTCTGTTTCGTTTTCCGGGTTGAGACTCGAGCAGGTGACGCCGACGGGAATGCCGGCCGCTCGGCCGGCGTCGTTGACGGCCAGGATCTTGCGGCTTTTATGCACCAGCATGACCGGTTCGGGAAACGGCCCCCACATCATGTGGAAGGCGTCGATGACCTGTTGTGCGACCATGATGCGTCCTCCTGAAATCCCGCCAGTGGCGGGTGTTGTTGTGCATGACGGTGGGCGGTCCGGTTTATTGCCGGCCGACCCGGAAAAAACGCCGGCGGCGTCAGCGGTCCTGACCCGGGATTTCACTGGCCTGGCCGCTGGCATGGCGGCGAAAGGATTTTTCTCCGACTTCTTTCCACCAGGCATCGTATTCCCGCCAGGGCTCCCTGGATTGCGGGGGTTGCCCGCGCCCGTGTCCGGTCCGGCCGTGTCCGAGCCCGCCGACCAGGATGCGGGCCAGCAGGAGCAGGCCCACGCCCTGCCAGTAGGTCAGCGGCGAAAGCCCGAAGAGGTCGGGCACGAGGCGGTTCCACAGGAGCGTGACCACGAAGCCGAACACCAGGGCCAGGGTGGCGGCGAAAAGGAGCCCGAAAATGATATGGGCCGTCAGCAGATAGGCCCGGCTGCGGGGGCGTTCGGGGGCAGTGCGGGGGAACAGCATGGGTTTTCCTCTCAGTGCGGACGATAGTCGTTGAGCCGTTGCCGCAGCCGGGCGGCGGCCCGGCTTTTGCGGGACAACAGCGTGCCAAGGGGCTCGCACCATTCCTCGGCCAGTTCGCGAAAGCTGTGGCCTTCGATCTCCGTGGCGATCCACACGGCCCGTTCCCCGGGGGTAAGCTCTCCCAGGGCGAGCAGGAGCCGCTCCCGCATTTCAAGGCCAGCCACGGTCCCTTCCGGGCCGGCCTCCGGAGAGGCCAAGCGCTCTGCGATGGAGGCCTCGCCGCCTGCGGCCGTGTCGCTGAGGGAAACGGTGTCGCGGCTGGTGCGACGGAAGTCGGTGATCCGGTTTTCCAGAGACCGGTAGGCATAAGCCATGGCGTTTTCAATCTCGCCAAAGACATCGGCCCGCCGGAGCAGTCCGGAAACGACGTCGGCCACGATGTCCTCCACATCCATGGAGGAGATCCGGGACAGGCGGCTGCGGACGAAGCGGAAGAACCTGGCCTTCTCCCGGTCCATGGCCTGGGCAAGTTCGGCGGCGGTTTCCCTCACGCGTTCCTCTGCCCGGCCGGCATGGCGACAGCCGGGAGACAGGCCCCAAAGGGGTCGGCCGACGGTGTGGTCCGGGCCGCCGCCTGGAGGGGCGGCGGCCAGGCGGCGGGACGTGGGGCGACGGTGTCGGGCATGGTCAGGAACCTGCGCGTTGCCGAGGGTGGATTGTTGCGAGAGCCGCAACCTCGGCTTCTCGAAAAAACAGGACGCCAAGGCCAGCAAAATATTGCAGTCAAAAGGGCCTCCAGTCGTGCTTTCAGGGCAAGTAACTGGCTTTATTGTGGAAAATTCAAGAGACCTGTTTCGGCGGCAGGAGTGGGGACGTGGCCGAGGGAGGGAAGAGGCCGGGGCCTGGCCGGACCTGCCCTCGTGTCCAGGGGAGCAGGTCCGACCCGTTTCCAGAACAGGATGCTTGTTGCGTGGAACGCGGGGCCGGCAGGCCCCGGCCATGGCGGGCGATATCCGGGACCTTTTCGCGGCCGGCCGGGCCTACTGCACCAGGCCCGCGCCGTAGAGGGTGTAGGCGGTGTTGGGGTCGCAGCCGGTCTGGCGGACCGGGTCCACGGCCATGGTCTTGATGAACCGGCCGGTCACGTCGCCGTTGGCATTCAGGCTTTCGATGAACACCGCGCCGAGCTGGTAGACCGTGACCGTGTTGCGGCCGGACTGCTGGGGGTAGCGCGGATCGTAGAACGGGATCAGCGCGACACGGGGGCTGGTCATGGGGTCGTTGCGCGCGCTGTTTCGGATGGCGTTGGTGGACGTGTCCCAGGTCGCGTTCGGGTCCAGGGCGATCAGCGCCTCCAGGCCCTGCTTGGTCGGACCGACCATGTTGCCGGGTTCGATGGCGAGCTGGTCGTTTACGGCGATGCCCGTGTTGTTGGAGCCGGCGCATCCGGCGATGTTGGTCCGGTACTCGTCGCCGCCGCTTTTGGGGTTGCCCCTGTTCACGGCCGGGTAGTCCACGGGCTGGTAGTGGCCCGGCGTCACGGTGCCGCTCGGATCGCCGATTTTGAGGACGATCTGGGTGCCCACGTCGCTCGGGCCGTAGCCCTGGACCTCCACGGATTGCATCTCGCAGACGTTGTCAGCGTCGAGTTGGCCGTTGTTCTGGTATTTGGCGGTGCCGCAACGGTCGTTCCAGGTGAACTTGGCCGGCGGCGACCAGGGCTTGAGGCACCGGGTGGTGTTGGAGCAGAACAGGGCGGCCCGGCTCTGGGCCGTGATGTCCTGGGTGTTCCAGCCGAGGATGCGGCCGAGGAACATCTCGATGGCGTTGCCCCGGTCGGACGTGCGGCCCACGGTGGTCTGGACCGAACTGATGTCCGGATAGGCCACGTCCGAGTCGCGGATGGCCAAGTCCTTGCCGTCCTCGTCGCCCAGGTTCCTCTGGCCGTAGGCGACCGCGACGTTGGTCACGGCCGCGCGGTTGCCGCCGTACTGGAGCAGCACGTTGGCCCCGGCCAGGGCCGCGGCGTCGGCCGCGTTTTGCAGCTGGCTGCGCTTGTATTCCAGGAAGCCGTAATCCACGGCCAGGGTGGCCATGCCGGCCAGGACGACCATGGCCAGGGCGCCCAGGAGGGCCATGGAACCCTGCTCCGAGGCCCTGCCCTGGCGTTGTTGCGTCCGCGTTGCCATGTTCCACCTCCGGTGGCTCAGGATTGGCGCTCCGTGGCCGCGCCATTGACCCGGCTGAGGTTCGCGCTGATGTTGTGCCAGGGGATGATGACCATCCGCCGGGTGTCGTAGCCCACGGTCACCGTGACCGGCGTGCCGGTGGTCCGCTCGCCCATGGTGCTCACATGGGTCAGGCTCAGGTCGTAGCCGGCGCTTTGCATGTAGCGGTTGACCACGGCGACGACGTCCTGGTTGCGGGAGGCGGCCAGGGCCCCCTCCCGGGCGGCCCGGGTCACCACGGCCTGGGCCAGCATCAGCTGGCCGAAGTCCACGACTCCCGCCAGCATCGGCAGGAAGACGAAGCTGAGCAGCAGGGCCAGTTCCACGCTTAACGACCCGCGTTGCCTGCCGTCCCGGGTGGTGGCGCGCTTCGTGTTCATGGCTCCACCATGGCGCTTGCGCCGGCCGCGATGTCGGCCGGGAAAAGGGTCTGGCCCACGAACCGGGGCAGGATGAGGGGGACGTAGGGGTAGCGCAGGCTGACGACCACGGGATTGCCGGCCGTGCGCGTGGCCGGGGTGACGGTGACCGTGGGGCTCACGCCGAGGGCGAAGCCGGCCGGGGACCCGTCCGGGGGGTTGTTGAGCAGCCGCGTCACCAGGCTGGCCACGGCGCTGTCCGTGGCTCCGGGCAGGCTGGCCTGACGGGCGGCGTTCACGGCCACGCCGGCGGCCATGGACTGGAGGTGGAAAAAACGGCCGTATTCGATGATGGCGAACACGACCAGGAGCAGGACCGGCAGGAGCAGGGCCATTTCCACGGTGGAAGCGCCGCGCTGGTTGTGGTGTCCTGTGACCGGATGCATGGCCTTTCCCCTTTCCCGCGCGGCCGGTTTGGCCTGCGGGCACGATTCTGGGGTAACCATGGGGTCCGGTCGTGTCGATGGGATCGATCCCGCAGGAGACCGGGGAAAACCCCTAGCCGCCGGGCGAGGCATGCGACGGCCGGGCCTGGAAAAGCCCGGAAGACGGGTGGGATGCGGCGATGCCGGCCCGGGGGACGGAAGGGGGGATCAGTCGATAAGTCCCAGCCGGGAGGCGTAGCGGACCAGCTCCACGGAGTTTTGCAGGCCGAGCTTTTTCATCAGGTTGCAGCGGTGGTGCTCGGCGGTCTTGACGCTGACGGCCAGGGCCTCGGCCACCTCCTTGGTGGTCAGCCCCTCCACCACCATGCGCATGACCTCCCGCTCCCGCCGGGTCAGGCTGTCGTAGGCCGTGGCCGGCTCCCCGGCCTCCTTGCGGCCGCCGACCAGAAGCTCGCGCGAAACGTCCTGGGAGATGGCCGGATCGAGGTAGAACCCGCCGCCGGCCACGCACCGCAGGCCCTCCAGGAGCCGGCCGGCCGCCGCGTCCTTGGTCAGGTAGCCGTTGGCCCCGGCCCGCACGGCCTCCACGATGTAGTCCACCTTGGTGTGCATGCTGACCATGAGGATGGAAAGCCCGGGCAGGATGGCCCGCAGGTCCCGCACGACCTGGATGCCGGACAGGTCGGGCCGGGTGATGTCGAGCAGGGCCACGTCGGGCGCGCAGGTCCTGGCCGCGCGCACGGCCTCGGCGGCGCTGCCGGCCTCGCCCGCCACCTCGATGCCGGGGTCGCGGCGCAGGATGGCCCGCAGGCCCTCCCGGAACAGGGGGTGGTCGTCAACGATCAGGATCCGTTTTGCCGCCATGGCGCACCTCCCCGGCGTAGACGACTTCGGCCACCACCAGGCAGCCCTGGCCCGGCGCGGACACGACCCGCAGGCTGCCGCCGAAAAGGCCGGCCCGCTCCCGCATGCTGGCCAGGCCCATACGCCGCTCCCGCCGGGCCGGCTCCAGCCGGGCGGCAACGTCGAACCCGCGGCCGTCGTCTTTTATCCGCACGATCAGTTTCGGAAACGACTCCACCAGGCGCACGGACACGGCGGTCGCTCCGGCGTGGCGGCGGACGTTGGACAGCCCTTCCTGGACAATCCGGTAGACGTTGATGGCCACGTCCTGGCCGAGGACCAGGCCGTCCAGGCCCGCGCCGGCGAAGTCGGCCCGGATGCCCGTGGCCGTGGAAAAGTCGTCGCACAGCCGTTGCAGGGCCTGGGGCAGGCCCAGGTACTCCAGGTCCGGCGGCCGCAGGTCGTAGGAGATCTGGCGCACCGACCGGATGGTCCGGGAGAGCAGGGCGGAAAACTCGGCCAACCGGTCCTCCACGGCCGGCGAGGTCAGGATCACGCCGTCGCGCAGGGTTTCGGCCGCGATCTTGGCGGCCGAGAGGTCCTGGGCCACGTCGTCGTGGAGGTCCCGGGCGATGCGGCCGCGCTCGGTCTCCTGGGCCGCGATCAAGGCCCCGGTCAGTTCCCGGATGTTCTCCTCGGCCCGCTTGAGGTCGGTCACGTCCGTGTTGGTGCCGACGAACCGCCTGCCGCCGTCGTCCGCGACCAGCCGGCCGCGGACCAGGATCCACCGCACGTCGCCGTCCAGGGCCACCATCCGCTGCTCGCCCACGTATTCGTCGCTACGCCCGTCCAGGCAGGCCTGCAGGGCTCCGCGCACCCGTTCCCGGTCCTCTGGGTGGACCCGTTCCATCCAGACGTCCAGGCCGGCCTGGACCTCGCCGTCCCCGTAGCCGAGCAGTTCCTGAAAGCTCGGATCCACGTAATACTGGCCGGTATCGGGTCGCAGTTCCCAGACGCCGACCCGGGCCGCCCGGGTGGCCAGGGCGTAGCGGGCCCTGGCGTGGTCCAGGGCGGCCAGCATGGCGTTGATGGCCTGGGAGAGGTGACTGATCTCGTCGTTGCCCGCGACAGCGGTCTGGCGGACCCCGGAGGCGCTGTCGCCGACCTGGCGGATCTGGTCGCTGAGGCTCGAAATCCGCGACAGGATGCGGTTTTCCACCAGAAAGAGCATGGCCAAGCCGAAGGTCACGCCGATGATGGCCAGGAAGAGGACGTTGTTGCGCTGGGTCAGCTGGCCCTGCCGGTGGATCAGGCGGGGCAGGGTCACGGACAGGAGCAGGGCCGGCCGGTCCTCCACGTCCCGGAGCAGGCCGAATCCCTGGACCCTGTCCTCGCCGTCCGGCACGACCTGGGGCCGGCCGGTGCGGACCAGGGCGGCGGCCGCGTCGGTCAGGCGGCGGGGCAGGCCCGGGGCGCGCAGGTCCGTGACCGAGATGTCCAGCATGATCATGTCCGCCAGCCGCTGCACCATGGCCGCGTCCAGGAGCCGGCCCATGACCAGGACGCCCCTGGCCGGCCCCTCCCGGCTGCTGGACAGGACCGGGCAGGCGGCCAGGAGCCAGGTCTGGCCGGAGGCGGTCAGGGTGCCGGTCGCCTGCCGCTGGGTCCGGCCCGCCTGGCGGGGCAGGGACGACGCGGCCACCTGCTCGGCCAGGGCCTGGGGGGCCGGCTCCAGGGTCTCTGTGGCGGCGTCGCGGGCGCGGCCGAGCACGAGGTGGCCCTGGTCGTCGTAAAGCAGCAACAGGTCGATGTTGATCGTTTCCAGGGAGGCATAGGTGAGGTTGGACTCGATGAAGGCGGCGTTGCCGTCCTGGACGAAGCGGTAGGTGTCGTCCCAGAAGGCCCAGTCGGCCGAGGTCGCGCCAAGGGCCCTGAGGTTTTCCTCCACCGCCTTGGACGCGCGCGTCAGTTCCTCGACCACCTCTTCCCGCTCCAGGTAGTCGAAGCTGGCCTGGATGTTGCTGCGCGAAATGGCGTAGAGGATGACGAAGAGCCCCGTGAACGTCACGCAGATGATGAGAAAGGCGGTCTGGCGCAGGCTCATGGTTCCCTTGCGGCGGCTTCCGGGAAAGCGCGCCCGGCGGTTCGCCTTGTGGTTGTGGGCCTTAGGTTAAGCCCCATCGTCACGAAGGTGTCAAGAATCGCAATGTGGCCGCTCCCGGACAGGGCGCGGCCGGTGCGGAAGACGGCCGGGGGGAAGCTCCGGGACCGGGACGTTCTGGAACGTGGGGCCGTGCCGGCCATGGCCCCGGCCGGCCTGACAGCCCTGCCGGTATTCCTGGAGCGGCAGGCAGTCCCGGCCGGTTCAGCCGTGGAAAAAGGCCCGGACATAGGGAACGCGCCGGCCGGCGAAGTAGAGCAGGGTGCAGGCGGCAAAGGCCAGGGGGGTGTGGACGAACACGCTCATGGCCAGGGTGGTCGGGCCGATCAGGCGGGAGACCAGGGACAGGGCCAGGACGTGGTAGATGTAGATGGTGAAGGTCGCGCCGGAGACGGCGCGGAGCCGCGGCGACGAGGGGCCGGGAAACCGCTGCAGGAAGAGTTTGTAGGTGCAGGCGGCGAAGATCACGATCAGCGGGGAGGGGCCTTCGTAGAATTGCAGGGCCAGCCGTCCGGCGTCCAGGGAGACCCAGGCCGTCAGCAGGGCGGTGCCGACGACGGAGAGGGCGATGCCGACGGCCAGGAGCCGGACGTCCACCGGCGGGACGGCGGCCGTGAGGCAATAGCCGAGCACGAAATAGCCGGCAAACAGGCTGAACATGACGTTGACGAAGGGGATGGCGATGCCGGCCTCGCGCAGCCACGGGGCCAGGACGCAGAAGACGCACCAGAGGATGCAGTAGAGGGACAGGGGTTTTTCCTGCACGACCATGGGCCGCAGGAGCGGCACGACCAAGGCTAGGCCCAGAAACGTCCACATGAACCAGAGGTGGAAACCCAGGTTGGCGGTGAAATTGTAGAGCACGGTTTCGGCCAGGGGGGTGGGGTCGCCCTGGCTGACGGCCAGGGCCTTGTAGACGACCAGGCCGCCGAAGAGCGGAATGCCGTACCGGGTCAGGACGTTGCGGTAGTAGGCCGTGTAGGAGGGGATGTCCTTGCGCAAGAGCAGCGCGCCGCTGATCATGAAAAAGACGGGCACCGCCTCCCGGCCGGCGGCGTTGAGCCAGTTGGCCAGCCACCAGGACACTGATCCGTCCACGTTTTCCACGCGGGACACGATGGAGTGGAGCAGCACCACGGACAGGCAGCACAGGACCTTCAGCAGATCGAGGGAGGCGCGCCTGCCGGCCAGGGCGTCGGAGGGAACGTCGGGCACGGGATCTTCCTTTTGCGGGTGTCCGGCCGACCTACCCCGGTCCGCCGGCGGGCGCAAGGCATGGCGACAAAAAACCGCTCCCGGGGGGGACCGGGAGCGGTTTGGCGGCGGATGCCGGCAGTTCGCGCGGGTGTCGCGTCCTCGAAATCCGGGCCTGGGGATTCCGAGAAGAGTCTCTCAATGAATCAAAGGACCCTGAACAATGACGGTCCTCTCTTCAAAGGCGCGGCACTAGGGCATTTCGGTGTAGGAGTAGTTCTCGTAGACCTTGCCCACCAGCTTTTCCGAAGGGGTCAGGGTCTGACCGCCCGGGGTCCACTTGGCCGGACAGGCCTCGTTGGGATTCTCGCGCAGGTAGACGTTGGCCTGGCACTTGCGCAGCAGTTCGTCGGCGTTGCGGCCGACGTTGTAGAAGTTGATTTCCTTGGAGACCAGGATGCCGTCGGGGTTGATGATGAAGGTGCCGCGCAGGGCCAGTCCTGATTCGTCGTCGTACACGCCGAAGTAGCGGGAGATCTGGCCGGTGGGGTCGGCGGCCATCTTGAACCGGACGTTTTCCAGGAGCTTTTCGGAGTTTCTCCAGGCCAGGTGGGCGTATTCGGTGTCCGTGGACACGGAGAAGACCTCGAAGCCGAGCTTGACCAGCTCCTCGTGCTTGGTGGCCAGGTCGGCGAGCTCGGTCGGGCACACGAACGTGAAGTCGGCCGGGTAGAAGACGAGGACGGTCCATTTCCCGGCCTTGCGGATCTCCTCCAGGTCCATCTCGCCAAAGGCGCCTTCCGTGGGATCGTAGACCTTCATGGTGAAAGCCACCACTTCCTGGCCGACCGTGGCTTCGGACACCTCGACGCAACACTCCTCTCCGTAACCGTGTTCGTGTTCGTGATCGTGCATGGGGGGAACCTCTTTTTTTAGGAGTTGTCGGGAATATCCCGGTTTTCGCACGGTAGGGGATTATGGACCCCTTGGGCGCAAATTGCAAGACGCCTGGCGCTCCGCTTGCGGGTTCCAAGGCCTGCCGCCCTGCCTGGACAAGGCCGGCGCGACCCGCTATTTTTCACAAAATCCGCCGCTTGGGGCGTTTTGCCTGGAGGAACCATGCGCCATCCGCTCTCGCTTCGATCCTTGCGTTTCTGGGCCGTTGCCGGCCTGGCCCTGACGCTTTGGCCCACGGCGACGCCGGCGGCCGAGGCCGTCGATCCGTTCGGCACCTGCTGCGTGGCCAAGGTGGTCATGACCGACTACAAAACCTGGACCGCCACCTGCGGCTCCTGCGCCGCCAATCCCGGCGAGTACGCCATCACCCAGCCGGACCCGGACAAGCTCGTTTTCACCGGTCCGGGCGGGGTGTCGGCGGACAGCCCCTTTGACGCGGCCGTGGCCGTCTGCAACTGCCCGTCCCAGGACGCCCTGCGCGCCCGGGAAAAAAAGATGCGGACCTTTGACGGCAACTAGCCTGGCGGTCCTTACCGAATACGCGAGTTTTTTTACAAAAAACAAATGCGTTTGCCCTGTTGTCTCCATGCGCCGCATGCTCCAATTCCGAGGGCAAGACGCTGGCGGCCAGGCCGCACGGGCGCGGGCCGTCGGTATGGACACCATGCCCCTTTTGCCCCGGAAGCGCAATACGAATGATTCCTGTTTTCATCAAAAGAGACGACAGCGTCGTCCGCCCCGTCGGCCGGGCCGCGGCGCGCTGCCAGGAGGTCCCATGCGTCGTGGGTTGACTCTTTTCGGAGCAGGCCTGCTGGCGGCCGCGCTCCTTGGCGCGGCCGGGTGCGCCAGATCCGTCGCGCCGGCCGGTCCCGTGCCGCCGCAGTCCGTCTTCAAGGTCCGGGCCGCGCTGCTCAACCTCCTCAAGTGCCCGAGCGTCACCTGTTCCGTCATCGACGACCTGCGGTCCGGGCAGGAGGTCGCGGCCTTGTCGCCGCCCCAGGGCGACTGGGTGCTGGTCCGGGTGCTGCCGTCAGGGCCGGAAGGCTATGTGGAGGCCCGGTTCCTCGGCCGATAGTCCGGTCCGGCGCACGCCGCGTCGCTGCCGCATCGCCGTCTCGGGCGCGCGGCTGTCCTGACCCCTGGTCTGGGGCGCCCGCCGTCGGGCTCTGCTGGCCGGAGGGACCTTCCCCTGCGCATTGGCCACCGGAAGCGCCGGCCTTGTTGCCAAGGCCGGCGCGTCTCCCTTTCCGCGGCTGTCCTGTGGGCGAATACGCCCAGTTTTTTTCGATTTCGGGACAGGAAATCGTTTTTCTTTCGTCTTTTGGTGCTTTGCAGCGTTGAAAATTTGTCATAAACTGAAGACGCTTTCCCGTAGAAATAGTGTCTTGCGCCAAATTTCACAAACTCGGGCGTCCGGGGGTCTCCGGCCGTTCGTGGAGGCGGGTATGCGACTCACGCTCACCGGCAAAATCATTGCCCTGCTCCTTTTTACCGTGGTCCTGCTGACCATGGCCATCTCCCTGACCGTGCACTACTATCTGGCCGAAGGGCTCAACCGGATGAGCCAGGAAGGGATCGACAGCAAGGCCGACGCCGTGGACTCCATGCTCAAGGAAGCGGCCAAGGAAGTCAGGGGCGTCACCTTCCTGCTGGCCGCGCGGCCCGACGTGGCCGCCGCCATCGTGGCCAAGGACAAGGCCAAGCTTGTGGAGATCGCCAAGGAGGCCCAGCGGGAACTGCGCATCGAATTCGTGACCATCGCCGACGCCCAGGGCGTGGTCGTGGCCCGGGGGCATTCCGACAAGTCCGGGGATTCGGTGAAAAACCAGATCAACGTGCAAAAGGCCCTGGCCGGCCAGGGCACCGTGGGCCTGGAAGAGGGGTCGGCCGTCAAATTCTCCCTGCGGGCCGGTTTCCCGGTCTACCAGGACGGCAAGCTCGTCGGCACGGTCACCACCGGTATCGACCTGTCGTCGAGCAACGCCTTTGTGGACGAGATCAAGAAGGTCCTCGGCACCGAGTGCACCATCTTTTACGGCGACACCCGGGTGGCCACCACCATCGAACGCGACGGCAAGCGGGCCGTGGGCACCAAGATGGACAACGCCCAGGTCCTTGAAACCGTGCTGCGCAAGGGCGGCCGGTTCCTCAACATCAACAAGATCCTCGGCCTCGACTACAACACCGCCTACTGGCCCGTCACCGGCGCGGACGGCAAGATCGCGGGCATGCTGTTCATCGGCAGCGACCGGGCCTCCATCGCGGCCACCGAAAAGACCATCCTCTACTCGGCCCTGGCCGCCTCCAGCGTGGTGGCCCTGGTGGTCCTGGTGGTGGGGTTCATCACCGCCCGGGGCATGACCTCGCCGCTGCGCCGGGTCATCGAGCTGGCCCGCAAGGTGTCCAAGGGCGACCTGGACGCCACGGCCGAAGGCCGTTTCTCCGGGGAAATGGCCGAACTCAAGGGCACCATCGAAAAAATGGTCCTCGGCCTCAAGGCCAAGATCGCCGAGGCCCAGGCCATGAGCGAGGAGGCCAACGAAGGGGCCCGGTGCGCGGACGTGGCCCGCGAGGAAGCGGAAAAGGCCCGCGCCATGGCCGAGGTCGCCAAGCGCGAAGGCATGCTCGAGGCCGCCCAGAACCTGGGCATGGTGGTCGACAGCATCATCGCCGCCTCGGGCCAGCTGGAAAACCAGGTGGAGCACGTCCGGCACGGGGCCGACCACCAGCGCGACCGGCTGCGCGAAGTGGTGGAATCCATCTCCCAGATGACCTCCACCGTCCTCGATGTGGCCAAAAACGCCTCCCGGGCCGCCCAGTCGGCCGACGACACCAAGGCCAAGGCCTCGGCCGGAGCCGCCGTGGTCGAGGACTCCATCCGGTCCATCGACCGGGTCAATGCCGTTTCGGCCAATCTCAAGACCGCCATGAGCGAACTGGGCGACCAGACCCAGGCCATCGGCCGGGTCATGTCCGTCATTTCCGACATCGCGGACCAGACCAACCTGCTGGCGCTCAATGCCGCCATCGAGGCGGCCCGGGCCGGCGAGGCCGGACGCGGCTTCGCGGTCGTGGCCGACGAGGTCAGAAAACTGGCCGAAAAGACCATGACCGCCACCAAGGAAGTCGGACAGGCCGTGGTCAGCATCCAACAGTCCGTGGCCGGCAACATCCAAAACGTGGACAAGGCCGCCCAGGCCGTGACCGAAGCCACCGCCCTGGCCGAAAAATCCGGCGGCGTCCTGCGCGAGATCCTGGGACTTGCCGAGACCAGCGCCCGGGAAGTGGCCGGCATCGCCGCCGCCGCCGAACAGCAGTCCGCCGCGGCCGAGGAGATCAACCGGGCCATGAACGAAGTCAGCGAAGTGGTGGAATCGACCAGCGCCGGCATGCACGAGTCCGCCCAGGCCGTCCACGCCCTGGCCGACCTGTCCGGCGACATGGACCAGATCATCGACAAGCTGCGCCAGGCGTAGCGGGCAGGAAGAATGCCTCCGGCGGCCGGGAGGGGGTCACCCCCTCCCGGACCCTCCCGATATGT
>CAZIJE010000055.1:0-22868 GCA_964539435.1 uncultured Desulfovibrio sp.
CCATGGAAAAGGGCCTGCGCTTCGCCATCCGCGAAGGCGGCCGGACCGTCGGCGCGGGCGTCGTTTCCGAAATCGTGGAGTAATTGATGCGGATCAACATCCAGTTGCAGTGCACCGAGTGCAAGCGCAAGAACTACGCCACGGAAAAGAACAAGAAGAACACCACCGGCCGCCTCGAGGTCAAGAAGTACTGCCCGTTCGACCGCAAGCACACGGTCCATCGGGAAACCAAGTAGCGCCGGTTGTATAACGCAGGGCAGTAGCTCCAACGGTAGAGCATCGGACTCCAAATCCGAGGGCTGGGGGTTCGAATCCCTCCTGCCCTGCCATTTTCGAGCAAGGCGTAGGTCATGGCCAAAGAAAAGACAGAGACGGTCGCCGCCGCGGACAAGCCTGCGAAGGCCAAGCCCGCCGCCTGCAAGGCGGGCTCCAAGGCCGCGGACGGCCCGGCCGGGCAGGGCAAGTCCCTGTCGGCCCGCATCGACTCGGCCCGGGAGTTCTTCGAGCAGTCCAAGGTCGAGCTGAAAAAGGTCACCTGGCCCACGCGGCAGGAGACGGTCAAGACCGGCATCGCGGTCCTGGTGTTCAGCGTGGTCATGGCCATTTACCTGGGTGTCGTCGACATGGCCCTTTCCCGGCTCGTCGCCCTCATCCTCTCGTAACGGGATCGATCATGGTTGAACAAGACGGCTCCGGCGACGGACGCGCCCCGGCCAGATGGTACATCGTCCACACCTATTCCGGTTTTGAGAACCGGGTGGAGCAGACCATCCGCGAGATGATGCGCACGGGCCAGGACGGCGGGAGCATCGAGGAAGTGGTCGTCCCCACGGAGAAGGTCATCGAACTCGTCAAGGGCGAGAAGAAGACCTCCACCCGCAAGTTCTATCCCGGCTACGTCATGGTCAAGATGTCCATGAACGACAATTCCTGGCACCTGGTCCAGTCCATCCCCCGCGTCACCGGGTTCATCGGCGGCAAGAACCAGCCGACTCCCATGCGCGACAGCGAGGCGGACAAGATCCTGAACCTCATGGTCAGCCGCCAGGAACAGCCCAGGCCCAAATACCACTTCGAACGGGGCGACGACGTGCGGGTCATCGACGGACCCTTCGGCGGCTTCAACGGCGTGGTCGAAGACGTCAACTACGACAAGGGCAAGCTTCGCGTGTCGGTCTCCATCTTCGGCCGCCAGACGCCGGTGGAGCTCGATTTCGTGCAGGTCAGCAAAAACTAGGGGCGTTGCCCTCTCGAGGATATTCACATGGCCAAGAAGATCACCGCCAAGGTCAAGTTGCAGCTTCCGGCCGGCTCGGCCAACCCGTCCCCCCCGGTCGGTCCGGCGCTCGGCCAGCACGGCGTGAACATCATGGAGTTCTGCAAGGCGTTCAACGCCCGGACCATGGAGCAGAAAGGCACCATCATCCCGGCGCTCATCACCATCTACGCCGACCGCTCGTTCACGTTCGTCACCAAGACCCCGCCTGCGTCCGTGCTCCTGATCAAGGCCGCCAAGGTCGACAAGGGGTCGGGCGAGCCCAACAAGAACAAGGTGGGCAAGGTCACCAAGGACCAGATCGAGGAAATCGCCAAGCTCAAGCTTGTGGACATGTCGGCCAAGGACCTGGAATCCGCCTGCCGCTCCATCTCCGGAACGGCCCGCAGCATGGGCATCGAGATCGTCTAACCGGCACGACCGCAAGAGGAATTTCCCAAATGGCCAAGCACGGAAAAAAATACCGCGAGGCGATCAAAGACGTCGACCTCACGGCGAAATACGATGTCAATGAAGCCATGGCCCTGACCGTCAAGGCCGGGGTGGCCAAGTTCGACGAGACCGTCGACGTGGCCCTGTGCCTGGGCGTCAACCCGAAGTATTCCGACCAGATGGTCCGCGGGGCCGTCTCGCTGCCCCATGGCCTGGGCAAGACCGTGCGCGTCCTGGCGTTCTGCAAGGGCGACAAGGAGGCTGAGGCCCGCGAGGCCGGGGCCGACTACGCCGGCGGCGACGACCTGGTCGAGAAGATCAAGGGCGGCTTCCTGGATTTCGACAAGGCCGTGGCCACCCCCGACATGATGGCCACCGTGGGCAAGATCGGCAAGATCCTCGGCCCCCGGGGGCTCATGCCCAACGCCAAGACCGGCACCGTCACCTTCGACATCGGCAAGGCCGTCCAGGAACTCAAGGCCGGCAAGGTCGAGTTCAAGGTCGACAAGGCCGGCGTCCTCCACGTCCCCCTCGGCAAGCGCTCCTTCGGACCGGAAAAGCTGCTCGACAACTTCCGGGCCCTGATCGACACGGTCATGCGGCTCAAGCCCTCGGCCGCCAAGGGCACGTACCTGCAGGCCATGGCCCTGGCCACCACCATGGGCCCCGGCATCAAGGTGGACACCCAGTCGGTGCGCAAGCTGCTTGAAGGCTAACGCGCCCGCCCATACCTAGCTCGCGATTGTCCCAGGCCAGAGGCGCGTCCTTTGGCCGGGGACGATTTTTCGATATACAACAGGGCATGGAAGGCGAGTCAGAGACAGCGGGTGGGGACGGTCCCCTTAATTTCCCGCCGAGACCACGCTTTGGCTCACTTGAAGGCCCACCAACCCGCATGTGGAGGTAGGTACCGTGCAACGTGCGCAAAAAAACGAGATTATCGAGAAACTGCGCGCCAAGGCGGACCGGGCCGGCATTGCGGTGGTCACCGACTTTCGGGGCATGACGGTGGAGGAGCTGACGGAACTGCGCGTCAAGCTCCGCGCCGCGGGTATCGATTACCAGGTGGTGAAAAATACCCTGGCCCGGTTGGCGGTGAAAGACGGCGTCCATGACGCCCTCAAGGACCACCTGAAGGAGAACAACGGTGTCGCCTTCGGGTACGACGACCCGGTCGTCGCGGCCAAGGTCCTTGTGGACTACGCCAAGACCAGCAAGAAGTTCTCGGTCAAGCTGGCGAGCCTCAATGGAAAGATCATCGACGCCGCCGGCGTCGCCGAGCTTTCCAAGCTCCCGAGCAAGCCCGAACTGCTGGCCAAGACCCTCGGCACCATGAACGCCGTGCCCACCAACTTCGTCGGCCTGTTCGCGAACGTGATTCGCGGCATGCTGTACGCGCTGACGGCCGTCAAGGACAAAAAGGAAGCCGCGTAACCGCGCTTCCGCCAAAGCGAATCCCTTAGGAGGACTCTTTCCATGGCTGACATCACCAAAGAGCAGGTTGTCGATTTCATCGCCAATATGACCGTTCTCGAGCTGTCCCAGTTCATCAAGGAGCTCGAGGAGAAGTTCGGCGTTTCCGCCGCCGCCCCGGCCATGGGCATGATGATGGCCGCCCCGGCCGCCGGCGAAGCCGCCCCGGCCGAAGAAGAGAAGACCGAGTTCGACGTCGTGCTGACCAACGCCGGCGGCAACAAGATCGCGGTCATCAAGGTCGTGCGCGCCCTGACCGGGCTCGGCCTCAAGGAAGCCAAGGCCAAGGTCGACGAGCTGCCCTCCACCATCAAGGAAGCCGTGTCCAAGGCCGAGGCCGAGGACGCCAAAAAGCAGCTGGATGAATCCGGAGCGACCTGCGAAATCAAGTAAGGCGGCCGACGCCTTCGCAACCGACACGAAAGAGCGCCCCCTCTCCATAGGGGCGGGGGCGCTCTTTTTCCCGTTTTCGACGTTATTTGCTTCCCGCAGACCCGCCGCCGGCGTATCATTGCCCGGCAGAGGCGAAACCGGCGCCACCCGCGCCTCGCAAGGCCGATGAGGGGCGTCCCCCGCGCCCGACTACTTTCCAAACGTCGTAGCCCTGCAACAGAGGAAAAAATGGCCCAGCTGACCAAAAATTTCGGCAAGATCGTCAAAACGCTGACCATTCCCCACTTGCTCAACCTGCAGATCGACTCCTACGAGCTCTTTCTGCAAAAAGACGTCCCCCCCACCAGCCGGGAGGACGCGGGGCTTGAAGGCGTGTTCCGTTCGGTCTTTCCCATCGAGGACTTCAATCGAACCGCCTCGCTGGAATACGTCAGCTATGAAATCGGCGAGCCAAAATACGACGTTCCCGAGTGCATCGGCAAGGGCCTGACCTACGAGGCCCCGCTGCGCATCAAGGTCCGCCTGGTCGTGTACGACGTGGATGAGGAGACGGAAAACCGCACCATCCGCGACATCAAGGAGCAGGTCATCTATTTCGGCACCGTGCCGCTGATGACCGAGAAGGGCACGTTCATCATCAACGGCACCGAGCGCGTCATCGTCAACCAGCTCCAGCGCTCCCCGGGCATCATTTTCGAGCACGACTCCGGCAAGAGCCACACCAGCCGCAAGGTCCTCTATTCCTGCCGCGTCATCCCCATGCGCGGCTCCTGGCTCGACTTCGACTACGACCACAAGGACATCCTCTACGTCCGCATCGACCGCCGCCGCAAGATGCCGGCCACAATCCTTTTCAAGGCCATGGGCATGTCGCGCGTGGACATCCTGCGCTATTTCTACGAGATCGAGCACTTCACCGTGGACGGGCCCCGGGTCTTCCGCCAGGTCCATCCCGACTTCTACCGCAAGGAAAAGGCCTACGGCGAGGTCCGCGACGCCGACGGCAAGACCATCGTGGCCGTGGACAAGCCCATCACCAAGCGGGCCTGGCGCCTGATGCTCGAAGCCGGCATCGAGAGAATCGAAGTCGATCCGGCCACCCTGACCGGGCTGTTCCTGGCCGAGGACCTGCACGACGCGGCCACGGGCGAGGTCCTGGCCGAGGCCGGCGACGAGCTGACCCCGGACGTGGTGGAGAAGCTCAAGGACGCCGGCGTGGTCGATTTCCCGGTGCTGCACACCCGGGGCGTGGACACCTCGTCCTCGATCCGCGACACCCTGGCCCTGGACAAGACCACGGACACCATCACGGCCCAGGTCGAGATCTATCGCCGCCTGCGCCCGTCTTCGCCGCCCACGCCCGAGATCGCGGCCAATTTCTTCGAGAACCTGTTCCGCAACCCGGACTACTACGACCTGTCGCCCGTGGGCCGCTACAAGCTCAACGCCCGGCTCAAGATCGACCAGCCGCTTGATTTCCGGACCCTGGCCAACGACGACATCCTGAAGGCCGTCAAGCACCTGACCTTCCTCAAGGACTCCCACGGCCCGGCCGACGACATCGACCACCTGGGCAACCGCCGGGTCCGCCCGGTCGGCGAACTGGTGGAGAACCAGTACCGCATCGGCCTGGTGCGCATGGAGCGGGCCATCAAGGAGCGCATGAGCCTCCAGGAAGTGGCCACGCTCATGCCCCACGACCTGATCAATCCCAAGCCCGTGGCCGCGGTCTTGAAGGAGTTCTTCGGCACCTCCCAGCTGTCCCAGTTCATGGACCAGACCAACCCGTTGTCCGAGGTGACCCACAAGCGCCGCCTGTCGGCCCTCGGACCCGGCGGCTTGACCCGTGAGCGGGCCGGTTTCGAGGTCCGCGACGTCCACACCTCGCACTACGGCCGCATCTGCCCCATCGAGACGCCGGAAGGCCCGAACATCGGCCTGATCGTGTCGCTGACCACCCACTCCAAGGTCAACGACTTCGGCTTCATCGAGACGCCCTACCGGGTGGTCCGGGACAGCCAGGTGACCGACGAGGTGGTCTACCTCGACGCCACCCGGGAGATCGACGAGGTCATCGCCGGCGCCAACGCCGAACTCGACGAGGAGTCCCGGTTCATCCACCCCATGGTCGGCTCCCGCATCCGGGGCGACCTGATCATGACCCCGCGCGAGCAGGTCACGCTCATGGACATCTCGCCGAGCCAGATCGTGTCCGTCTCGGCCGCGCTCATTCCGTTCCTCGAGCACGACGACGCCAACCGCGCGCTCATGGGCTCGAACATGCAGCGTCAGGCCGTGCCGCTTTTGCGGTGCGAGCAGCCGCTGGTCGGCACGGGCATGGAAGGCCCGGTGGCCAAGGACTCGGGCTCGTGCCTCCTGGCCGAGGCCCCGGGCATTGTCCACTACGCCGACGCCGAACGGGTCATCGTCACCTACGACGGCGACGTGTTCCCGGACACCGGCGGGGCCCGGACCTACGAACTTCTCAAGCACCACAAGTCCAACCAGAACACCTGCTTCGGCCAGGTGCCGCGCGTGCGGGTCGGACAGAAGGTGGCCAAGGGCGACGTCCTGGCCGACGGCCCGGGCATCCGCGACGGCGAACTGGCGCTCGGCAAGAACCTGCTGGTCGCCTTCATGCCCTGGTGCGGCTACAACTACGAGGACTCCATCCTCATCGCCGAAAAGGCGGTCAAGGACGACACCTTCACCTCGGTCCACATCGAGGAATTCGAAGTGGTGGCCCGGGACACCAAGCTCGGACCCGAGGAGATCACCCGCGACATCCCCAACGTGGGCGAGGAGATGCTAAACGACCTGGACGAGTGCGGCATCATCCGCATCGGCGCCAAGGTCGTGCCGGACGACATCCTGGTCGGCAAGATCACGCCCAAGGGCGAGACCCAGCTGACCCCCGAGGAAAAGCTCCTGCGGGCCATTTTCGGCGACAAGGCCCGGGACGTGAAAAACACCTCGCTCAAGGTGCCGCCCGGAATCGAGGGCACGGTCATCGACGTCCGGGTCTTCAACCGCCGCTCCGGCGAAAAGGACGAGCGGACCAAGTCCATCGAGGACTTCGAACTGTCCCGCCTGGACATCAAGGAAGGCCAGCACATCGATGCCATCGCCGCCAACATGCGCCGCCGCATCTGGCCGCTGGTGTCGGGCAAGACGGTCTTCCAGACCATCAAGGGCACCCGGAAAAACGAGGTCCTGCTCGAGGCCAACCACCCCATCACCCAGGAGCTCCTGGACGCGCTGCCGATCAAGAAGCTTTCCGGCATCTTCGCTTCCAAGGAGACCAACGAGGCCGTGGCCGAACTTCTCGACGAGTACGACCGCCACGTCCACTTCGTGAAGGGCGTCTACGACCAGAAGCGCGAGAAGGTGACCGAGGGCGACGACCTGCCGCCGGGCGTCATCAAGATGGTCAAGGTCTACGTGGCCGTGAAGCGCAAGCTCAACGTGGGCGACAAGATGGCCGGCCGCCACGGCAACAAGGGCGTCGTGTCCTGCATCCTGCCGGAAGAGGACATGCCCTTTTTCGCCGACGGCACCCCGGTCGACATCGTGCTGAACCCGCTCGGCGTGCCTTCGCGCATGAACATCGGCCAGATCATGGAGACCCACCTCGGCTGGGCCGGCATGGAGCTCGGCAAGCAGCTGGCCGCGCTCATCGAGTCCGGCAAGCCCATGGAGGGCGTGCGGGCCGAGGCCAAGGCGGTTTTCTCCGCCCCGGACACCGTGGCCATGATCGACGCCATGACCGACGACGAGCTGCGCAAGGCCCTCAAGGGCCTCAAAAAGGGCATCGTGGCCAAGACCCCGGTCTTTGACGGGGCCACCGAGGACGAGATGTGGGGCTGGCTCAAGCAGGCCGGCCTGCCCGAGGACGGCAAGGTCACGCTCTACGACGGCCGCACCGGCGAGGCCTTCCACCGGCCGGTCACCGTGGGCTGCATGTACATGCTCAAGCTCCACCACCTGGTCGACGAGAAGATCCACGCCCGCTCGACCGGCCCCTACTCCCTGGTCACCCAGCAGCCGCTGGGCGGCAAGGCCCAGTTCGGCGGCCAGCGGCTGGGCGAGATGGAAGTCTGGGCGCTCGAGGCCTACGGCGCGTCGTATCTCCTGCAGGAGTTTTTGACCGTCAAGTCCGACGACGTCGGCGGACGCGTCAAGATGTACGAGAAGATCGTCAAGGGCGACAACTTCCTGGAAGCCGGTCTGCCCGAATCCTTCAACGTCCTGGTCAAGGAGCTCATGTCCCTGGGGCTCGACGTGGACCTCATTCAGGACGAGAAAAAGATCGTCAAGGCTCCGCCCCGGCGCTAGGGCGGCGCACCGGGGAACCTGCCGTCCGACCGGATCCGGCGCCGCTTGCGCCGGATTCCCCCCGGAAGGGGCAGGCCGACCCCTGGTCCGCACGCCATGCCGCACGCGGCCTTTTGACATAGCCATTCGCGACGCCAACGCCCGGCCGGTTCCCCGGCCGGGCCAGAAGCGGGAAGGGTCCTCCCGCCATACGAGGTAACCGTATGTCTCTGGACGAATTGTTCAGCATGCGTGGCATCGGCCAGACCGGCGTCTCCAGCCGGTCGCTCAAATCCATTCGCATTTCCATTGCCGCGCCGGAAAAAATTCGTGAATGGTCCTTCGGGGAAGTGAAAAAGCCCGAAACCATCAACTACCGCACGTTCAAGCCGGAACGCGACGGTCTTTTTTGCGCCAAGATCTTCGGACCGGTCAAAGACTACGAGTGCAACTGCGGCAAGTACAAGCGCATGAAGCACCGCGGCATTGTCTGCGAGAAGTGCGGCGTCGAAGTCATCGCCTCCAAGGTCCGCCGGGAGCGCATGGGCCACATCGAACTGGCCGCCCCGGTCGCCCACATCTGGTTTCTGAAGACCCTGCCTTCCAAGATCGGCACGCTTCTCGACATGACCATGGTGGACCTGGAAAAGGTCCTCTATTTCGACTCCTACATGGTGCTGGACCCCAAGGACACCAACCTGACCAAGTACCAGGTCATCTCGGAAGAGCAGTACATCCAGGTCATCGACCACTACGGCGGCGAGGACGCGGTGGTGGTGGGCATGGGCGCCGAGGCCGTGCGGTCGCTCCTCGAGGAGCTCGACCTGACGGCCATCCGGGCCGAGCTGCGCGAAGAGTCCATGACCACCAAGTCGCAGACGAAGAAAAAGAAGATCATCAAGCGCCTGAAAATCGTGGAGGCCTTCCTCGACTCCGGCAACAAGCCCGAGTGGATGATCATGGAAGTCATTCCGGTCATCCCGCCCGAACTGCGCCCCCTGGTCCCCCTGGACGGCGGCCGGTTCGCCACCTCGGACCTCAACGACCTCTACCGCCGGGTCATCAACCGCAACAACCGCCTCAAGCGCCTGATCGAGCTCGGCGCGCCGGACATCATCATCCGCAACGAAAAGCGGATGCTCCAGGAGGCCGTGGACGCCCTGTTCGACAACGGCCGCCGGGGCCGGGCCATCACCGGCACCAACGGCCGGCCGCTCAAGTCCCTGTCCGACATGATCAAGGGCAAGCAGGGCCGTTTCCGCCAGAACCTGCTCGGCAAGCGCGTGGACTACTCCGGCCGTTCGGTCATCGTGGTCGGCCCGCGGCTCAAGCTCCACCAGTGCGGCCTGCCCAAAAAGATGGCCCTCGAGCTCTTCAAGCCCTTCATCTATTCGAAGCTGGAGGAGAGGGGGCTCGCCACCACCATCAAGACGGCCAAGAAGATGGTCGAGCGCGAAGAGCTGGTGGTCTGGGACATCCTGGAAGACGTGGTCCGCGAGTACCCGATCCTTCTCAACCGCGCCCCCACCCTCCACCGCCTGGGCATCCAGGCCTTCGAGCCGACCCTGGTCGAGGGCAAGGCCATCCAGCTCCACCCCCTGGTCTGCTCGGCCTACAACGCCGACTTCGACGGCGACCAGATGGCCGTGCACGTGCCCCTGTCGGTGGAGGCCCAGATCGAGTGCCGCGTGCTCATGATGTCCACCAACAACATCCTGTCCCCGGCCAACGGCACGCCGATCATCGTGCCGTCCCAGGACATCGTGCTCGGGCTCTACTACCTGACCGTCGAGCGCAGCTTCGCCAAGGGCGAGGGCAAGATCTTCGCCGACACCGGCGAGGTCATCTGCGCCGTGGACGCCGGGGTGGTGAGCCTGCACGCCAGGATCACCTGCCGCATCAACGGCGAGCGGGTGAAGACCACGCCGGGCCGCATCATCGTGGGCGAGCTCATGCCCGAGGGCGTGCCCTTCGAACTGGTCAACACCGTGCTCAACAAGCGCAGCATCGGCAAGCTCGTGGGCGACACCTACCGCATGGCCGGCACCAAGGCCACGGTCATCCTGTGCGACCGCCTGAAAGACCTGGGCTACGAGTACGCGACCCGGGCCGGCGTCTCCATCGGCGTCAAGGACCTGGCCATCCCGACCAGCAAGGCCCGGCTCCTGGACGCCGCCCAGACCGAGGTGGACGACATCGAGGTCCAGTACGGCGAGGGCATCATCACCCGCACGGAAAAGTACAACAAGGTCGTCGACGTCTGGACCAAGGCCACCAACGACGTGGCCTCGGAAATGATGAAGGAGATCTCCTGGGACATCCTGCGCGACGAGAAGACGGGCCGCGAGGAGCGCAACACCTCGGTCAACCCGATCTTCATGATGATCCACTCCGGATCGCGCGGCAACTCGGACCAGATGCGCCAGCTCGCGGGCATGCGCGGCCTCATGGCCAAGCCGTCCGGCGAGATCATCGAGACGCCCATCACGTCGAACTTCCGCGAGGGCCTGTCCGTGGCCCAGTACTTCATCTCCACCCACGGCGCCCGGAAAGGCCTGGCCGACACGGCGCTGAAGACCGCCAACTCCGGTTACCTGACCCGCCGCCTGGTCGACGTGGTCCAGGACGTCATCATCACCGAGATCGACTGCGGCACGGTGGACGGCCTGGAGATCACCCACTACGTCAAGGCCGGCGACATCAAGCAGCGGGTCCACGAGCGCGCCCTTGGCCGGGTGACCATGTTCGACGTCCTCGATCCCGAGACCGACGAGGTGCTGATCCCCTACAACTCGGTCATCGACGAGGGCTACGCCCAGATCATCGAGGACAAGGGGTTCAGCTCGCTGACCATCCGCTCGACCTTGACCTGCCAGTCCAAGCACGGCGTGTGCGCCATGTGCTACGGCCGCGACCTGGCCCGGGGCCATCTGGTCAACGTCGGCGAGACCGTGGGCATCATCGCGGCCCAGTCCATCGGCGAGCCCGGCACCCAGCTGACCATGCGCACGTTCCACATCGGCGGCACCGCGGCCCGTGAAATCGCCCAGTCGTCGGTGACGGCCCAGCACAACGGCCGCGTGGCCCTGTCCCGGGTCAAGTCCATCGTCAACCGCCAGGGCCACACCATCATGATGGGCAAGTCCGGCCAGGTGTCGGTGGTCGACGACCAGGGCCGGGAACGCGAGCGCTACAGCCTGCCGTCCGGCGCCAAGCTCTACGCCGTGGCCGGGCAGGAGGTCAAAAAGGACCAGCTGCTGGCCGAATGGGACCCGTTTAACGAACCGTTCGTCACGGACGTGGCCGGCATCGTGAAGTTCACCGACATCGTGGAAGGCAAGACCTACCAGGAGAAGGTGGACGACGCGACCAAGCGGGCCACCCAGACGATCATCGAATACCGCACCACGTCCTACCGGCCGGCCGTGTCCATCGTGGACGAGCACGGCGCGCCCAAGGTCCGGCCCGGGACCAACACCCTGGCCATCTTCTCCATGCCGGTCGGCGCCATCCTCATGGCCCGCGACGGCCAGGAGATCTTCGAAGGCGACATCATCGCCAGAAAGCCCCGCGAATCGTCCAAGACCAAGGACATCGTCGGCGGTCTGCCGCGCGTGGCCGAGCTCTTCGAAGTCAGAAAGCCCAAGGAAATGGCCGTGGTCTCGGAAATCGACGGCATCGTCTCCTTTGGCCCGGAAACCAAGGGCAAGCGCAAGATCATCGTCACCCCGGAAGCCGGCGACGCCAAGGAATACCTGATCCCGCGCGGCAAGCACGTCACGGTCCAGGAAGGCGACTTCGTGGAGGCCGGCGAGCTTCTGACCGAAGGCTACCCCGAGCTGCACGACATCCTGAAGATCAAGGGCGAGAAGTTCCTGGCCAAGTACCTGGTGGACGAGATCCAGGACGTGTACCGGTTCCAGGGCGTGGGCATCAACGACAAGCACATCGAGATCATCGTCCGCCAGATGCTCAAGAAGGTCTCGGTCCTGGATTCCGGCGAGACCACCTTCCTCATCGGCGAGCAGGTGGACAAGATCCGGTTCATGGAAGAGAACCTGCGCTGCGTGCAGGAGGGCCTCAAGCCGGCCATGGCCGAGCCGCTGGTGCTCGGCATCACCCAGGCCTCCCTGTCCACGGACTCGTTCATCTCGGCGGCCTCCTTCCAGGAGACCACCAAGGTTCTGACCGAAGCCTCGCTCATGGGCAAGGACGACGCCCTGCGCGGCCTCAAGGAAAACGTCATCGTCGGCCGCCTCATCCCGGCCGGCACGGGCTACCGCCGCTACATGGACAGCGAGATCGAGGTCCCGCGCCAGCCCGAGCGGCCCGACCGGTTCCTCGAGGAGCTGGAGGAAAGCCCGCTTCTGGTGGACAACGGCGAATAGCCGCCTTCCCGCCTCATGAAACGCCAAGGGGACCCGCCAAGGGTCCCCTTTTTTTTATTCCGTGCGCCTTCCCCCTTCGAGGGGGTCCGGGGGGCATCATGCCCCCCGGCCGCCGGAGGCCTCTTTCTTTTCCCTTTCTACGCGGCCCAGGAATCGGACGGCCCGAGGCGGGCGTCGATCTCCCGGGTCTTGTCCAGGACGCGCTGGCGGATGGCCTTGAAGGCCGTCAGCTCCTTGACGCCGATGGTCGGGCAGGTGTGGAGCAGTCCGGCCAGGTCCATGATCTCGTTGTAGAGGTAGGGCATGTAAAGCGGGTCGTGCTTGATGAAGAACTGGATCTGGGACAGGAGCTGGCGGATCTCGGCCTGGTTCTTCGAGGCCTTGCGCATGAGCTTTTCCAGCCGGCGCGAGGCGTTTTTGAGCGACACGGCCCACTCGCCGGCCTTGGCCGAAAAGACCGGCCGCACCCGGGGCGCGGCCGCCCGGCGCAGGGCGTCCAGGAAGACCTCCCGGGCGATGCCCTGGCTTTGCAGCAGGTTGCCAGAAACGAGCTCGTCCGGGCCGATGTTGGTCGCGCCCTCGATGACCACGCCGCCGCCGTAGAGGTTGTAGAAGGCGGCCCCGGAGGCGGCGATGTCCTTTTCCATGTCCCGCTTGGCGGCCAGGAAGCCGAGGTGGGTGTAGATGTCCTCGCCGGCCAGGTTTTTGAGCTTCACGTCCTCGCGCGGATTGTAGGTGTGGACCCAGACCGCGTTGTGGTGGCCGGCGGCGTGGGTGGAGGTCCCCTGCCAGGCCAGGTCCTGACCGACGAGGACGAACCGTTCGGCCCCGGCCCAGGTCAGGAACCGCTCCAGGGTCACGCCCACGTTGCCGCCGGCGTCGAGCACCAGTTCCTGGTCCTTGAGCACGAAGGTGCCGATGCCGCCCTGGGTCCACAGCGGGATCTTCGGCCCGGGATAGCGGTCCAGGACGTCGGGCTGCATCTTGGTGGAATAGATGAACGGGATGTCGACGGCAAAGGCCGGGTCGTTCAGGTTATCCAGACACTTGGTCATGTCGGTGTTGAAGTCGATGGCCAGGCACAGGTCGGGCTTGAGGCCGAGGCGCTCCAGGACCGGCAGGGTCTGGAGGGCCGAGACGAACAGCGCGCCCTGGCGGTTTTCGGCCAGAAGCGGCGCGAACCGGGGCAGGGACGGCCCGGCCCCGAGGATGACGGCCGTCAGGCCCCGGGCCATGCCGGCCACCCGGGCCAGACTCCCGTCCCGCATGGCCCGGGAGAAATTTTGCAGTTCGTTGCCGACCATGACCTCCTGCTTCTGGCGCAGGGTGGTCAGCTCCACGGACAGGCTTTCGAGCTTGGCCCGCACCAGGTCCGCAGCCCGGGCGTATTCCGGTCCGAGTTGGCGGCTGGCCATGTCGTTTCTGGTGTGGATGCGGGAAAAAAGGAAGCTGACGTCGAGGCCCTGCAGGGCCATCTCGATGACGGCCGGGTCCGGGGGCAGGAACTGGAGCTTGCCGTAGGCCAGAAACGGCCGGTAGTCGGTCTGGCCCAGGCAGGCCAGGAGCATCTCCGGCCGGGGCTCCACCACCAGCACCCTGTGGGAATCGGGCGTGCCGGTCAGGACGTGGTTGAGGCCGTAGCCAAGGGCCGTGCCGACGATGACGGTGGCGCCGCCCTCGACCTGCTCCTTGGGCCGCCAGTCCCGGTAGTGCAGGGCCGGAGGCAGGGCCTCGAAGATCCCCTGGCCGTTGTCCATGCGCCAGTCCAGGGTGCCGAACCGGTTCTTGAAGATCCGCTCGGAAACGGTCTCCGGGCTCGGGGCCGTGGCCGCCAGCCAGGCCGCCACCGGGGCCTTGGCTGCGGCCAGGGCCGTGATGTTGTCGGCGAGAAAGGTGTTGATGCGCATGACGCCGTCCTTGGGTGAAGTGCCCAAACGACAGCAATAATCCTGCCACTCTTGCCGGGGGGACGTTTTTTGCCTACCACCAAGGCCAGCCGGACCGGTCCGGCTCCACCTTGCGAGGCTTGCATGATCCACGACTCCGTCCTTTCCCTGGTCGGCCAGACGCCGCTTGTGCGCATGGCGCGCGTCAACCCGAATCCGGCCGTGACCCTGGCGGCCAAGATCGAGATGCGAAATCCGGGCGGGTCCATCAAGGACCGGGTGGCCCTGGCCATGATCGAGGCGGCCGAGCGGTCGGGCGAGCTGACCCCGCGCCACACCATCATCGAGGCCACCTCGGGCAACACCGGCATCGGCCTGGCCATGGTCTGCGCGGTCAAGGGATACAGACTCAAGCTCCTCATGCCGGCCTCGGCCTCGGAGGAGCGCAAGCGGATCATGCGGGCCTACGGCGCGGAGATCGTGCTGACCCCGGGCAACCTCGGCACGGACGGGGCCATCGAGGAGGCCTACCGCCTGGCCCGGGAAGAACCGGACAAATACGTCCTCATGGACCAGTTCAACAATCCTGCCAGCATCGAGGCCCATTACGGCAGCACGGCCGTGGAGATTTTCGAGGCCACGGGCGGAGCCGTGACCCATGTGGTGGTGGCCCTCGGCACCTCGGGCACGGCCATGGGGCTGGTCAAAAAACTGAAGGAATACGACCCGGCCGTCAAAGTCGTGGCGGTTGAGCCCCACCCGGGGCACAAGATCCAGGGCCTCAAGAACATGCAGGAATCCTATCCGCCGGGCATCTTCGACAAGCACGCCCTGGACGCCATTGTCCACGTGGAGGACGAGGAGGCCTTTTCCATGGCCAGGCGGCTGGCCCGGGAGGAGGGACTCCTGGTCGGCATGAGCGGCGGGGCGGCCATGGCCGCGGCCGTGACCCTGGCAGGGTCCCTGGAGGGGGGGGTGGTGGTCGTGATCCTGGCCGACGGCGGGGAACGGTACCTCTCCACCACGCTTTTCGCCGTGCCCGAGAAAAAGGGCGTGGCCCTTCGCGGCGTCGGGACGGCCGAGCCGGTCTACCTCGATCCGGCCGGGGCCGCGCCCGGGCTTTTCACCTTTGGTCCGCCCCTGCCCGAGCCCGGCGACCTGGACGCCTGGCGGCGGGTGGTGACCCTCGACGTGCTGCGCCGGGCCTTGTCGCGCGGCCCGGCCCGGCCGGTCCTGGCCGTGGGCCTGGCCGACCTGGAGGACCGGAGCCTGGACGCCGCCCGGGCGGCCGGCCGGAAGTGCCGGGACTTCGCAACCGAGGCCCGGGACCGGGTGGCCGGGTACGCGGCCCTGCTCGGGGTGTCGGGCGCGGTCTTTCCCCTGGCCGGCGAGTCCCTGGACGAGGCCCTGGGCCTGACCCGCAAGCTCATGAGCAAGGGCCTGGCCTACGAGAAGCTTCGGAGCGTCTACTTCGACGTGGCCCGGGACAAGGGCTACGGCCGGCTGCTCGGCACGGACATGACCAAGCTGGCGCTCGGCAAGACCGTGGACCTGCTGGCCTACGCCAAGGACAATCCCCAGGACTTCACGCTTCTCAAACGCGTCAGCCTCAAGGACCTCAAGGCCGGGGACGCCCTGGCCACGCCCTGGGGCAATGTCCGGCCGAGCTGGTTCCTGCAGATGGCCGCGGCCGCCCAAAAGGCCCTGCCCGCCGTGACCGTGGTCCTGACCGACGAGGACAAGACCTTCCCGCACCTGGAAAACCTGCGGGCCATCTGGTCCGTGGGGGCCGGACTGGCCCCGGCCGCCTGGCTGGCCGGGGGGCGGGTCACGGGCCGGGACGGCCACGAGGGCCAGGTCCCGACCCTGGCCGACCTGCTGGCCCTCGGCGTCCACCCCCTGTCCGTCAGGGCCTGGCTGCTGTCGGCCGGCTACCACAAGCCCCTGGCCGCCGCGCCCGAGGCCCTGCGCATGTGGGAGCGCAACCGGGGCCGGGTCCAGGAACTGGCCGCCAACCTGGGCCTGGCCCAGGCCGGCGAGGGCCGGGCCTCGGACGCGGTGGAGACCGAGGCGGTGCGGTTGGCCGAGGCCCTGGAAGCGGCCGTGGCCGACGACCTGTCCATCTTCCAGTTCTGGCCCCGGCTGTTCGCCTTTTGCCGGTTCGCCAACAGCCGGCTGTCCGCCGGCCGGACCCCCGGGGCCGACGCCGCCCGAATGCTGCGCGCCCTGACCGCGGCGGACGCCGTTCTCGGGCTGCTCGATCCGTCCCGCCTGCCCGTGCCCGGCCCGGCCTGGCCCAAGGACGCGGCCAGGCTGGTGGCCGAACGGGCCAAGGCCAGGGAGGCCAAGGACTTCGCCAGGGCCGACGCCCTGCGGGCCGCCATCGAGGCCCTGGGCTACCGGGTGGAGGACGCGCCGGACGGGGTCAGGCTTTTTCCGATGTGTTGAGGAGAATGGAATAGAGAGAGACCGGGGCGCTGCCCCGGGCCCCGCCGGGGGGCATGATGCCCCCCGGACCCCCTCGCTTGGGCGAGGGCAGGGGCTGTTGTAATGCGTACGGGGGATCAGCGGGCGAGCGGCGCGGCGACGAGGAGGATCCATTTTTCGCCGAAGGTCTTTTCCGCGAACTCCTTTTTGAGCGCGGCCATGCCGGCCGGGGCGGAGACTTCCAGGCGGTGGGCGCCGCGTCCCGGGGTGGCGTGGTAGAAAAAGATCCGTCCCTGGCCGTCGGCCACGAGCAGGCCGACGTGGTAGTAGAGGAGGCGGCCGTCCTTTTTCTTGCTGAGCGCGCCCAGGGCCGCCTCGCCGGGCCTCAGACCGGCCAGGGCCGTGGCCCAGGCCCCGGCGTCGTGCAGGGGGAAGCCGCGAAACCGGGCCGCGTCCACGGCCGCCGGATCGAGGCTTGCGCCGCCTGGGCCGAGGACGCGCCGGGGCAGGCCGTCGGTGATGTTGAGGATCAGGTCGTAGCCGAAATCCCAGTCCTGGCCCAGGGGACAGCCCGGACCGGAATCGGCCTTGCGGTCGCGCTTGGCCGCGTCCAGGGGCAGGGGGCGGCGAAACAGGAGCCGCGAGGCCGTGGTGACGAAGCCGCTGCAGTTGTAGCCCGGGGCGGGGAAGGTCGCGGCCGGATCGGCGAACAGGGTATGGCGTCCGGCCGGGTCGTCCACGCCGTCGTCGCGGTAGGGCATGCCCAGCAGCGGGGCCAGGGCTTGGACCGGATCGCCGGCCAGGGCCGGGACAACGGGGCCGAAAAGGCCCAGGGCGGCCAGGAGGACAGAAACGGCGGCAAATTGACCGCGTCCGAAAAGCCGCGTAGTGTTAAAAAGATAAGCAGGCCGAAAGGACTGGGGCCGTTTCCCGGACAAGGCCGGAACACCATGGAATCCGCCGAGGAGGCTGAGGATGAAGTTTAACATTGAGATCAAGGGATTCGGCCAGCGCGTTTTTTATTCCTACATCGAGAAGGAAGTGGTCCGGGAAGCCCGGGAAGCCAATCGGGAACGGTATATCGATTTCATCTTTCACGGCGCGGACAACAACGTCCATTCCTCGGGTGAGGACTTGCTGGAAAGCAATCGTCCTGTGGTCTATATCATCGTCAATGAGAAAGAAAAACTCAGGGTCAGCCTAAACAAGATCAATTGCGAGGTCAAGAGCCACCCGGCCAAGAAGATCTTTCAGCCGTTTGTGAAAAACAACCTGCTGTATTGTTTCGGCTACAACGAGGAATACATCCACACCTATTCCTTCAGCGACGTCGAGGAGATCGACATCGACAAGATCACGGCCCGCATCGTGGAGACCGAGATCCCCAAGACAATCGAGAACAACGTCTGGATGCAGAAGATCATCCACATCGAAAGCATGCTCTACGACGGCAAGGAGATCAAGCGCGAGGAGTTCCTGTCCCGCCCCCTGGCCGGCATCCTCGGCCCGGTCATCATCGACCTGGAAAACTAGGCCGCACCGCGCGGCTCTTTCGTTCGGAAAGGCCCGGCCCCATGGCCGGGCCTTTTTGCGTCCTCGCACGGCCCATGTGAGGCTTTTTGTGTCGGTCGGATGCGGACGGCCGTGACGCGCCGGGGGGCTGGGCGAAGGGCGACTGGATGCGGCGGCCAGGCGGACGGGGCGGAGGAGACGCGGGCGCGCCAAGGCCCGGCGGCCGACAAAGGCGGAAACGGCAAAGGGAAGCGTCAGGCGGCGCGGACGGGAAAAGGGACCGCCTTTCACCGTCCCGTCCGGTCCCTGGCGGGCCGGAAACGCGGCGGGCGGGGCCGGCCGGGCCGGATCAGCGCCTGGAGGGCCGGGAAGGCTGGGCCGGGTCCTCGGCGGTCAGGGCGTTTTGCAGCAGCATGTCGGCCAGGTCCCGGATGGTGCTGCGGTTCGGATCAAGGCCCAGCGACGCCGCCAGTTCCATGATCTTGTCTCCGGTCTTCACCGCGTGGCGTATCTTTTCGTAGTCCTGCATGGGCCGTTTGCGCCTTCCTTGACGGCATGGCCACACCGGCGGCCATGGCTTTGGCGCAACATACCCCCTTGCCCGGTCGGGCGCAACGGCATTGGGGCATTGGCCGTGGCCTGGCGCGTGCCGCGGCCGCAGGGGGACCGGCCGGCCGGGCGGGCGTCAGTTCTTGACGATGCGCATGATGTCGCGGGCGGCCAGGGACAGCGGCTGCTCGAAGCTGACGCCGAACTCCCCGTCCCTGACCCAGCGCACCAGGCAGGGGTGGTAGTGGGCCAGTTCGCCAAAGGGCTGGAGCTGGGGGTTGAAAAGCAGCCGTTCGCCTTCGTAAACCGTGACCGGCACGTCCTCGTCCGGTCGCAGCCTGGCCCCGCGGGGGCTGATGTCCACGATCAGGACGTCGGCGCAGATCCGGTCGGTCTGGACCCGGCCGTGGTTGAGCCCGGCCCCCTCGCCGCAGCAGACCCGCTTGGCGTCGCGCCGGTCGCCGCAGTCGCGGCAGCGCCAATAGGAAGGGGCCGGCGGAGCCTGGGGCGTGAATTCCTGCCAGGTGGTCTTGCCGCAGTGGGAACAGCGTTTGAATTCGAGGAGCGCCATATTCGGCCCTGGATACTTCGGCCGGCGCCGTGTCCGCGCCCGGTTCGATTCCTAGCACCGGGGCCGCCGGCCCGCAACCGTTCCCGGGCCGCCTTGACGCGCGGCGGACAGGGGTTATTGTTCAGGGTGCGAACGGATTTTTTTCGGCAAAGGAGCGAACCTATGGCAGGGCTTCTGGCCAGGCTGTACGAGCTGGCGGAAAAACGCGACGATCTCGTGGTCACAGAGGCCGACGACATCGACAGCTGGGGCTTTTTGCTGTTCCGCGACGGGGTGTACCATATTTACATCAATGATTCGGTCCGGGATTTCCGCAAGACCATGGCCCTGGTGGACGAGCTCGGGCACTACGCCCTGCGCCGCCGCCTGGCCAGGAAGGACGGCCTGACCGTGGTCGCGGCCCCGGTGGCCGACCGCATCCGCGAGGACAAGGCCTGCGAGGCCTGGGCCGCCAGGTTCAGCCGGCGGCTGCTCTATTTCGTGCGCCGGGGCCTGCACGGCGGCACCTCCCGGCGGCCCCGGCACGGCCGTTACGACCCGTCCTGGCGGCTGCCGCAAAAGACCTGATCCCGGGCCGATTGGGCCGCCTCCCGGGTCGCGTCATGGCCTGTGCCCGAGGCGGCCGGGGCGGTGCGGGCCAAGAGGGCCACGGCCGCCTTGCCGATGCCGGCCGTGGCCGGCATGTCGCAGGCCGCGCCCACAAGGCCACCGACCACGGGCACGATCTTTCCTGCGCCAAGCACGCCGCTCTCGCCGATCCGGGCCAGCAGCCGGTAGCCCACCAGCTTGTTGAGCCGGGCGGCCGCCTTGCCGCCAAGCTGCGTCAGGAACCGTTCCGTCACACGGCCGGTGAATTTCGCCCCGGCCGCGCCCGCCACCTCGGCCGCCTTGGAGCCGCACAGGCACAGGACGCACAGTCCCCGCACCCTGGTGTCCGCCAGATCGTGGCCGCAGACCAGGGCCATGGCCTGGACCATGCGCAGCTGGATGAAAAGCGTGCCCGCCACGTTGACCGGCAGCGTGGCCGGGAGCAGGGCCAGGCCGCCGAGGTTGGTCAGAAAGCCGGTTGCCGCCGCCTGCCGCCTGTGGCTGGCGACGATGGCGGCCAGCCGCTTGTCCAGGGGGATGGACGGGTCCATGTGCCGTGCGGCCATTGCCTCGGCCGACTCCTGGCCGGGCAGGCCCTTGGCCGCCCGGGTCCAGGCCCAGTCCAGGGCCCGCATGATGGTCGGGTGGGTCAGTGTCGCCATGATCTCTTGCCTCGCGGTCTTGCTGCGTGGGTGTGCTGCCAGAAGCTAAGGCCGCCTGGCCGGACGGCAAGGGGCGGACCGGGCAGGCGGTGCAATCAGGCGGCGCACTGGCAAAGGAGGGCGGCCAGCCGGTGCTCGTAGCGGTGGCCGGCCTGGATGGCCTCTCTCCAGGCGGCGGCGAGGGTGGCCCGGAGGTCGGGCTCGGCCAGAAGCGATGTGGCCAGGGACGCGGCCGCATCCGGCGCGGCGTAGGTGACGGGCCGGGTCAGTTCGCTTGGGAAAAGGGCCAGCCCGGGCGTGGCGTCGGTCAGCAGGCACCCGCCGGCCGCCCAGACGTCGAAGTGGCGCTGGTTGAGGCCGTGGGGCAACAGGAGGCTCGTGACGTTGATGGTGAGGCCGGCGCCGGCGTAGAGTCCGGCCAGCCGGCCGTAGTAGTCCACGGGCGGACCAAGGGCCACGCCCTCGGGCAGGCGTCCGGCCCAGCCCGGATCGCCGTGGACCGTCAGCGGCACGACCCCGGCCAGGGCGGCCAGGACCCCGGTCCGCAGGGCCAGGTTGGCGGTTTCGGCCCCGAGGCCCGCCTGCCTGGCCGCCTTGCCGGGCCACAGCGGCGCATCGTCCAGGCGCTGCCGCCACCACAGGAAGTCCGGCCGGCCTCCCCGGGCGGTCAGTTCCCGGGCCGCGTCCAGGAGGGCGTCCGGGACCCGGCAGCCGGCGAAGAACCGGTCGCGGCCGGCAAAGGCGCTGCGGCCGACGAAGACCGCCCGGTCGGCGAGCCCGGGCTCGGCCTTGGCCGTGAAGAAGTGGTCCGAGGCGGCCAGGGGCAGGTGGGCCACGGACGCGGCCCCGAGGTCCCGAAGCGGTTCGATGAAGGCGTCGTCCGTGACAAAGAGGCGGGCCTTTTTCCAGAACGGGCCGCGAAACCGGCCAAGGACATGGAACGGGTTGTCCACGAACCAGACGGCAGCCGGCACGCCGGCCTCCGCCAGGAGCGAAAAGACCAGCCCGTCGTCGTCCAGGCCCGCGCCGTTGACGCCAAGAAAAAGGGCCGGCCGGCCGGCCGACAGCGCCCGGGCCACGGCCGGAGCGCTGTCCCGGGCCGGGACGTCCAGGACATCCCGGCCGAGGGCCCCCAGGGCCCGGGCGATTTCCGGCTCCAGGAGCCCGTCCGGGCTGCGGGCCAAAAGCACCGTCTCCGTCGCCTCGGCCCGGTCCGGCCGGGGCAGGAGCGCCAGTTGGACACGGGCCCAGACCGGCCCCCAGAACGAGGGGAACAGGCGCGGGTTTTGGCGGTAGAGGTAGAACCTGGACCGGGCCGCCCGGCCGGGCGTCAGGGCATCGGGCTCCAGGCGCTCCCAGCCGGAGGGCACGGCCCGGGTCCATTCGGGCGGCATGGCCGCGGTAAAGTCCGGACATTCGACATAGGCCGCCGGCCCGCCGCCGGCCAGGCGGGCGGCCACGGACGGGTCCGGCCCCAGGCCCAGGAAGACCGGTTCCGGGCCGGCGCCGAAGGCCGCGAACGCCCCGGGACCGGCGTCCAGGGTGCGCCGGCAGCCGGTCTCGTCGACCAAGCCTGACCTTTTCGGGCGCTCGCCAGGGGGCATGGGCGTCTTTTCCTTGAAACCTGTTTCAGTTAACGGTATCCCGGGCAGCCGCCATGAAAATCTACCGCGACCACTACTTCAACAAGGCCAAGCAGGAGAACTATCCGGCGCGTTCGGTCTATAAGCTGCAGGAGATCGAAAAACAATCGCGCCTGCTGACGCCGGGGGCCAGGGTCCTCGATCTCGGGGCCTGTCCCGGCTCCTGGACCCTCTATGCCGCCAAGAAGGTCGGGCCCACGGGCCGGGTCCTCGGCATCGACCTCAATCCGGAGCGCACGGAGTTTCCGGACAACGTCACCTACCTGATCGGCGACATGCTCGAGCCCGGCCCGGACATCCTGGAGGCCTTCGCCGCCCTGGGACCGTTCGACGTGGTTTTAAGCGACATGGCCCCGAGCACCACGGGCATCAAGTTCACGGACCAGGCCCGGTCCCTGGAACTGGCCGAGGCCGCCCTGTCCGTGGCCGTGGCCCGCCTCAAGCCCGGCGGTGGATTCGTGGTCAAGATCTTCCAGGGGCCGGACGCCCCGGCCTACCTGAAAGGGCTGCGGGACTTTTTCGACAAGGTCCGGGTGGTCAAACCCAAAAGCTCCCGGGCCGAGAGCAAGGAAATTTTCTACCTGGCCACCGGCTTCAAAGGCGCGCCACGCCAGGCTGATGTGGAAGGAACGTAGTATTTGAAGCCTCCGGCGGCCAAGGGGCTGCCGCCCTTTGGAGACCCGTTGCGGTTCCGGAGCGGCGACAGTCTTTGCCGGGTACCTTCGTTTCGGCGGCCTCGCGCGTCCGGCTGGCT